>NZ_SMKY01000009.1 GCF_004349235.1 Actinomadura darangshiensis | reverse complement strand
CCGCAGCCCCACCGCCCGTACCATCGCCGCCCGCACCGAGGCTGCGGCTCAGCGCCGCCGCCAGGATCGGCCACAGCGAAGCGGGCGCCACGACCTCCTGGTCCGCGCGCGCCCGCTTGAGTGCGCGCGCCAGACCGGGGTCGGTGCACGCAAGGTCAACAAGTCCAGAAAGCGTCATCTTCGCCCGCAAAAATCGCCGTCACACCCCGTGGCAGGGCAGCCCGAAGCCCCGGAATCCCAGTGAACCCCGGTGCCGCGTCCCAGGGTACGCGCCCGCGCGGCCTTCCGTTCAGGTGGACGCCGCAGCCCGCGGACGCACCCGCGATCGGCACTGAGGGCGACACGACGGTTACCAAGAAAGAGCAAATAGCGGACGGAACGCAGTCAGGCGATTACGCTGCGAGATTGTGACCGATCTGCGTACGCCGCCGGTCAGCGACGGCGATCTCTTCTCAGAACGCGCCCGCCAGTACGCCCTAGAGAAGCCCCTGCAGCGGATCCACATCCTCGAAGCCGGCTGCGGCTGGGGCATGGGACTGGACCTCGGCGACCGCGAGCACCTCGTCACGGGGGTCGACATGGAGTCCCCCGAGCTGCGCGCCTACACCTGCGAGCGGCCCGACCTCGACACCTGGCACCTCGGCGACCTGCGCACCGTCCCGCTGCCGCCGCGCGCCTTCGACATCGTGCACGCCTCGTACCTGATCGAGCGCGTGCCGCATGCCGAACTGGTGCTCGACCGGTTCGTCGCCGCGCTGAAGCCGGGCGGGCTGCTGCTGGTGCATCTGCGCGACCGCAACACCGCGTTCGGCTTCCTGGACCGCACGCTGCCGCGGTGGCTGCGCACGTCCGGCCGCCGGCGCCGGCCCCGGCCGGCGCGCGGGCAGGGGCGCGGCCCGCGCGGCGCGCACGCCCGCGTCCCGCTTCCGGCGCCGCCGGGCGGGGCCGCCGAGCCGCTGCCGGAGCCGGTGCCGCGCCCGGTGCCGGTGGTCCGGACGAGCCCGCCGCCGGCGATCTACGACCGGGTCGCGTCCCGGTCGGGCATGCGCTGGTACTGCGTGATGCGCGGGCTGGTGGTCTCCGAGGAGTACACCTCGCGGCAGGCCATCGACGCTCTCGGGGCCGGAACCGGCCTCGCCGACCTGCTGTGCCGGCTGGTGTCGGCGGCCGCCCGGGGGCGCCTCACCGCAGACCACAGCGAGGTCACGCTCGTCATCCGCAAGCCGGAGAACCGCTTCGCCCGGGTCATCTGATCCGGGGCGGACGTGCGTACGCCCAGGCCGGGGCAGTATTTTTCCTGCGGAAACTCCTGCTCACCACCACCTGAGCCCGGCACCCCGCCGCCGGGCGGGATCGGAGATCGCGGTGACCGCCGACGCCGGCCTTCCCGACACGCTGCGCGACCTGCCCGCCTGGACCCCCGGCGCGGCGGAGCTCGCCGACCTGGAACTGCTCCTGGCGGGGGTGTACCGCCCGCTGACCGGGTTCCTCGGCTCGTTCGACACCGCGATGGTGATCGCCGGCGGGCGGCTCGCCGACGGCACCCCGTGGCCGGTCCCGGTCACGCTGGCCGTGCCGAAGGAGCTGACCGGCCACGAGCGGATCGTCCTGCAGGACCCGGAGGGCGTGCCGCTCGCCGTCCTGGAGGTCGCCGAGGCCTGGCAGGACCCGACGAGCCAGGCATGGCGGCTCGCCGGGCCGCTGGAGGCCCTGCGCGCCCCGGCACACGGACCGTTCCACAGCCTGCGCCGCCGCCCTGACGAGCTCGACGCCACCGAAGGCGACGTGCTCGCCGAGTCTCCCGAGGGGGGACGACCCCCCACACCCCCCGTGAACGTGCTCGCGGTGGCCACCCGCGAGCCCCTGCACCGCAAGCAGCTGGGCCAGCTCCGCCAGGTCGCCGAGCAGCTGGGCGCGAAGGTCCTCGTCCTGCCGATGTTGAGCGGCGAGCACGACGAGTCCCTGGTCCGGGCGCTGCTGGGCGTCCGCAGGGAGCTGCCGGACGGCACCCGGATCATCCCCGTGCCGCTTCCGGCGCACGCCGACCAGGACCGCGACGTCCTCCTGCACGCGCACGTCGCCGCCGCCTACGGCGCCACCCACCTGCTCGCCGAGCGGGAGATGGACGGCACCGCGATCCCCCTCGTCGTCCCCGAGCCGTGGGCCTACGACGCCGACGTCGAGGTGTGGCGGCCCGTCGCGCGCATCGAACCCGACCACGTCCAGGCCGAGCTGACGCCCGCGCGGCTGAACGAGTTGCTGGACGCGGGCGAGCCCGTCCCCGACTGGTTCACCCCGCCCGCCGTCGCCGCCGAGCTGGCGCTGGCGCGCCCCCCGAAGCACTCGCGCGGCATCACGGTGTTCTTCACCGGCCTGTCCGGCTCCGGGAAGTCCACGGTCGCGCGCGGCCTGGCCGACGCGCTGGTCGAGCGCGGCGGCCGGACGGTCACCCTGCTGGACGGCGACGTCGTCCGGCGGATGCTGTCGGCCGGCCTGACGTTCTCCCGCGCCGACCGCGACCTCAACATCCGCCGCATCGGGTTCGTCGCCGCCGAGATCACCCGGCACGGCGGCACCGCCATCTGCGCGCCGATCGCCCCGTACGCCGTGACGCGCGCCGAGGTGCGCACGATGGTGTCGGCCGTGGGCGATTTCATCCTGGTGCACGTCGCGACGCCGCTGGAGGAGTGCGAGCGCCGCGACCGCAAGGGCCTGTACGCCAAGGCGCGCGCCGGGCAGATCCCGGAGTTCACCGGCATCTCCGACCCCTACGAGGAGCCCGACGACGCCGACCTGCGGCTCGACACGTCGGAGACGACACCGGACGAGGCGGTCGCCCAGGTCCTCGGCCTGCTGGTGGACGGCGGCTGGGTACGCCCCGACTGACCCATCTGCCCCGTTTGTCCCTCCCCATCCGGGTCATGACACGGAGAACGCGTCGTTTAGTCTGTTAGCGAGTTTTCCGATATAGCAGGTAGGTCATGCCAATGGACTTCGATTGGACGATGGCGCTCGGCTCGTTCCTCGTCGCCATCATCGTCGGGCTGACCGGCATGGGCGGCGGCGCCCTGATGACGCCGATGCTCGTGACGTTCTTCGGGGTCAGCCCGCTCGCCGCCGTGTCCAGCGACCTGGTCGCCGCCGCCGTGATGAAACCGGTCGGCAGCGCCGTGCACTACCGGCAGGGCACGATCAACATGCGGCTGGTCCGCTGGCTCTGCCTGGGCTCGGTGCCCGCGGCCTTCTCCGGCGTGCTGGTCGCGAAGGCCATCGGCCACGGCGGCTCCATCGAGGACCTCATCAGCAAGGCCATGGGCGCCGCCCTGATGATCGCCGCGGCGGGGCTCGTCCTGCGCGGCTATCTGGCCCACCGCGGACGCGCCGGCTCCGCCGAGGACGGGAACACGGCGCCCGAGATCGAGGTCCGCCCCGTCCCGACCGTCCTGATCGGCATCGTCGGCGGCCTCGTCGTCGGCATCACCTCGGTCGGCTCCGGCTCCCTCATCATCGTCGCGCTGCTGGCCCTCTACCCGGCCCTCAAGGCCAACCAGCTCGTCGGCACCGACCTGCTCCAGGCCGTCCCGCTGGTCTTCGCGGCCGCCATCGGCCACCTGCTGTTCGGCGACTTCCGCATGGAGGTCACCGCCGCCCTCCTCGCCGGCTCCATCCCCGGCGTCTACCTGGGCTCCAGGATCTCCTCCCGCGCTCCCAGCGGCCTCATCCGCCGCGTCCTCGCCCTCGTCCTGGTCGCCTCGTCGCTGAAGATGTTCGGCCTCGGAGCCGTCCCGCTCGCCTGGACCCTGGTCGCCCTCACCGCCGCCACGTTCGCCACCTGGCTCTATCTACGCCGTTCCGCCCGGAACCGGGATACGCTGCCCTCCCCGGTCGTTTCCCCCGGCGCCGCCGGGCCCCCAGGAGAGCAGAACGAGCGTGGTCCGACCATGGCCGCCTGACAGCCGCGGCCGCAGCACACCGGCGACGCATTCGGCTCCTCCGCAGTCCCCCGAAGGAGTCAAGTGCCACCAACCGATAGACACGTCCTGCTCATCGGGTCGGCGGGCGGCCATCTGACTCAGCTCCTCGCCCTCCAGGCGTGGTGGAGCTCCTACGAGCGCTCCTGGGTGACGTTCGAGTCCCGCCACGCCGAGTCCCTCCTGGCCGGCGAGCGAGTGTCCTGGGCGTACCAGCCCACCACCCGCAACATCCCGAACCTGCTGCGCAACACCCGGCTCGCGTGGCGGCTGCTGCGGCGGTCGCGGCCGGACGTCGTCGTGTCCACGGGCGCCGGCGTCGCGCTGTCGTTCTTCGTCCTGGCCAAGCTGATGCGGATCCCGTCGGTCTACATCGAGGTCTACGACCGCATCGACTCGCCCACCCTGACCGGACGCCTGTGCCGCCCGTTCGCGTCGATGTTCCTTGTCCAGTGGGAGGAGCAGCGCCGCTTCTACCCGAACTCCGTCGTCGTGGGGAACCTGCTTTGACCTCCTCCCCGCGCTGCCACCGCATGCCCTGCGGCGGTTCGGATGTTGCAGGCCGCGTTGACGTCGGCGTTCGCCGTCCGGCCGCAGGCGGCACACCGGAAGACCGCTTGGCTCTCGCGGTTCTCCGGTGCGCGGTGCCCGCAGGCATGGCAGGTCTGCGACGTGTGACGCGGATCGACCCTGATGACACGGCCGGGCGCCTTGTGCCCCAGCCGCTCGACCAGACGCGCCCAGCCGGCGGCCAGAATGGCTCGATTCAGCCCAGCCTTGGCTCGAACGTTGAGGCCAGGGGCGTCGATGGTGCCCTTGGCGGACTGGGTCATGCCCCGCACGTTCAGGTCCTCGACAGCGATGACGTCGAAGCCGCGGGCCAGAGTCGTACTTGTCTTCTCCACCCAGTCCCTGCGCCGGTCAGCCTCCCGTGCCTTCAGGCGGGCGATCGCGGCCTTGACGCGGGCGCGGCGGTTCGAGCCACGGCGGGCTCGAGCCAGCCTGAGCTGCAACCGCCGCAGCCGCGCTACCTCAGCCTCGGTGAGGCCGGGTGCCTGCAGGAGTTCTCCCGTCGACCACGCCGCCGACACGGCGACGCCCCGGTCCACCCCCACCGCCTGCCCGTTGCCTGGCGGCAGGATCGGGTCGGGAACAGGCGCGAACGCCACATGCCAGCGCCCGGCACGGTCACGCGTCACCCGAAACGACTTCACACCCTCGGGGACGGGGCGGGACCAGCGGAAGCGGACCCACCCCACCTTCGGCACCCGCACCTCACCCACACAGCGGGACACACGCCGCACGCCCCAAGCGCGACCCCGCTGACCGACGATCCGGAACCCTTCGTGGACACCGGCCTTACGCCACGTCGGCTGCCGGTGCGTCCGGGCGAAGAAGTTCGCCATGGCCTGAGCGAAGTCTTTGAGCGCCTGCTGCTGAACCGTCTGCGAACCGGCACGCAGCCATGCGAACGCCGCACGGGCCTCGGTGAGCTGACGGCACTGCTCGGCGAACGCCGGGGTCGAGCGGCGGGGTCGAGCGGCGGCCAGGCTTCCAGTGCCGGTGCTGCTCGACGGCGAGGTTCCAGACGAACCCGGCGTGCCCGCAATGCTCCGCCAGCACCGTCTCCTGAGCAGGCGATGGACGCAAGCGGTAACGAGACACATACATAAAGCTAGCGGAAGGGACCGACAGAGCATGACCATATGGAGGGACTTCCTCCCTAGCCTGAAGGGTGGGGCATCCGCCCCAGAAGCCCAGTGAGCGACCGTCCGCTGGTGCTGGTGACCGTCGGCACCGACCACCACCGTTTTGACCGGCTGATCGAGTGGGTGGACCGCTGGTTCGCGGACGCGGGGCAGGGGCGGGTGCACTGCGTCGTCCAGCACGGCGCGTCCCGCGCCCCCGAGCACGCCGAGCCGCGCGACTTCCTCGACCACGTCGAGCTGCTGAAGCTGATGGAGCAGGCCGCGGTCGTCGTGACGCACGCGGGCGCCTCGACGATCGGCGAGGCGCGCCGGCTCGGGCGGCTGCCCGTCATCGTGCCGCGCGATCCCGCCCACGACGAGATCGTCGACGGCCACCAGATCGACTTCCTCAAGCGGATCGAGGAGAAGGGCCTCGTCGCCGCCTGCGGCACCGAGGCCGAGCTGCGCGCGCAGCTCGACCGGCTGGTCGACGACCCGGACGCCTTCCTGCTGGCCGAGGGCGACTCCGGCGCCGCCCAGGCCGCCGCGGTCCGGCGCACCGGCCAGCTGATCGACACGCTCATGAGCGTGCGCGGCGAGACGCCCGCGCGTCCCGCCGGGAGCCCCGCGGCCGAGGGCGGCGAGCCGCCGAGCGTGACCGTGGTCGTCGCGACCCGCAACCGACCCGAGTTGCTGCGCGTCGCGCTCGACTCGATCCTCGCCCAGGACTACGCGGGCGACATCGACTGCCTCGTCGTCCACGACCAGAGCGAGATCGACGACACCGTCGCCGTCGACAAGCCCGGCCGGCGGGTGTCGGTCATGGCCAACACCCGGGTGCCCGGCCTCGCGGGAGCCCGGAACTCCGGCATCCTCGCCGCCACGGGCGAGCTCGTCGCGTTCTGCGACGACGACGACCGGTGGCTGCCCGGCAAGCTCACCGCGCAGGTCGACGTGCTCCGATCAGCGCCGGGGGCGGGCCTCGCCTGCACCGGTATCCGGATCCTCTACGACGACCGGAAGGTCGACCGGACGCTCGACCGCGGCGAGGTCGCCTTCGCCGACCTGCTGCGCTCCCGGCTGACCGAGCTGCACCCGTCGACGTTCCTGCTCCGCCGGGACGCGCTGATCGAGCGGATCGGGCTGGTGAGCGAGGAGGTCCCGGGCAGCCACGGCGAGGACTACGAGTTCCTGCTGCGCGCCGCGCGGGACGCCGCCATCGTCAACGTCCCGGACGTGCACGTCGAGGTGCTCTGGGGGAAGCAGTCCTACTTCGCGCAGCGCTGGCGCGTCATCGCCGACGCCCTGGCCTGGCTCCTGGAGGAGGTCCCCGAGTTCCGCCTCGTCCCGGCGGGCCACGGGCGCATCGCCGGGCAGATCGCGTTCGCGGAGGCGGCGGCCGGCCGCCGCCGGTCGGCGCTCCGGTGGGCCCGCCGCACCGTGCGGGCCAACTGGCGGGAGCCGCGCGCCTACCTGGCCGTCGCGATCGCCTGCCGGCTGGTGGGAGCCGACCGGATCGTCCGCTTCCTGCACCGGCGGGGCCGCGGCATCTGACGGGCGGCGGGGCCCGCGGGCCCCGCCCGTCCTCGCCCTGACCTGACCGTCAGCTGGGCAGGAGCGAGGCGTTGACGCGGGCGCCGCTCTTCGCGCAGTCGATCGACTTCATCGTCGTGTCGCCCTTGACGTGCGGGCCGCAGGCCCAGCCGCCGGACGACTTGAGCTGGCGGCCGTCGTAGCCGTAGCCGCGGAGCTCGACCTCGGCGATGTAGCCGAAGTAGGTGGTGAAGGCGGTGCGCACCTGCGAGCAGTCCGGCTTGCCCTGGACCACCTTCAGGCCGTACTGGGCCCCCTGGTTGTTCTGCGCGGTACCGCACACCACGCCCGGGTTCCCCACCTTGGGCGGGTACAGGTAGGGGCGCGTCTGCGAGACCGGCGTCGGCTGCTTGGACGGCTTGCTGCCGTTGTTCGACTTGTCGCTGTCGCCCTCGCCCGGCTTCGCGGACGCGCCGCTCGCCGTCGCCGAGGCGCTCGGGCCGCGAGGATCGGGCTCGGCGGACTTGCCGTCGTCCCCGCCGCAGGCGGACGCGGCGGCCAGAAGAGCGGCCGTCACAACGCAGGTCGCCAGAGCGCGCCCTCGGAACACCATTGGGAGTCCCCCACTTCTCACGATCGGCAAGCCCCGTCAAGCGATGCCAGGGACCATGGAACCCTATGGCATCGGGCAACGATGTCACGCCACTTCCCCGCATCTCCGTCATGGCGAATACGTGCGGCAACGGACCGATAGACTCGCGCCACATCCCCCCGCCCGGATCGCGACTGGAGTCATCGTGTCCACGTCCGCGCCTCTGCGCGAGCTCATCGTCCGCCTGTGGGGCGAACCCGGCCCGGACGCGCCGGTCCTGGCCACCCTGGACGCCCTTCCCGGCGGCTACCGCCCGGTGGAGACCTACGCCGTGGTCCCGAGCCCCGCGAACGCGCGGTTCCTGGTCCCGATCGCCGGCCGCGCCGCCGCGGCGGCCACCCTGACCTGCTACAACCGGCTGCGGTCCGGGCAGGTCCGGGCGACCCGGCGGGCCCTCGGCGCCGGCTTCCGGACGGGCCTGGCCCAGCGGCTGCTGAAGCACCGGCTGACCGTCGGCGTCCGCTCCGACATCCCCGCCGAGCAGGCCGCGGACCATCTGCTCGGCGAGCATCTGCGCCGCGTGCTGGACGTCCCCGAGATCGTCTTCGGGCTGGGCGTGCGGCCGATCGACCCCAACGGCAAGCCGACCCTCCAGGTCTTCTCGGGCGACGGCGCCCCGCTGGGCTACGCGAAGATCGGCTGGAGCCCCGCCACCAAGGAGATGGCCGCGACCGAGGCGTCCGCCGTCGAGGCGGTCGCGACGGCCCTCGCCGCCGCGGACGGGCCGAGCCCCCGCGTCCCGGCACTCCTGCACCACGGGCCGTGGCGCGACCTCCTCATCACGGTCACCGCCCCCCTGCCGGCCCGCGTGACCGGCCACGGCGAGCCCGACAGCCCGCCCGAGCCCGGGTACGCGCTGGCGGTCGCCGACACCGTGTCCGCGGGCTGGGAGCGGCTCACCGACATGGCGTTCTGGCGGCGGATGCGGGACGAGGTCGCCGCCATGGGCGAAGAGCCCGACCTGGCCGACGCCATGACCGCGGCCATGGACGGCCTCGAAGAACGGCATGCGGAGCTGAAGCTGCGGATCGGCCGCTGGCACGGCGACTGGGTGCCGTGGAACGTCGGCCACCACGGCGGTGAGCTGCACGTGTTCGACTGGGAGCACAGCGCGCCCGATGCCCCCGTCGGGCTCGACCTGCTGCACTGGCGCTTCCAGGTCGCGCTCGTGCTGCGCGGCGCGTCGCTCGGCACCGCCGTGGAGGCCGTCGAGAGCGCCGCTCAGACCGAGCTGGACGCATACGGGGTCGCGGCCGAGGCCCGCGAGCTACTGGCGCGTCTCTACCTGCTGGAGATGTTCACACGCACGCACCGGCTCAAGCGCGGCGGTGGAGGCTGGAACCCGGCGCTGTTCCCCGCGATGCTCGACGTCCTCGCACGCTGGCGTCCCTGACACCGGCAGCCCCTTCCGCAAATGGTCAGGCCCGGGGTCGGCTTCCGCCGAACCCGGGCCTGACCGCTGCCGTTCACCCGGTCACGGGCTCACGACCTCCGTCGAAGCGGAGCGGTTGCCCGCCTTGTCGAGGGCCCGCACGAAGTACCGGCCACCGGCCTCGGACACGTCGAAGTGCCAGCCGTAGGTGACGCCGATGACCCGGTCGTCACGGATGACCTCGTACTTGGCGCCCTCGTTCTGCGCCGGCGCCTTCCAGGTCAGCTTGACCCCGCCGCCGTCCGAAGCCGCCTTCAGATCCGTGGGTTTCGCCAGCGACAAGGTGGCCTCCGGACACACGCGTGTGAATCCGCCTGCCCATTGATAGCCGCCGCTCTGCCACGATCCGCGGTTGATGTCGCCGCCGATCCACATGCAGCCCTGCTTGTCCTCGGTCAGCTCCCAGGGGCCGTTGCCCCCGCGGGTGCCGAGGCTCGGCCAGAACTCCGACACCGGCTTGGCGGTCTCGCCGTCGAACGCGATGACGGCGTTGGCCGACTGGATCTGCGACCAGGTGGTCGGCGTCGGCCAGGCGTCGCCGTCGTGGTAGACGAAGTTGTAGCAGTGGCAGCTGCCGTACACGACGCCGTTGATCTCCACGGCCGCCTGGAAGTCGCCGCCGGTCTTGGTGATGACGCTCTTCAGCCGCTCGAACTTGCTCTTGGTGTAGGCGGAGAAGATGTGCTCGGAACCGCCGACCCAGACCTTGTCGCCGAACTCGCGGATGATCTGCTGGTACTGCTTGTCGATCTTCGGCGTGCTCGGGTGCCAGCTCTGGTCGTCCAGCCCGGCCACCTGCGTCGCCGGCGCCTTCGTGCCGACCACCGCGATCTTGCGCGCGGGGTTGCCGTTCAGGCTGGTGAAGTAGCCGGAGTAGTAGACGCGGTCGCCGCCCGAGTTCGCGTCGAGCTCGATGACCGAGCCGTTGAGGTTCGGCTTCCACGTCCCGTCGGGCTTGCCGTCGGAGACCCGGATGCGCGCCGTGCGTCCCACCGAGACCTTGGCGCTGAGCGGGTTGCCGCCCCAGATGCGGGTGAAGTTGCCGCCTACGTACAGCCAGTCGCCCTGCACGTCGAGGGCGCGGGCCCAGGCGGCGCCGCCGCTGGAATCGGAGACGCTGGCCGTCCATCCGGACGCGTTCTTGCCGGTCGTCAGGTCGAGCGCGGCCAGGCCCGCCGTGTTCGCGGCGTCGTTGGCCTTGGTGAACTCGCCCGCGACGATGAGCTTGCCGCCCGCGACCTGCAGGTCCCAGACGCCGCCGTTCAGCTTGGGCCGGAACGACGACTTCCACTCGCCGGTCGCGGTGTCGAAGGCGGCCAGGTAGGGCTGGTCGATCTTCTCGCCGGAGGCGCCCTTCTGGACGTTCTTGAACTCGCCGCCGACGTACATGGTGGTGCCGGACACGGCCATGCCCTGCACCTCGAGGTGCCGCTCGCCGGTCCCGCCGCTGACGACGCCGGTGACGCCCCACGGCCCGCTGGAGGTCTTGTTGCCCATCACCGGCTCCGCGGCGGAGGCCGGGGTGCCGGAGTCGGGGATCGCCGGGTACTCCACGTCGGTCAGCTTCGGCCGGATCCACACCTGGCTGAACGGGATGGTGTCGCCGCCCGCGACGCCGGACCGCCACAGGTAGCTGGTCGGGCTGTTGCTGCCGGCCGTCACGTACGACCGGTAGGCGAAGCCGCGCTGCCAGCTGTTCTGCTTGGTCTCGTAGGTGTAGAACCCGTTGGTCGGACGGAGCACGCTGTCCTTGGAGACGAGCCGGGTGTCACCGCCGCTGTAGCTGGTGCCGTCGAAGGAGACCGACGTCAGCGGGTTGGCCGGATCGGCGTCGAACGACCAGGACCAGGGCGCGGACTTCTTGAACTTCCAGCGCATCTCCTGCCACTTGCTGCCCTCGACGTTCGTCGCGCGCCGGACCCGGACCCCGTCGGGGAGGTCGTCGGTCGTGTGGCCGTTCAGCAGCCCGTCGATGGTGCCGGCCGGCAGCGCGGCGGGCGTGAACGCGGCGGTCCCCGTCGGGTGGTCGCGCACCGCGGAGATGCCGTTCTGGCCGGGGAAGGCGAAGTTCCAGCCCTGCCGGCCGCGGCCGACGAGGACCCAGCCGCCGCCGTCGGTCGTCATGTCGCAGTAGAACTGGTCGGGCGCGATGAGCTTCGGCGTCTGCAGCCAGTAGACGCCATCCGCGCTGGAGGGGAACTGCTGCTTGATGGCCCAGCAGGAGGCCGCGGCCCGGGTGGAGGTCTTCCCGTCCCGCTGCACGGTTGCCGCGCTGAGCGCCGCCGACTTGCTGCCGCCCTCCTGGGCGGAGACGGTCGCGAGAACCGTGCCGGTCAGCACGGCCACGGTCGCGACTATGGTCACGGCGCTCCTGCGGTATCGGACACCGCGCAGGAAACGCAATCGATCTGGCATGAACTCCCCCGGGGGATTTGATCGGGAGGGATGGCGCTGAGCAGGCCGAACGGCCCGCCGCACAGGCGCCACGCATGAGAATGAAGTTACATTAGTGCAGGTCGAGACCCCTGGTCAACGAATTCGCACAATGTCGGAATGGCACTGTGACCTTTGTCGCCGCGGTAAACCGGCACCGCCGTACGACCGTCCGCAGCTCCATCAGCTCGGCCACCCGAAATCTTCGCCGAGCCACTCGAACAGCTCCCGATTGTGCGGCCGGTAGAACTCGGTCAGCTCCGCCCTGGTCGCCGCGTCCATCGGCGGGGCCGGCAGGTGGTTGTGCCGCTCGGCGCTCGCCAGCCGGTGCGCCGGCAGCCCGAGGAAGCCGCACACGCGGTCGAGCGCGGCCTGCTCGTCGGCGTACAGCTCCTCCGCCGACATGACCAGGAAGTTCTCCCGCGGGTAGTACTCGCCCCACTGCTCCAGCTGCGGCTTGTAGACGCCGCGGTCGCGGTAGCTGTGGAAGTCGTGCGCCTCGCTGTAGTAGAGCGGTTCGGCGCGCATCCGCTCCAGCTCCCCGCGGAGCCGCTCGGGCTCGGCGGCGAGCGCCTCCTCGAACCCGAGGTCCTCCACGCCCTTGCCGACGGCCTCCCAGTAGTGGGAATAGGCGCGCTTGACCGGGTCGCGCAGCACGGCGACCACCTTGAGGCCGGGCATCCGCTCGTGGATCCGCTCCGCGGCCCGCGGGTGGTACATGTAGTACGGGCACGCCTCACCGGTCAGCGGGCGCGTCCCGGCCTTCTCCTCGATCCGGTCGAGTTCACTCTCGGTAGCGAAATGCGAGCGGTACCAGGTGTCGCCTTTCGCGTAGTTCACGTAGAAGTACCAGGGGCTTTTCAGCCCCCGCGACGCCGGGAACATCGGCATGACCAGCGGATTCTGGATGAGGTAGTTCCACAGCGAGGTGGTCCCGCCCCGTTTCGTGCCGATGACCATGAAGTCGGGCAGATGCCGCTGTTCCGCGGTGCGCTTGCCATAGGCGCGGGTGACGGAATTGGCCATGTCCTTGACGGCCCGCGGCGAGCGGTCCTTGAGACCGCTGACAAGCCCCTTGGTCATGCGCTCTCCCCTTGTCGGGCCCCTGGCCCGGCGCCCGCGTCGTCCCGGGCGCCCCTGTTCCGCACGGCGCCGAGGAACTCGGCGCCGCCGAGCGAGTGCCGCAGGCGCCACAGCGTAGCGGCGTATCCGGCGCAGGCGACGACGGCGTAGCCGGCGAAGACCAGGGCCGAGGTCCCGAACAGGGCCCGCAGCGCGACCCCGGTCAGGCCGAACCACACCAGCGCCCACAGCCCGGTGACGGCGACGCGCCGCACGTCCAGCCGCAGCCCGAGCAGGTAGCGGACCTGCAGCGCCGCCGCGACCGTGTCGATCAGCATCGCCACCGCCCATGCCGCCGCCGCGCCCGCGATGCCGAACGGCGGGACGAGCAGCAGCGTCAGCCCGATGTTCACCGCCAGCGCGACGGCCTTGTTGCCGAGGCTCCAGGAGCTCTTGCCGCCCATGAGCAGCACCGTCTGGACGTTGCCGGCGCTGAGCGCGATGAGCATCGCGCCGGCCAGCACCGCCAGCGCGACGGCGCCGCCGGTGAAGCCCTCGCCGAACATCGCCAGCAGGAACGGGCCGAAGCAGGCCAGCACCAGGTAGATGGGCCAGGACGCGAGGACGACCCACCGGGTGGCCAGCGAGTTCAGGTGCCCGGCCCGGTCCCGCTCGTCGCGCGCGAGCATCGCGGCGACCTGCGGGGCGATCGCGATCCGGGCCGCCTGCAGCACCAGCGTCCCGGTGCTGACGAACCGGTTGGCGGTGGCGTAGACGCCCGCCTCCTCGCTGGACACCAGCATCGCGACCAGCGGGACGTTCGCCCACACGAGCGCGATCTCGACGGCGGCGGCCAAGCCGCGCGGACCGGAGAACGCCCAGAACTCCCGTCCGGGCGACCCGCGCGGCACGGTGGCCGGAAGCGGCCCGCCGTCCGGGTCGTGCCCGGCGCGGGACATCATCCGCCACAGCACCAGGGCGGCCGCGATGAACGACGCCGCGACCGGGGCCGTCCAGGCGACCATGACGCCGGCCGCGCCCATGCCGAACACGAACACCAGGCCGACCAGCAGCGGCCGGGTGCCCGGCAGCAGGACGTTGTTGATCAGCGAGTAGGCGGTGACGCTGCCGAGTCCGCGGGTCCCGCCGAGCGCCACCCGGGTGAGGGCCATGAGGCCGAGGAACGGCGCGGCGATCCGCAGCAGCGTGACGGCGGTGCCGGCCTGCGCGGGGTCGATGAACCGGTCGGCGACCCAGGGCGCCGCCAGGTACGCGCCGACCGAGCACAGCACGCCGACGACGACCACGGGGAGGTGGGCGACGGCCATGAGCCGGCGCAGCTCGTCCCCCCGGCCGAGGGCGCGCAGCCGCGCCGTCGTCCGCACCAGCCCGGTGTCGGCGCCCAGCTCGGCGATCTCGGCGACGATCGTGAACAGCGCGACCACGACGAAGAACACGCCCGCCTCGGCGGGGCCCAGGGTCCGGGCGACGACGACGGTCAGCAGGAACCCCGAGGCCGCCGCGATCACGGAGCTGACCAGGCCGATGGCGCCGCCGCGGGCGAACTCCCGCAGGTCGCGGCCGTGCCGCCGGCCGCCCTCCCCCGCCCTCTGGTCAGCGTGCGGCGGCGCCGCGGTCATCCGCACCTCCCGGCGTCCCGCCGGCGGACCCGCGCAGGATGAGCGCGGCCGCCAGGAAGACCAGCACCAGCTCGGTCTGGTCGAGTGAGTAGTAGAAGAGCATGAACGAGGCCATGACCAGCACCGCGTGCAGCCACAGCAGCGAATCCGGCAGGACCCTCCGGGTCCGCATCGCGAGCAGCCATATCCATCCGCAGAAGAAGAGCAGCCCCGGGAAACCGTACGAGAACATCAGATGCCAGAACTCGCCCTGGGTTCCCACGGACACCACGTAGGTATTGGAGGGGCGCGGCGCGCCGTATCCCAGCACCGGGGATTCGAGCGTCCGCACGAAGGACTCGGTATAGAGGCCGAGGCGGTCGTTGGTGGTCGAACTGTACTCGGTGCGGCTGTCGATTCCCGCGCCCACCCCGGACAGCAGCGCCGCGATGCCGCCGACCACCATCAGCGCGATGACCATCGCCGGCCAGCGGACGTGCCCGCGGCTCAGGTAGCGGATCGCCGTGTACAGGACGCCGACCACGATCGCCAGGAACATCCCGCGGTTCAGCGTCGCGAACGCCGGGACCAGCGAGGCGCACATCAGGCCGATGAGCATCATCCGCACGGTGGACCGCGCCTGCGTCACGTACAGCACCACGAACGGGAACAGCAGCGCGAAATGGCTGCCCCAGGCATTGGTGTAGGGGAAGGGCGCGCGGGGCCTGTTGTAGGGGCGCGGCGCTCCCCACGGCTGCTGGATCTCGGCGAACTGCGGATGCACGAGGTCGTGCACGTACTCGTTGCCCTTGATCGCGCCGGGCAGGACGCGCTCGAACGGCGTCGTCATCCCCATCTTGGGCAGCAGCACGCCGAGGAAGCCGCCGATCACCACCCACACCCAGAAGACGACCACCATCCCGAGCACGCGGCGGATCGGCAGCCGGTCCCGGGGGCAGTTGTAGACGTAGACGAACACGACGCTGGCGGCCGCGTAGTTCATGTAGGTGAACACGAAGCCGACGGCGCGGCCGAACGAGTCGATCTGCGTTCCGGCGGCGATCACCCACACCAGGAACAGGACCCAGATCCCGAACCGCCGGGGCACCCGCACGCCGCCGCGCAGCAGCATGTGCATCGCCATCACCGACGCGGCGATGGGCGCCGCGAACGCGCCGAGGCCGAGCAGCCACCAGACGGGGAACCCGACGAACAGCAGGGTCAGCGGCCAGGCGGGGAGCTCCCTGCGGGACGGCGCGGCCGGGGGCGCGGCCTCCTCGTCGTCGTCGGCGAGCGGGTACGGCGAACCCGGCCCGGACGCCGTCGGCGGCGCGGCCGGACGCCGCGGCGCGGTCGTGACCACCCTCTCGCCCTCCCTCACCTTCCCGGAAACCCCGTCCGGCTGACCGGAGTCCACCCGTTCCCGACCGGCAAGAGGTTACGAACCTTACACTCGGAGGCCGAGCCTACGCTGCCGTGCCCGGGGACCGCGCGGCCTCCCCGACCTCCGCCGCGCCCGCACCTTCGGGCTCCTCGCCGGCGGCGCCGGGCTCCACGGGGGTTGCCGTCCGGGCATCTGACTGGACGGTCGCCGGTGCCCCGCGCCGGATCAGAACTGCGCAGAAGGCCATCGCGATCGAGGAGTAGAGCAGTTGGAAGAACGCTGGTATCAGAGGCGCTCGGTGCTGGGCGGCGGGGCCTTCGCCGCCGCGGGCGTCACCGCGGGCATCGCGGCGGAGGCGCTGCTCTCGTCAGGGCCGTCCCCGGCCGCCGCGCAGCAGCAGGGGCCGTGGACCTACGTCCCGCCGGGCGGCTCCATCCAGCAGGCCATCGAGGACGGCGCCACCGCCGTCCTGCTGGGGCAGGGCGAGTACCGCCTCACCGAGCCCGTCGTCCCGGTGCCCGGCTGCGCGATCCGCGGCGCCGGGCAGCGCACCCGGCTGCGCGCGGCGCGCTCCCTGGACACGATGATCGCGATCGGCCGGGGCCGGTCGGTCGACGGGGTGTCCGTCTCCGACCTGGTGCTCGACTGCGCCGACAAGGCCGGGATCGGCATCGACCTCGACATCACCGGCAACGGGAAGTTCTACAAGGGCGAACCGGACTCGGTCTGCCGGCTCGACAACCTCGCCGTCTACCAGCCGGTGCTGGACGGCATCGCCTACCGCGGCAAGGACACCCAGGCGTGCGTGACCAGCCGCGTCCGGGTCCGCCAGGCGGGCCGGTACGGCTTCCGCGTGGAGGCCCCCGACAGCTGGTGGACGGCCTGCGAGGCCACGACCCGGCGGCGCACCGGCAGCACCGCCGGCTTCTACGTCGGCCCCGCCATCGCCGGGTCCGACGGCATCGGCGGCGCCAACAACTTCTTCCAGGCGTGCAAGGCCTGGTACTGCCGCGACTACGGCTGGCACGTCAACGGGGAGCGCAACAAGTTCGTCGGCTGCGAGTCCCAGGACACCGGCGGCCACGGCTGGTTCATCGAGTCCGACCGGAACGTGTTCACCGGCTGCGTGGCCGACACCGCGAGCTCCGCGGACGTCGGTGCGAGCGCGAACGGGGCGGACGGCTTCTACGTCAACCAGGGCGAGCAGACGTCCCTCGTCGGCTGCCAGGCGTTCGACCGCAGACCGGGCGGGCGGGCGCCGCAGCAGCGCTACGGCTTCAACGTGCCGGCCGCCATGGCCGACCAGGGACGGCTGCTCGGCCACACCGGCTGGGACAACGCGACGGGCCTGCTCGGCAAGCGCTGACCGCCACCGCCCCACCGGCCCCGCGGGCGGGGCGCAAGTCCCTCACCGTTCAGCGGTTCACCATGAATGGGTCAAGGTATCTTGTAGCGAACTCCGACGGGGAGTGGACCGGTGCGCCGCGCACGGCGTGCACGGCGATTCGACGGCTGCGAGAGGAACACCCGGCTGATGGACTCCACGGCAAGAGCCGACTCCACGGAGCTGGCGGAGTACGCGGCCATGCTGCGGCGGCGGTGGTGGGTGGTCGTCGCCGGGGCCCTGCTGGGGCTGGCGATCGCCGTCGCCGGGCTGTTCCTGCTGCCGAAGACGTATGTGTCCACGGCCGTCGTGCAGGTGACCGACACCGACCCCGAGTCCCGCCAGACCGGCAAGAACGGCACCGACATCAGCCTGGAGACCGAGGCCCAGCGGATCCGCTCGACCGAGGTGACGGCCCTCGTGCAGAAGCGGATCGGGTCCACCGAATCGCCGCTGGAACTCGGCCACCGGGTCCAGGTGACGGTGCCGCCCGACTCCTCCGTCCTCGCCATCGAGTGGACGGCGTCGAGTGCGGCCAAGGCGCGCGCCGGGGCCCAGGCCTTCGCCGAGTCCTACCTCCAGAACCGCAACGACAAGGCGGTCAAGCGGCTGCAGAACCAGGCGGGCGTGCTGGAGAAGCAGGTCAACGACGTCCGCACCAAGATGGTGACCGCGGGCGCGACGCAGCGCAAGCTGCTGGGCGCCCAGCTGACCGCCTTCAGCAACAAGCTCACCGACCTGCAGGTGGCGATCGCCAACGTGGACGGCGGTGAGATCATCACGAGCGCGTCGCCGCCGCCCGGCCCGGCCAGTCCGAACCCGGCCAAGTTCCTGCCGAGCGGCCTCGCGGGCGGGCTGCTGCTCGGCATCATCCTGGCGATCATGTACGACCGGGTCGACCGCCGCGTCCGGGTCGCCGGCGACGTCGAACGCGTCCTCGACCTGCCCGTCCTGCTGTCCATCCCGCAGCGGCGCGGCAAGGAGGAGCTCGGCCTGCTGCCCGCGCGCAGCCGCAGCGGGCAGAACTTCCACGAGCTCGCGCACGAGCTGACCGCGACGCTCGGCCACGGCAACCACGTCATCCTCGTCACCGGCGCCGCGCCCGGCCCCGGGTCCAGCATCGTGTCGGTCAACCTCGCCGCCGCGCTCGCCCGCACCGGCTCCAACGTCCTGCTGGTGTGCGCCAACCTCCAGTCGCCGCTGGCGGCCGACCTGCTCGGCCTGCACCGCGGCGCCGGGCTGTCGGAGCTCCTGCTCGGCCGGGTCGAGCTGCGCGACGTGGTGCGCCGCAACCACGCGCTGCCCTCGCTCGCCACCATCACCCCGGGCGCCGACGCCGACCTCGCCGCCGAGATGCTGCAGCGCGAGCAGATGGACCGGCTCATCGGCTCGCTGCGGGAGAAGGCCCGCTTCACCGTGATGGAGGCGCCCTCCACCGAGCTGGGCGCCGACGCGCAGGCCCTCGCCGACCTGTCCGACGCCGCCCTCATCGTCGTGGAGACGCCGCGCACCAGGTACGCGCAGATCCGCGACGGCGTCCACCGCATCCACCGGATGGGCGCGGCCGTACTCGGCGCGGTCGTCCTGCCGAAGCAGGACGGGACCGCCGTCGCGGTGCCCGCCCCCGCGCTGTCCCGCGAACCCCGCGACATGCCGCCGCGGCGCCGGGACGGCTCGGCCGGTCCCGCCGGTCCCGTGGCATCCGCCCGGCCCGGATCCGCGATGCCGGCGGCGGCCACCGACTCGCGCCGCAGCCCGGCGACCGCCGCCCGGGAGCCCGGCAAGCGCCGCGCCGACCCGCTGACGGGCGACGCGGACCTGCCGGCGTCACGGCCCCGCAAGCACGCGCGGCCCGCCCAGGACGACGCCGACGCCGACGACCAGGACAAGCCCAACGACCAGACCATCACGCTGGGCAAGATCGACCTGGACGCCTTCGTCGCCGACGACGACCCCGCGTCCCCCGCCGCGGACACCCTGACCGACAAGTCGGCCAGGAACCTGAACCGCCCCTGACCGCGCCTCGGGGCCGCGCCGGCTGGGCGGGGCTCCGGCCTGGGGACCGCACGCTGCGGGAAGGCCAGCGCGGGGCCGGTGGGGCCCCGCGCCGCCCGGTCAGCGAGTGCCGGTGATCATCCCGGCGGCGACGGTGTTGTTGGTGGCCTCGTCGATCAGGATGAAGCCGCCGGTGAGCCGGTTGCGGGCGTAGTCGTCCACGAAGAGGGGCTGCGTCACGCGCAGGGAGACGCGGCCGATCTCGTTCAGGCCCAGGCTGCCGGCCTGCTCGTCGCGGTGCAGCGTGTTGACGTCCAGCCGGTAGTGCAGGGCCTTCACCATCGTCTTCGCGGTGCGGGTGGTGTGCTTGATCACCAGCTTCGAGCGCGGCGTGAGGGCGCGGTCGGGCGTCATCCAGCACACCATCGCCTCGATGTCCTGCGCGGCCTCGGGCCGGTTGTTCGGCCGGGCGATCATGTCGCCGCGGGAGATGTCGATGTCGTCGGCGAGGCGCAGCGTCACCGACATCGGCGCGAACGCCTCCGCGACCGGCCCGGCCGGGCCGTCGATGTGGGTGATCGTGGTGGTCAGCCCGGACGGCAGGTGCACGACCTCGTCCCCCGGCTTCAGCACGCCGCCGGCGACCTGGCCCGCGTAGCCGCGGTAGTCGTGCAGGTCGGGGTCGGTGGAGGCGTGCGGGCGGACGACGTACTGCACCGGGAACCGCACGTCGATCAGGTTCCGGTCGGACGCGATGTGCACGTGCTCCAGGTGGTGCAGCAGCGAGGAGCCCTCGTACCAGGGCATGTTGCCGCTGCGCTCGACGACGTTGTCGCCGTGCAGCGCCGAGATCGGCACGAACGTCAGGTCGGTCACGTCCAGCTTCGAGGCGAACGCGGTGAACTCGTCCACGATCTGCTCGTACACGCCGCGGTCGTAGTCGACCAGGTCCATCTTGTTGACCGCCACGACCAGGTGCGGGACCTGCAGGAGCGTGGTGAGGAACGCGTGCCGGCGCGACTGCTCCAGGATGCCCTTGCGGGCGTCCACCAGGATGATCGCCAGGTCGGCGGTGGACGCGCCGGTCACCATGTTCCGGGTGTACTGGATGTGCCCCGGGGTGTCGGCGATGATGAACTTGCGGCGCGGCGTCGCGAAGTACCGGTAGGCGACGTCGATGGTGATGCCCTGCTCCCGCTCGGCCCGCAGGCCGTCGGTCAGCAGCGCCAGGTTCGTGTACTCCTCGCCGCGGTCGGCGCTGGTCTTCTCCACCGACTCCAGCTGGTCCTCGAAGATCGACTTGGAGTCGAACAGCAGCCGGCCGATCAGCGTCGACTTGCCGTCGTCGACGCTGCCGGCGGTCGCGAACCGCAGGAGGTCCATCGTCTTGGTCGACCCGGTCTTGCCAAGCTCGCCGGCCATCAGAAGTAGCCCTCCTTCTTGCGGTCCTCCATCGCGGCCTCACTCGTGCGGTCGTCGGCGCGGGTCTGGCCGCGCTCGGTGATCCGCGTGGCCGCGATCTCCTCGATCACCTCGTCCAGCGTCACCGCCGCCGACTTGACCGCGCCCGTGCAGGACGCGTCGCCGACCGTGCGGTACCTCACCGTGGCCTCGAACTCCGGCTCGTCGTCGCCGCGGTTGGCGAACCCGGTCTCGGCGTCCAGGAGCAGGCCGTCGCGCTCGAACACCCGGCGGGTGTGCGCGTAGTAGATCGACGGCAGGGCCAGGCCCTCGCGGCGGACGTAGTCCCAGATGTCCAGCTCGGTCCAGTTGGAGAGCGGGAACACGCGGACGTGCTCGCCCTGCGTGATGCGGGTGTTGAACAGGTTCCACAGCTCCGGGCGCTGGTTCTTCGGGTCCCACTGCCCGAACTCGTCCCGGAACGACACCACCCGCTCCTTGGCGCGGGCCTTCTCCTCGTCCCGCCGCGCGCCGCCGAACGCCGCGTCGAACCGGTGCTCCTCGATCGCGTCCAGCAGCGGGGTGATCTGCAGCCGGTTCCGCGACGCGCGCCGCCCCTTCTGCTCGGTCACCCGGCCGGAGTCGATCGCGGCCTGCACCGACGCCACCACCAGGCGGATGCCGAGCTCGCCGACCCGCCGGTCGCGGAACTCGATCACCTCGGGGAAGTTGTGGCCGGTGTCGACGTGCATCACCGGGAACGGGATCGGGGCGGGCCAGAACGCCTTCTCCGCCAGCCGCAGCATCACGAGGCTGTCCTTACCGCCCGAGAACAGCAGCACGGGCCGTTCGAACTCGGCCGCCACCTCCCGGAAGATATGGATCGACTCGGCTTCGAGGACGTCTAGCTGGGACAGCAGGTAATCGCGACGCTGCATGGTCTGGGGCTCTCTCCACGCTGTTCTGGCAGATGCAACCGGTGGCACGGGACGGGCACATGCCTTCCCACCGGATCGAACGCCGGCCGGCCGTGATTCACTCCCGGCCAGGACGGACGGTCACGGCAAGGCGCCGCTCACGTTTCCCCGATGCCGGTCAGCAGCGTTGACGCCGACATGGGATGACACACCAGGATATCCGGTAGCCGGGGGTCCTCCCGGTTGTAGCGCAAAGCCGCCCCGTCGACGCGGGACGCGTGCGCCCCCGCACCGAGCGCGACGGCCGCCGGGGCCGCCGAATCCCACTCGTACTGGCCGCCCGCGTGGACGTAGGCGTCCACCTCGCCGAGCAGCACCGCGGAGATCTTCGCCCCGGCGGATCCGATCGGGACCAGCTCCACGTCCAGATCCAGGTTCCCGGCCAGCTGCGTGACGAACTCGGGCGGACGGGTCCGGCTCACGGCGATGCGCAGCTTGCCCGCGTCCGGCGCCGGAATGTGCAGCGGCACCTCGCGCGGCGGCGTCCTGCGCCCCGCCGTGACCGGGTCGGGGTCGCCCGCGTCCGTCCGGACGAGGGCCGCGCCGCCGATCGCGTCCGTGCGGAGCGTCAGGCCCTGCGCGGGCAGCGCCACCGCCCCGGCCGCCAGCCGGCCGCCGTCGCCGTCGCGCTCCCACAGCGCCACGTGGACGGCCCAGTCGCGGCGGCCCTCCTCGGAGAACTCGCGGGTGCCGTCCAGCGGGTCCACGATCCACACCCGGCCGGCGGTGAGCCGCTCCGCGTCGGCCGTGTTGCGGGTCGGGGCGCGGTCATCGCCCTTCGACCGCTTCCCGGCGACCGACGACCTGCCCTCCTCCGACAGCACGGCGTCGCCGGGACAGCGCTCCGCCAGCGCCGCCATGAGGTACTCGTGCGCCCGCAGGTCGCCCGTGTCCTTCAGGGCGCGCGCGTCCGCGAAGCCCACCTCGTCCCGCACGCCCAGCAGCAGCCGGCCCGCCGTACCGGCGAGCTCCGCCGCCAGCGCGTGGTCGTCCGCCGCCCCTGCCTCGGTCATCCGTAGATCACATTCCCGACTCGACTGGTCTGCGGGGTCCACTTTCTCATGCGCCGGCACCGCACCGCCCTACCAGGTCCCGGTCAGCAGGCCCCGGGTCAGTAGGCGCCGGAGCCGCGGACCACCGCGGACCAGGTCTTCCACATGATCTGCAGGTCGAGCGCCAGTGTCCAGTTGTCGACATAGCGCAGGTCGAGCCGCACCGACTCCTCCCACGACAGGTCGGAGCGCCCGCTCACCTGCCAGAGGCCCGTCAGGCCCGGCTTCACCACCAGCCGCCGGTACACGTCGCCGCCGTACTGCGCGACCTCCTCGGGCAGCGGCGGCCGCGGGCCGACCAGCGACATCTCGCCGCGCAGCACGTTGAACAGCTGCGGCAGCTCGTCCAGCGAGTAGCGGCGCAGCCGGCGGCCGACCCGGGTGATCCGCGGGTCCTCCCGGATCTTGAACAGCACGCCGTCGTTGTCGTTGGCGGCCAGCAGCTCCAGCCGGCGCGCCTCGGCGTCGGCGACCATCGTGCGGAACTTCAGCACGGTGAACTCGCGGCCGCCGCGCCCGACCCGCGTCTGCCGGAACAGCACCGGGCCGTTGCCGGAGAACTTGATCAGCACCGCGATCAGCGCGAGCAGCGGGCTCAGCGCCACGATCCCGGCGAGGGCCACGGCCCGGTCCACCAGGCCCTTCAGCACCTTGCGGCCGCCGTCCAGCTCCGGGTGCTCCACATGCAGCAGCGGCAGCCCCGACACCGGGCGGATCGAGATCCGCGGGCCGGTCACGTCCATCAGCGCGGGCGCCACGACCAGCTCCACGTCGTTGCGCTCGATCTGCCACGCCAGCCGGCGCAGCGCCACCCCGTCCATCTCCGGGCAGGCAAGCACGGCCACCGAGTCCGCGCCGATCCGGTCGGCGGCGGCCGCCGCCTGGCCGAAGTCGCCCAGCACCGGGACGCCCTCCACCTCGGCGACCGCGTCGTCGCCCGACGCCAGTGCCGGCGGCAGGCACACGCCCACGATGTCCATGCCGTGGTACCGCTTCTTCTGCAGCAGCGTGATCAGGTCGGCCACCGACGTGCGGTGCCCCACCGCGACCACCCGCCGCATGCACTCGCCGTGCCACCGCTTGCGGTGCAGCCACTTGCGGAGCCGGTACCGCGCCACCAGGGCCAGGAACGTCCCGAGCGGCAGCGCCATCACCACGTAGCCGCGCGCGACGTCGGTCTTCGTCGCGTACGCCAGGATCGCGACCACCGCCGTCAGGATGAACCCGGCGCGCAGCACCCGGTGGAACTCCTCGTAGCCGACGCCGACGTACCGCGGCTGGTACGCCCGGCACAGCATCAGCGTCGGGAGCCAGAGCATCGGGAGCACGACGGTCAGCGCGATGTACGGCACGTCAAGCTCGTTCGGGACGCCCGGAAAGCGGAGCACAAACGCGATCACGCCGGCGGCCAGCATGCTGGTGAAGTCGAGGAACCCGGCGAACCGCCGGTACGATCCGCTCCAGGTCTGCGACGACTCGCGCTTGTGGTCATGGCGGGTCGATGACTTGGCCTGGACCTTGTCAACGACGGCCATAAACCACTCACCAATCCCGTGTAACGCGCGCCCCGTCAGCGCGATTCACATCGAAGACGGTTGAACGTCGCGTCAGGTTCACACGCATCCTGAACCTCGCTCGACCCGCATCTTACGATCACTTTGCCGTGGTCAACCCTGGAACGGCGACATCGGCCCGATAACGTCCGCAAATCAGGACAGAGGCGGACGAAGTTACCGTCGGGCGCACCCCGGCGGCAGCCGCTCCGGCACCGGACGGCCGGATCCGGTCACCCCGCGTGGAACTCGTTCTGCGCCGCGGCCAGCCCCCCGGACAGCAGCGCCTCCACCGCGTCCGCCGACCGGTCCACCTCAAGGTCCAGGTCCTTGCGCTCCGTCGCGGAGAAGTCCTTCAGCACGAACGCCGCCGCGTCCATCCGGCCCGGCGGGCGGCCCACCCCGAACCGCACCCGCAGATAGTCCTTCGCGCCCAGCGACTTCGTGACCGAGCGCAGCCCGTTGTGCCCGTTGTCGCCGCCGCCCTGCTTCAGCCGCACCGCACCGAATGGGATGTCCAGCTCGTCATGCACGACGACGAGCCGCTCCACCGGCACCTTGTAGAAATCCAGCAGCCCCTTCACCGGGCCGCCCGACTCGTTCATGAACGAACGCGGCTTCGCCAGCACCGCGCGCGCACCCGCGAGCCGCCCCTCCAGGACGTCCGCACGCGCCCGATGCGACTTGAATCTCCCGCCGGCCCGCGCCGCCAGGACGTCCAGCACCATGAACCCCGCGTTATGCCGGTTCTTCGCATACGACGGGCCCGGGTTGCCCAGCCCCACCACCAGCCAGAGATCCGCGCTCACCCGCACTCCTCACACCGACGCACACGCCGACACCGACGCGGACCAAAAAGGCGCGGCCCCCGCCGGTGCGCACACCTGCGGGGGCCGCGGAAGAACCGTGCGGCCCGCCCTCCGGCGCGGCCGCGCGACCGTCACGCCGTCACTCGGCGGCGGCCTCGCCCTCACCCTCGGCGGCCTCGCCCTCGGCGGCCGGCTCGGCCTCCTCGGTCTCCTCCGGCTCGGTCGCGACGGTCGCGTCGGTGATCTGCGCGATCAGGATGTCCTCGTCGGCGACCAGCGTCGTCCCCGCGGGCAGCTTCAGGTCCTTGGCCAGCACCTGCGAGTCGATCTCCAGGCCGGAGATGTCCAGGTCGACGGACTCGGGGATGTGCGTCGCCTCCGTCTCCACGGAGATCTCCACCACCGACTGCGCCAGCTGGCCGCCCGGAACCATGTCGCCGATGACGTTCACCGGGAGGTCGACGACGACCTTCTCGCCGCGCTTCACCAGCAGCAGGTCGACGTGCTCCAGGAACCCCTTCACCGGGTCGCGCTGGACGTCCTTCGGCAGTGCCAGCTCCGAGCCGTCGGACAGGCCCTCGATGGTCAGCAGCACGTTCGGCGTCTTCAGCGCCAGCATCAGGGCGTGCCCCGGCAGCGAGATGTGCTGCGGGTCGGTGCCGTGACCGTAGAGGACGGCGGGCACCTTGCCGGCCCGGCGGGTGCGCCGCGCGGCACCCTTACCGAACTCGGTGCGCGGCTCGGCGGCAATGCGTACCTCGGACACGGCGAAAACTCCTCGTTGTTGCGATCCACGGCCGTCCGGCACTGGACGTCCGCTGCGGACAGAGCGAATCAGGCGATGCTCGATGCGTCAGGCGCCTCGAAGATTCTTTGCGTTGCCCGGGGAGTACGGCCCTGTCCCGGCACCGCACTGAACGACCCGGGGCATACGCGGTTGCCCAAGTCTAGCCCAACACGGCAACGCCCAATGCCAACGCCCCAGCCGCGACCCCGGCCGGGACCCTAGCTGTGGCCGCCGAAGAGACTGGTCACCGACCCGTCCGAGAACACCTCGTTGATCGCGCGGGCGATCAGCGGCGCGATCGGCAGCACGGTCAGCTTGTCGAACTGCTTGTCCTCCGGGATCGGCAGCGTGTTCGTCAGCACCACCTCGGAGATCCGGGAGTTCTTCAGCCGGTCCACCGCCGGGCCCGACAGCACCCCGTGCGTCGCCGCGACCACGACCTTCGCGGCGCCGTTCTCGAACAGCGCCTCCGCCGCCTTCACGATCGTCCCGCCGGTGTCGATCATGTCGTCCACCACGACGCACGTCCGGCCCTCGACCTCGCCGACGACGTCGAAGACCTTGACCTCGTTCGCCACGTCCGGGTCGCGCTTCTTGTGGATGATCGCCATCGGGACGCCGCCCAGCCGGTCGCTCCACCGCTCGGTCACCCGCACCCGGCCCGCGTCCGGCGCGACCACCGTCACCTGCGAGGTGTCCAGCCGGCTCTCGAAGTGGTGCGCGAGCAGGTCCAGCGCGAACAGGTGGTCCACCGGGCCGTTGAAGAACCCCTGGATCTGCGCGGTGTGCAGGTCCACGGCGATCAGCCGGTCCGCGCCCGCCGTGACGAACAGGTCCGCCATCAGCCGCGCCGAGATCGGCTCCCGGCCGCGGTGCTTCTTGTCCTGCCGGGCGTACCCGAAGAACGGCGCCACCACGGTGATCCGCTTCGCGGACGCGCGCTTCAGCGCGTCCACCATGATCAGCTGCTCCATGATCCACTGATTGATGGGAGCGGTGTGGCTCTGGATCACGAAGGCGTCGGAGCCGCGGACCGACTCCAGGAACCGCACGAACGTCTCACCGTTCGCGAAGTCGTACGCGGACGTCGGCGTCAGGTCGACGTGGAGGTTGTCGGCTACTTCCTTGGCCAGGTCCGGGTGGGCTCGGCCGGTGAAGAGCATCAGCTTCTTCTGACCGCTCGCTTTGATCCCACTCACCTCTGACAACTCCCCCTCAATGGAACTGTGCCTGCACATGTGGGTTGTCGTCCCCACTCCCCGCGCACCAAAAGGGTCCGGCGCACGGGTTGCTCTGTTGTTTCCGGAAGACGCCGCTGTCCTCCGCACCCCGCCTCGGGCGGGGCAGTCCTCATCGGGCGCCCGCTACGGCGCGCCCTCCTCCTCGGCCCGCGCCCGGCGGGCCGCCTCCGCCGCCGCCGTCCCCGGCCGCTTGCGCTCCACCCAGCCCTCGACGTTGCGCTGCCGCGCCCGCGCGACCGCCATCGCCCCCGCCGGGACGTCCTGGACGATCACCGAGCCCGCGGCCGTGTAGGCACCGTCCCCGACCGTCACCGGCGCGACGAACATGTTGTCGCTGCCCGTCCGGACGTGGGACCCGATCACGCTGCGGTGCTTCTGCACGCCGTCGTAGTTCACGAACACCGAGCTGGCGCCGATGTTGGAGTACTCGCCGATCTCGGCGTCCCCCACGTACGTCAGGTGCGGCACCTTCGTGCCCTCGCCGATGTCGGCGTTCTTCGTCTCGACGTACGTGCCGACCTTCGCCTTGCGCCCCAGCCTCGTCCCGGGCCGCAGGTACGCGTACGGCCCGACCGACGCCTCCGGCCCGATCTCCGCCTGCACGCACACCGCGTTGATCACCGCCGCGCCCTCGCCGACCGTCGTGTCGGTCAGCGTGCAGCCCGGTCCGACCCGGGCGCCCTCGCCCAGATGCGTCCGGCCATGCAGCTGCGTGCCCGGATGGACCTCCGCGTCCTGATCGGCGGTCACGCCCACGTCGATCCACGTCGACGCCGGGTCGATGATCGTCACACCGGCCCGCATGTGGGCCTCGAGGATCCGGTCGTTCAGCTGCCTGCGCGCCTGCGCGAGCTGGACCTTGTCGTTCACACCCTGGGTCTCGACCCAGTCGGCGGCCAGGTGCGCGCCGGCCCGGTGGCCGTCCCCGCGCAGGATCGCCACCACATCGGTGAGGTACTCCTCACCCTTGGCGTTGTCGGTGGTCACGCGCTTCAGCGCGTCCGCCAGCAGCGCCCCGTCGAACGCGTACATGCCGACGTTGATCTCGTTGATGGCGCGCTGCTCGGCGGTGGCGTCCTTGTGCTCGACGATCGCCGCGACGCTGCCGTCCGCCGCGCGGACCATCCGGCCGTAGCCGGTCGCGTCCGGCATCTCGGTCGTCAGCACCGTGGCGGCGTTGCCCTCGTCCTCGTGCGCCTGGACGAGCGCCCGCAGCGTCTCGCCCCGCAGCAGCGGATGGTCGCCGTTCGTGACCACGACCGTGCCGGTCAGCGCGCCGGTCTGCTCCAGCGCCATCCGGACGGCGTGGCCCGTCCCGCCCTGGCGCTCCTGGACGGCCGCTTCGGCGTCCGGCGCGTGCTCGGCGAGATGCTCGGCGACCTGCTCGCGCCGGTGCCCGACGACCACGACGAGCCGCTCGGGCTCCAGATCGCGGCTCGCGGCCAGCACATGGCCGAGCATGCTGCGCCCGCACAACTCGTGCAGCACCTTCGAGGTGCGGGACTTCATCCTGGTGCCCTCGCCCGCGGCGAGAACGATGACGGCGGCCGGGCGGCTCGCAGCGCTCACAAGGAGGCTCCTCGGCATCGCGGACGGGATCGTTTCACGGGCCCGCCACCTGCGACATCACGCCACGGCGAACCCGACACGGGCAGGATACCGCCCGCTCCCCACCTGTCACCCCGCCGCCCACCCGAGACCCACCTCGGAACATTCCAGACAGCTCCGGCGCCAGGACTCGAACCTGAACTGTAGGTACCAAAAACCCATGTGCTGCCGATTACACCACGCCGGATCAAAAGGGACGATTCGGACTGACCGCCGAGCCGACCGGCCATCACGATACCGGGCCACCCGCCTCCGAGCCCACTTCAATCCGCCGTGCCCAGAGGCTTCTCCGCCCCCTCCAGCCAGTGCGGGAGGGGCTCGCGGGCCTGGAGCCAGGCCGCCGGGACCGCATCGGGACCGAGGTGGGCGGCGACGATGCCCCCGGTCATGGCGGCGGTGGTGTCCATGTCGCCGCCGACCATCGCGCACGCCCGCACGGCCGCCTCGTAGTCGGTCAGCCGCGTGGCCGCCGCCCACAGCGCGTAGGGGACGGTGTCCTGCGCTGTGATCCGGCTGCCGTTCCCGAGCTCGTGGGCCGCCTCCTGCGGGGACTTCGCCAGTAACCGGAGTGCGCGCTTGAGCCCTCGCCGGACGTACTGTCCCGTCGTGGTCAAGTCGAGGGCCGCCCCGATGACGGCTTTGGGAGTGACCCGGTCGTGGGACGCGACGTACGCCGTGGCGACGGCCACCGCGACGGCACCGGCCACGCCCTCAGGGTTGGCGTGGGTCACCTCCGCGGAAAGAGCGGCCTCTGAGGCGGCGCGTTCGAGGTCGTCACTGAAGTACGCCCCGAGCGGCGCGACGCGCATCGCCGCACCGTTGCCGAAGGAGCCCTTGCCGTCGAACAGCTCGCTGGACGCGCGCCGCCAGTGGTCGCCGCCGCGCACCCGCTCCAGCAACTCGAACGCGCCGGCCCCGTATCCGCGGCCGACGTCCATCCGCCCGGCGAACGCCTTGACGAGAGCACCCTGGTCGATTTGTCCGAATCGGTTTAGAACGTCCATTACGGAGCAAGCCATCTCCGTGTCGTCCGACCAGTTCCACGGTGCGGGCGGCACACCGGTCGTCGCGGGAACGTGCCGGTTGGCGAGCAGGAAGAACTGATCTCCGAACGCGTCGCCGACCGACAGGCCGGCGAGCGATCCCTTGGCGCGGGCGGCGCGCTCGTCCGTGGTGAGGGGCATCTCGCCATTCTCCCGCGCACGCGCGGAGAGCGCGGGGGCTGCAAGAGTGTTTTGTGGCTGATGGGGCAGTTTCTCACTGAGTTTACCGTTCGGACCTGTGCAACTTACGGATGCGTAGGTTACGGTGGCGTAGGTAAGGGTACCCCTAGTTGCAGGAAGTGGTGACGCATGACAACAGCTCCGACCGTGGATCCTCCCCGCCCGCAAGGGCGTCCAGAGCTCGCGCCCGATACGCAGGGCAACGCCGAACGGGTGCTGGTCGCCGTGTTCACCGGTGTGCCGTTCCTGGCCCTGATCGCGGCCGTCCCGCTGGCCTGGGGCCGGTTCCTCGGCTGGACAGATGTCGTGCTCATGGCGGTCTTCTACGTGCTGTCCGCGGGGGGCATCACCGTCGGGTACCACCGGTACTTCACGCACGGGTCGTTCAAGGCCCGCCGCGGGCTGAAGATCTTCATGGCGCTGGCCGGGAGCCTCGCCATCCAGGGGCCCGTCATCACGTGGGTCGCCGACCACCGCCGGCACCACAAGCACTCGGACAAGGAGTTCGACCCGCACTCGCCGTGGCGGTTCGGCGACGACTGGAAGGCGCTGGCGAAGGGCCTCGCCTGGGCGCACTACGGGTGGCTGTTCGACGCCAACCGGACGTCCAAGCACCGGTTCGCCAAGGACCTGCTGAACGACCGGGACATCCGGCGCATCCACCTGGCGTTCCCCGGGCTCGTGGCGGTGTCGTTCCTGCTGCCCGCGGTGATCGGCGGGCTCGTCACGATGTCGTGGACGGGGTTCCTCACGGCGCTGTTCTGGGCCGGGTTCGTCCGGATCACGCTGGTGCACCACGTGACGTGGTCGATCAACTCGATCTGCCACACGTTCGGCAACGAGGACTTCGAGGTCCGCGACAAGTCCCGCAACGTGTGGTGGCTGGCGATCCCGTCGCTGGGCGAGTCGTGGCACAACCTGCACCACTCGGACCCGACCTGCGCGCGGCACGGCGTCCTGAAGGGGCAGGTCGACATCAGCGCGCGGATCATCTGGGCGTTCGAGCGCATGCGGCTCGCCTACGACGTCCGGTGGCCGAACCGCGACAGGCTGGCCGCAAAGCGCACGAAGCAGGCGGCTTGAGCGTCACAATTGATCCCGTGACAGAACCCGCTCCCAGGCCCCGCAGAAAGCGGATGACCGGCAAGGAACGACGCGAGCAGCTCCTGGACATCGGCCGGACCCTGTTCGCCGCGCGCGGCCTGGACGGCACCTCGGTGGAGGAGATCGCGTCGGCGGCCGGGGTGTCCAAGCCCGTGGTGTACGAGCACTTCGGCGGCAAGGAGGGGCTGTACGCGGTTGTGGTCGACCGCGAGTTCGAGCGGCTGCTGAAGCTCGTGACGGAGTCGCTGAACTCGGCGATCCACTACCGCAGCAAGCTGGAGAAGGCGGCGCTGGCGCTGCTGGAGTACATAGAGGAGCATCCGGACGGGTTCCGGATCATCGTCCGGGACTCGCACGGCGGGACGGGCACCGGCAGCTACGCGAGCCTGCTGAGCGAGATCGCGGGCGAGGTCGAGCACGTCCTGGCCCAGGAGTTCGACCGGCACGGGTACGACGACAAGTTCGCGCCGCTGTACGCGCAGAGCCTCGTCGGCATGGTGGCGCTGACGGGCCAGTGGTGGCTGGACGTGCGCAAGCCGCGCCGTGAGGACGTGGCCGCGCACATAGTGAACCTGGCGTGGAACGGATTGTCGGGCCTGGAGCCGAAGCCGTCGCTGGATCCGCGCCAGCGCCGCAAGGAGATGGAGCGCATGGGCAAGCGCGCGGAGAAGGCGGCGGCGAAGGCCGAGAAGGCCGAGGAGAAGGCGGCGGCGAAGGCGGAGAAGGCGCAGCGCAGGGCGCGGCGCGACTTCGAGGAGATCGTCGATCCGTCAGCGTGACGGCTGCAGGAACTCCAGGCGGTTCCCGGCGGGGTCGTCGGCGTAGCAGCGCCGGTATCCCGGGAGGAGGTCGTCCGGCCGGGTGGCGTGGCCGGCGGCGTTGAGGCGTGCGGCGAGGGCGTCGAGGTCGTGGACGAGGAGCCCGGGGTGGGCCTTGCGGGCGGGGCGGAATCCTTCCTCGATGCCGAGGTGGAGTTCGACGCCGCCGCCGCGGAACCAGGCGCCGCCGCGGCCGGCGAGTCCGGGCGGCTTGGGGACCTCGTCGAGTCCGAGGACGCCGGTGTAGAAGGCGCGGAGCCCGTCCTCGCTGCCGGGCGGGGCGGCGAGCTGGATGTGGTGGACTCCGGTGATCATGCAGTGCCTCCGCATGTGAAAACCGGTGGCCGCCCGGAGTTCGTCCGGGCCGCCACCGGCCAGGGGTCGCCGGTCTCGGGTCGCGAGTCCGGGTCTGCGGACGCCGCCCGTCCGTCCGGGTTGGCACCGCAGGGGAACGAGTCGCTTCCCCCGGCGGCGGGCGGCATCCCGTCTAGGGGTTCCGGGTGGCGATCACGAAGATCCTCCGGAAGGGGAACACGGTCCCGTAGGGGGCGGCGGGGTAGGCCTGCCGGAGCCTTTCCCGGTAGTCGGCGAGGAACTCCTCGGTCTCCGCGGGGTCGAGTGCGGTGAGGACGGGGCGGAGCGCGGTGCCCTTGACCCATTCGAGGACGGGGTCGTCGCCCTGGAGGACCTGGGCGTAGGTGGTCTCCCAGGCGTCGACGGCGCATCCGCGGCGGGCGAGGAGGTCGAGGTAGCCGGCGGGGCCGAGGACGGGCGCGTCCCGCTGGAGGGCGCCGAGCCTGCCGCGCCACCGCTCGGAGCGCCCCAGTTCGCGGAGCAGGACGTGGCTGGGCGCGTCGAAGTTGCCGGGGACCTGGAAGGCGAGCCGGCCGCCGGGGGCGAGTGCGTCGATCCAGCGGGGCAGCAGGTCGGGGTGTTCGGGGACCCATTGCAGGACGGCGTTGGAGACGATGAGGTCGGCGGGCTGCTCGGGCTTCCAGGCGGTGACGTCCGCGACGCGGAAGGAGAGCCGCCCCGGGATCTCGTGGGCCCGGGCCTCGGCGATCATCTCGGGTGAGCTGTCGAGGGCGTCGATGACGGCGTGCGGCCAGCGGGCGGCGAGGGTGGCGGTGAGTTCGCCGGTGCCGCAGCCGAGGTCGGTGACGCGGGCGGGCGCGGGGCCGCCGAGGCGCCCGGTGAGTTCACCGAAGGGCCTGGCGCGCTGGTCGCCGTAGATCCCGTATTGCGCGGGATCCCAGACGGCGCTCGTTTGTCTCGACATCAAGAGACATCATGCACGGGCCATATCTTGATGTCAAGAGTCTTGCCGCGGCGACCGGTCGGCCGGCGGATGCGCCGAGGTGGAGCCGTCCTTAGGCTCACCGGCATGACGAAGAGCGGATGGGCACTGATGCTGGGGCCCGGCGGCCCGGTCGGGACGGCGTGGCTGATCGGCCTGGCGGCCGGGCTGCGCGAGGCCGGGGTCGAGCCGGCGGACGCGGAGCTGATCGCCGGAACGTCGGCGGGCGCGATCGCCGGCGCCGCGATCACCGCGGGACGCGATCTGGCGGAACTCGCCGAACTGCCGCCGCCGAGCGGGCCGCCGCCGCCCGTGGACGGCTCGGTGATGGCCCGGGCGTTCGAGCTGGGCCGCGACCCGGACCTGGCCCCGGACGAGGTCAGGCGCCGCATCGGCAAGCTGGCACTGGACGCGGGAGGACTGCCCGCCGAGCGGCACCGCCAGAGCATGCGCTTCCTCGTCGGAACCGACGACTGGCCCGATGCCCGGCTGCTGATCACGACGGTGGACGTCGAGACGGGCGAGCCGGTCGTGTGGGACGCGTCGAGCGGCGCCCCGCTGTCGTACGCGGTGGCCGCGAGCAGCGCCGCGCCGGGCTTCGCCGAGCCGGTGGCGATCGCCGGACGCCGCTACATGGACGGCGCGTTCGGCGGCTCGTACGAGCACCTCGCCGAGGACGCCGGAACGGTCATCGTGATGGAGCCGCTCCCCCACATGCCGGAGGGCGCCGGAGACGTCCGGATCGTCCCGGACGAGGCGGCGCTGGAGGCGTTCGGCGGCAACGTCGGCGACCGGTCCCGCTGGGCGCCGGTCTACCGGCAGGGCCTCCGCCAGGCACCGGAGGCGGCCGGGCGGATCCGCGCCGCACTGGCCGCCCGCCGGTGATCGGGACCAGCGTTTCTCGATATCAAGACAGGTAGGGTGTCGGCATGCGCGATGAGGTCGACAGGCTGGTCGAGGCGTGGCACACCGAGCGTCCGGACCTGGACGTCCGGCCGCTGCAGGTCCTCAGCCGCGTGTCCCGGCTGGCCCGCCACCTCGACCGCGCGCGCCGCGCCGTGTTCGCCGACCACGACCTGGAGTCGTGGGAGTTCGACGTGCTCACCGCGCTGCGCCGGGCGGGCGCCCCCTACCAGCTGAGCCCGGGGCGGCTGCTGCGGGCGACGCTGGTGACCTCCGGCACGATGACGAACCGCATCGACCGGCTGGCCGCGGCCGGCCTGGTGGAGCGGCATCCCGACCCGCAGGACAAGCGCGGCGTGCTGGTCCGCCTGACCGAGGCGGGCCTGACCCGTGTGGACGCGGCGTTCACCGACCTGCTGGGCCGCGAGCAGGCGATCCTGGAGGGCCTCACCCCCGGGCAGCACGCGGCCCTGGCCGACCTGCTCCGCACCCTCCTCGTCCCGTTCGACTCCGAGACCGACCGCCACTAGCCCAGGACGGACTCCAGGGCGGCGGCGAGGCCGCAGAGCCGCTCCTCGCCGCCGGCGGGGCCGATGAGCTGGACGGACGCGGGCAGGTGCGAGCCGGGCAGCGGGACCGGCAGCGCGAACGCGGGGAGCCCGGCGACGTTGATCTGGCCGACCAGCGTCGTCAGGACCAGGTCGGCCTCGTCGGACTCGCCGGGTTCGGGGGCGACGCAGGTGAGGACGGGCAGCGCGATCGCGGCGTGCCGGGCGAGGATAGCGTCCAGTTCGGCCCGGAGCGCCGTCCGCACGCCGAGGGCCCAGTCGAGCATCCCGGCGCCGGCCACGTCGATCATCTGCTGGAGGCGCCGCTCGATGCGCCCGCTCAGCTTCGACGGGTCGTCCAGCAGGTGGCCGTCGTAGCGCGGCGCCTCGTTGCTGATGATCACGCCGTTGGCGGTCGCGGCGTGGACGTACTGGTCGGAGGTCACGTCGGTGATGGGGCCGAGGCGGCGCAGCGCATCGTCGACGGCGGCGTCGATGGCCGGGTCGACGCCCGCCACGCGCAGGCGCGCGACCGTCCGGGACGGGTCGTACGGGACGGGCGTGAAACCGGGTTCGAGCAGGCCCATCCCGAGGACGACGGCGGCGACGTCGCGTCCCATCGGGCCGACGATGTCGAGGGTCGGCGACAGCGGGTAGACGCCGTCGAGCGGGACGCGCCCGTTGGTGGTCTTCAGGCCGGCGATGCCGCAGCACGCGGCGGGGATGCGGACGGACCCGGACGTGTCGGTCCCGAACGCGACGTCGGCCTCGCCGGTGGCGACGGCGACGGCGGAGCCGCTGGACGAGCCGCCCGGCACGCGGGACGGGTCGAGGGGGTTCACCGGCGTCCCCGACCACGGATTGACGCCGTCTGCGGCCATGCACAGCTCGGTCAGGTTGGCCTTGCCGGCGATGCGGGCGCCCTGCGCGCGGGCGGACGCGACGACGGGCGCGTCCGCGGCGGCGGGCTCGGCGCGCTCGGCGACGGCCTGGCAGCCGGCGGTGGTGGGCAGCCCGGCCACGTCGATCGCGTCCTTGACGGCGAGGCGCGGGCCCTCGCCCGGCTCGTCCGTCCTGATGATCCAGGTCGTCATCCAGGGATGATCCCCGGTTCGGCCGGGAAAAGCCAGGGGCGTCCGCTACCCGAGATCCTCGGCGAGCATCAGCCATTCCTCCTCGACACCGGCGGCCTCGGCCTGGATCTCCTTGAGCCGCCCGTCGAGCTCCTGCAGCTTGGCGTAGTCGGTGGCGTGCGCGGCGAGCTGCTCGTGGAGGCCGGCCTCCTGCCCGGCCAGCTTCTCCAGGCGGCGCTCCAGGCGGTCGAGCTCCTTGCGGGCCTTCCAGTCCTGCCCGCCGGCCTTGGGCTTCGGGGACGCCGGCGCGGGCTCCGCCCGGACGGCACCCGGCTTGGGCGCGGTTCCGGCGGCGCGGCGTTCGAGGTACTCGTCGACGCCGCCGGGCAGCATCGACACGCGGCCGTCGCCGAGGAGCGCCACGACGTGGTCGGTGATCCGCTCCAGGAAGTACCGGTCGTGGCTGACGACGACGAGCGTGCCGGGCCAGCCGTCCAGGAGGTCCTCGACCTCGGTGAGCGTCTCGATGTCGAGGTCGTTGGTGGGCTCGTCCAGGAGCAGGACGTTGGGTTCGCCCATCAGGAGCCGGAGGATCTGCAGGCGGCGGCGCTCCCCGCCGGACAGGTCGCCGACGGGCGTCCACTGCCGGTCGCCGGCGAAGCCGAGCCGTTCGAGGAGCTGGCTCGCCGTCCACTCGCGCTTGCCGACGGTGATGCGGCGGCGGATCTCCTCGACCGACTCCAGGACGCGCCGATTCGGGTCGAGATCCTCCAGGTTCTGCGTCAGATGCGCCAGCTGGACGGTCTTGCCCTGCACGACCGTCCCGGACACCGGCTGGACGGAGCCGTCCAGCAGCCGCAGCAGGGTGCTCTTGCCGCTGCCGTTGACGCCGACGAGGCCGACGCGGTCGCCGGGGCCGAGCCGCCACGTCATCCGCCGGAACAGGTCGCGGCCGCCGAGTTCGACGCTCACGTCCTCCACGTCGTAGACGGTCTTGCCGAGCCGCGCGGTCGCGAACCGGGTCAGCTCCACCGAGTCGCGCAGCGGCGGCTCGTCGGCGATGAGCTCCTGCGCGGCGTCCACCCGGAACTTGGGCTTGGACGTGCGGGCCTGCGGGCCGCGGCGCAGCCACGCCAGTTCCTTGCGGAGCAGGTTCTGCCGCTTGGCCTCGGTGGCGGCGGCGATCCGGGAGCGCTCGGCCTTGGCGAGGACGTAGGCGGAGTAGCCGCCCTCGTAGCGTTCGACGCGCCCGTCGACGACCTCCCACGTCCGGTCGGTGAGCTCGTCGAGGAACCAGCGGTCGTGGGTGACGACGAGCACCGCGACCTTGCGGCCCTTCAGGTGCCGGGCCAGCCAGTCGATCGCCTCGATGTCGAGGTGGTTGGTGGGCTCGTCGAGCAGGATCAGGTCGGACTCGGGGACGAGGAGCCGGGCCAGCGCGACGCGGCGCCGCTCCCCGCCGGACATGCCGGCGAGCGGCGCGTCCAGGTCGAGGTCGGCGAGCAGCCCGGCGAGGACGTCGCGGGCGCGGACGTCGCCGGCCCACTCGTGCTCGGCGCGGTCGCCCAGCACCACGGACCGGACGGTGGAGCCGTCCGGGAACGCGTCCCGCTGGGTCAGGTAGCCGAGCCGGAGCCCGCGCGCGTGGGTGACGCGGCCGTCGTCGGGTTCGGTCTCCCGCGCGAGGACGGACACGAGGGTGCTCTTGCCGCCGCCGTTGCGGCCGACGACGCCGACGCGGTCGCCCTCGTCCAGGCCGAGGGACACGGCGTCGAGCAGCGGGGCCGGCCCGTAGGCCTTGGCGACGTTCTCAAGATTGATCAGATTCACGGCGCTTCAAGCGTATTGCCCCCGGCGGACCACCCCGTGCGGCGCCGCTCGTCACGCTCCCGGCGGACCCGGCTGATACGGCGGGCCCGGCTGGTGCGGCGGCAGCTCCTGCTGGTACGGCGGGCCCGGCGGGTATCCGCCCTGCGGCGGGTACGCCGGCGGCCCGGCGGTGCGCTTGCGGGAGCTCGTGACGGCGATCACGACGATCCCACCGCCGACGAAGACCGCGAGGACCACGATCACGACGAGGAGGAGGAGCAGCACGCTCATGGGGGGAGCCTAGTGGCCGCCCGCTTCGCCGGAGACGACCCTTTCGGGCGCGTTGCGGCGCAGGGCCCGGTCGCGGCGGACGGCGAGCAGGGCGAGCGTCACCATCATGACGAGCGCCATGATGCCCAGCAGCCCGGACAGATACGTCATCGCTCCACCTCGCCGGATGAATCAGTGCCGGATGAATCGACGCCGGAGGGATTCGGTGTCACGAGTAGATGACGCGCAGTGCAGGCGGAAGGTTGGCTTGTGTGACGGAAGCAGCTACCGCGACGCTCTTATAGTCCTGTGACGTCAGAGCACTGTGGCGCCGGAGACAGGCCCCTGGGCGCGGACGATCTGCTCGGCGACGCCGGCGCCGTGCAGGGCGTCCGCGAGGCCGGCGGCGTCCTCGGCCGTCTCGGCGAGGAACGCGCAGGTCGGCCCGGAGCCGGAGACGACCGCGCCGATCGCGCCGAGGTCGCGCCCGGCGTCGATGGTGCGGCGCAGCGCCGGGCGCAGCGACAGCGCGGCCGGCTGCAGGTCGTTGGACAGCGCGGCGCCGAGGCCCTTGGCGTCGCCGGTGGCGAGCGCGGTCATCAGCCCCTCCGACACCGCCGGCCAGGCGGCCTCCTCCCCCGCGTCCAGCCGGAGCCGGTCGCACTCGCCGTAGACGGCGGGCGTGGACAGGCCGCCGTCGGCGGTGGCGAACACCCAGTGGAAGGTTCCGCGGGTGAGGGCGGGGGTGAGCCGCTCGCCGCGTCCGACGCCGACGGCCGTGCCCCCGAGGACGGCGAACGGGACGTCGCTGCCGAGGTCGGCGCCGAGGTCCATCAGGTCGTCGCGGGCGAGGACGGGCTGCTCGCGGTCGTCCCAGAGGCGGGCGCAGGCGACCAGCGCGGCGGCGGCGTCGGCGCTGCCGCCCGCCATGCCGCCCGCGACCGGGATGGCCTTGCGGATCCTCAGCCGGACGGCCGGTTCCACGCCGAGCCGCGCGGCGACGAGCCGGGCAGCGCGGGCGGCGAGGTTGTCGGTGCCGGTGGGGACGCCGTCGATCGCCACGCGCGAGTGCGGGGCCGCCTGGACGCGCACCTCCAGCCGCTCGGCGGGCTCGGCCGTCACCTCATCGCACAGGGACACGGCGTGGAAGACGTTGACGAGGTCGTGGTAGCCGTCGTCGCGGATCGGCCCGACGCCGAGTTGGAGGTTCACCTTGGCGGGGACCCGTACCGTCACTGCGTTCACCTGCGAAACCCTACGCATGAAAGCTGTTGCCGGGGGGTTTGGGGGGTCGTCCCCCCAAAATGACACTGTCAACCCCCGCTGGTCACGGGGAGGTTGCGGGGGTTGAAGTAGGGGGTCGTGGCGAGCTCGCGGAGCGCGGAGGTCGCGTGCTTGTCGCCGGTGACCGAGTAGGCGCGCCGCCTGTCGCGGGCGTTGGCGGCCTGCTCGTCGGAGTTGAAGTAGACGACGGCCTTGACCTGCGGGTCCTGGAGGGTCTTGGCGGCCTCGCGGAGCCATTCGGCGCGGCGCGGGCCGTAGGCCTTCGGCACCCCGAACTCGGCGATCATGATGGGCTTGTGGTGGCCCCGCGCCCACTGCATGAACAGCTTCACCGCCTCCGACAGGTCGCGGTAGTCGTAGTCGCCGCCGGGTTCGGCGTCCGCGCAGATCCAGTCGACCTGGTCGTCGCCGGGGTAGTAGGAGCCGGCGTCCGCGCCGCTGAAGCCGCGGGCGGTGGGGCACCACACCCAGGCGACGTTGTCGACCTTCTCCCGCTCGAAGATCTCCCGCAGGTGCTTCCAGGCGGCGGTGAAGTCGCCGGCCGAGTGGACGCGCTTGCGGCCGGACGACTTGTCCATGTCCCGCGACCAGCGCAGGAAGACGGGCTTGCCGAGGGCCTTGACGGCGCGGGCGCGCCGCGCGATGAGGTCGTCGTACTTCCCTTGGACGATCTCGCGGGTGTCGGCGCCGCCCCAGGTCAGCAGCAGGTAGCGGTTGCCGCCGGCGACGGACTTCTCCAGCCCGCCGGGGAACTCGGTCTTCCAGCCGCGGTAGCTCTGCACGATGTCGAGCTGCCGGCCGAGCCGCTGCTCGAAGCCGACGACGGGTGCCATGCCGGGCTTGCCGGCGTCCTTCCCGGACGGCGAGGCGGTCGCAGACGCGGATTCGGACGGGGACTGCGACGGGGACGGCCCGCCGGCGCCGTCCTCGGGCACCCACGCCCCGAAGTAGGCGCCCTTGTCCGGCGGGACCGGCGCGACGCCCGCCCGCGCCGTCGTGGTGATCTTCGGTGCCGCGCCCGCGCCGTCCCCGCAGCCCGCGGCCATCGTCGCGATCATGCCGGCGACCGCGAGGAGCGCCGTCCCCGCGATCGGCAACCCGGCCCGCGCCGTCCGCGAACGCGCCTTCACATCGACCTCCGGCTCGTACTGATGCTGTGGCCCCCCGTGGGAGCAGCTCGCCTAGGGGGTTGGGGGGTGATCTCCCCGGCGTGAAGGACCATACTCGGCAATCCGGGCGAAGGCGGCCACGTCCAGCGCTTCGCCGCGGGCGCGCGGATCGACGCCGGCGGCGCGCAGCGCGTCCTCGGCGGCGGCCGCGGACCCGGCCCAGCCCGCGAGCGCGGCGCGCAGCGTCTTGCGGCGCTGCGCGAACGCGGCGTCGACCACGGCGAACACCTCCTGGCGGGACGCGGCGGTCGGCGGCGGGTCGCCGCGGGTGAAGGCGACGAGCCCGGAGTCGACGTTCGGCGCGGGCCAGAACACGGCGCGGCCCACGGCCCCCGCCCTGCGGGCGTTCCCGTACCAGGCGAGCTTCACCGACGGCACCCCGTAGATGCGGCCGCCGGGCGAGGCCGTCATCCGGTCGGCGACCTCGGCCTGCACCATGACCAGGGCGCTCCGAAGCGACGGCAGCGTCGCGAGCAGATGCAGGACGACCGGGACGGCGACGTTGTAGGGCAGGTTCGCGACGAGCGCCGTCGGGGCCGGCCCCGGCACGTGTGTGATCTTCATCGCGTCGGCGCGCACGACCTCGAGGCGTCCGGCGAGGCCGGGCTCGCGCGCGGCGGCCGTGGCGGGCAGCTCCGCGGCGAGCGCCGGGTCGATCTCCACGGCGACGACGCGCCGCGCCTCCGGCAGCAGCGCGAGCGTGAGCGACCCCAGCCCCGGGCCCACCTCGATGACGACGTCGTCCGGGGACAGCCCGGCCGCCCGGACGATCCGCCGCACGGTGTTGCCGTCGATGACGAAGTTCTGCCCGAGCGTCTTGGTCGGCCTGATGCCGAGCCGTCCCGCCAGCTCCCGCACGTCGGCCGCCCCGAGCAGCCCCCTGTTATCCCCCACGTCGCAATTGTCTCCTGTAATTCTGGGGGGCGACCCCCAGGCCCCCGTACAACGGCGACCGGCCGTCGTCTTCCACTCCGCCGGCGCTCCGTTCCAGACGCCGGCCGGTCAGGAGAACAGGAACTTCCCGCAGTTGGGCCACTGGCCCTGCCAGCGGCCGTTCACGCGCTTGTAGAGGAGCTGCGCGCGGTAGGTCTGCTCGGCGGCGCTGGCGTCGGACGGCCTGCCCTTCCCGCCGACCGTCGACCACGACGCCATCGAGAACTGGTAGAGGCCGTAGTACCCGGCCGAGTTCACGGCCTTCGGGTTGTTGTGGGACTCGCAGTTGGCGAGCCCGTGCCAGTTCAGCCGCGTCACCGAGCCGCTGTTGGCCGCCTTCGGGCCGATCGCGAGGATCCGCGCGACCGGCTTGCGCGTCACCTTCTGCGCGATGACCCGCTTGACCTTCTTGCCCTTGCGGCGGACGTAGGCCACCTTCACGACCTTGAGGCCGGCGCGGCCCTTGCGCAGCTCCTTCTCGCTCCACGGCGGGACCTTCGAGCTCTTCTTGCGGACCGTCGGCGCGGGCGTCTTCACGACCTTGGTCACCGGGTCGGACAGCAGCCGCAGGATCTTGATGACGTCCCCGGCGGGCTGGTCGGCGGCCGGCTTGACCAGGTCGTGCGGCCCGAGCGCGACCTTCGCCCCGGCCAGGACCTGCTGGACGGTCGTGCCCGTCGTCATCGTCTCGGTCTTGTGCTTGTCGACCACGATGACGACCTTGCGCGGCGCGGGCGCGCTCGTGCGGGGCGCGTCCGCGACGGCGCCGGACTTGGCGCCGCCCGATCCGTCCCCGCCGCACGCCGACGCCAGCATCACCGCGGCCAGCAGGGCGGCGGAGGGCGCGAGCGCGCGGCGCACGGGTTTCCAGGGCGCGGGCTTCCAAGGCATGGGGTTCCAAGGCATGGGGGGTCCTCCGGGAGGCCGGGCTCGGGGGCGCCCGTCAAAGGCCAGAGATTAGAGCCCCCGGCCGTCCGCCGCCACCTCAACGCCCACACAGGTCCCCGTGGGGGGATACCTCCCCATCGGGCCCGGACGGCTCACCAGGGGCCGAAGGCGCGCTCCCCGTTCGCGGCGATCGCGGCGCACAGGTCGGCCACGTCCACGCCCTTGACCTCGGCCATCGCGCGGACGGTGTGCGGGATCAGGTACGAGGCGTTCGGCTTGCCGCGGTGCTGGATCGGCGTCAGGAACGGCGCGTCGGTCTCCACGAGGAGCAGGTCGAGCGGCGCCGCCCGCAGCGCGTCCCGCAGCGGCTCGGCGTTCTTGAACGTGACGTTCCCGGCGAAGCTCATCAGGTAGCCGTGCTCAGCGCAGACCTCGGCCATCGCGGCGTCGCCGGAGTAGCAGTGGAAGACGACCCTGTCGGGCGCGCCCTCCTCCGCCAGGATCGCGAGGACGTCGTCGTGGGCCTCCCGGTCGTGGACGACCAGGGCCTTGCCGGTGCGCTTGGCGATCTCGATGTGGCCGCGGAAGGCGCGGTGCTGGTCGTCCTTCGGCGCCCAGTCGCGGTAGTAGTCCAGGCCCGTCTCGCCGATCGCGCGGACCTTCGGGTGCGCGGCCAGGCGCTCGATGTCGGTGAGGACGTCGGCGGAGATCCGCGTCGTCTCGTTCGGGTGGATCGCCACCGCCGCGTACACGTCGTCGAACTCGTCCGCGGCGTCCACGGCGAACCGCGACGACGGCAGGTCGCAGCCGATCGTCACGATCCGCGTGATCCCCGCGGCCTTCGCCGACTTGAGCTGCTCGTCCACCGGCGTGTCGACGATGTCGAGGTGGCAGTGGCTGTCGAAGACGTCGACGGGCAGGCGCTCGGGCAACGGCGGGTACGACCGTGAGGCCTGCCCGTCCTCGTCTCGACTCACGTGTTCTCCAGCCTGGCGAGCTCCTCGTCCACCACGGACGTGTCGAGCTTCTTGAACAGCGGCGTCGGCTTGACCAGCGGCACGCCCGGCTTGATCGGCGTGGACTCCCAGCGCGCCTCGGTCGCGTAGTCACCGGTGAGGATGCGGTAGTCGGGCCCGCCGTCCTCCGACACCGTCGTCAGCTCCGGCATGCCGCTCCACACGCCCTGCCCGCCGAGCATCTCGTAAACCTTCTGGGACGAGTTCGGCAGGAACGGCGTCAGCAGCGTCTTGGCGTCGTCGACGACCTGCAGCGCGGTGTGCAGGATCGACTTGACGCGCTCGGGGTCGTCCTTCAGCTTCCAGGGCGCCTGGTCGGACAGGTACCGGTTGGCGTCGCGGACGACGTCCAGCGCCTCGGTGATCGAGTTCTTGAACCGGGACCGGCCGAGCTCGGCGCCCACGGCCGCGAACGCGTTGCGGCTGCGCTCCATCAGCGCCCGGTCGGCGTCGGTGAGGTCGCCGGCCTCCGGGACCGAGCCGAAGTTCTTCGCCGCCATGTTCACCGACCGGTTCACGAGGTTGCCCCAGGCGGCGACCAGCTCGTCGTTGTTGCGGCGGACGAACTCCGACCACGTGAAGTCGGTGTCCTGGTTCTCCGGCCCGGCGACCGCGACGTAGTACCGCAGGGCGTCGACGTCGTAGCGCTCCAGGAAGTCCTTCACGTAGATGACGACCTGCCGGGACGAGGAGAACTTCTTGCCCTCCATCGTCAGGAACTCCGACGACACGACCTCCGTCGGGACGTTCAGCGCGCCCATGGACCCCGGCGTGCCGCCCTTGTCGCCCTGGCCGCTGTAACCGAGCAGCATCGCCGGCCAGATCTCGGCGTGGAAGACGATGTTGTCCTTGCCCATGAAGTAGTAGGACAGGGCCTCCGGGTCCTGCCACCAGGCGCGCCACGCCTCCGGGTCGCCGGTGCGCCGCGCCCACTCCACCGACGCCGAGAAGTAGCCGACGACCGCGTCGAACCACACGTACAGCTTCTTGGCCGGGTTGTCGCGCCAGCCGTCCAGCGGGATCGGGACGCCCCAGTCGAGGTCGCGGCTGATCGCGCGGGGCTGCATGTCGTCGAGCAGGTTCAGCGCGAACTTCAGCACGTTCGGCCGCCATTGGCCCTGGTTGCCGCGCAGGTACCGGCCGAGGACCTCGGTGAACGCGGGCAGGTCGAGCATGAAGTGCTCGGTCTCCACGAACTTCGGCGTCTCGCCGTTGATCTTCGACACCGGGTTGATCAGATCGATCGGGTCGAGCTGGTTGCCGCAGTTGTCGCACTGGTCGCCGCGCGCGCCGTCGTAGCCGCAGATGGGGCAGGTGCCCTCGATGTAGCGGTCCGGGAGCGTCCGGCCGGTGGACGGGGAGATCGCGCCCATCGTCTTCCGCGGGAAGATGTAGCCGTTGTCGTACAGGCCCTTGAAGACCTCCTGGACGACCGCGTAGTGGTTCAGCGTCGTCGTCCGGGTGAACAGGTCGTAGGACATGCCGAGGCCGTGCAGGTCCTCGGCGATCACCGAGCTGTACCGGTCGGCCAGCTCGCGGGCGCTCACGCCCTCCTTGTCGGCCTGCACCTGGATCGGGGTGCCGTGCTCGTCGGTGCCGCTGACCATCAGGACCTTGCTGCCCGCCATCCGCTGGTAGCGGCTGAACATGTCGGCGGGCAGCGCGAAACCGGAGACGTGCCCGATGTGACGGGGCCCGTTGGCGTACGGCCATGCGGGCGCGGTCAAGATATGACGGCTTGACGAGGACATGGAATCAAGGGTAGTCGCGTCACGACGCCCCCGGCACGCGAGTAACGTTGTCCGCCATGGCCCAGACCACCTCCGACCAGCCGACCGCCGACCGGGCCGTCACCGGTGGCGAGCCGGCTTCCGGGCCGTCCCGGGCCCTGCCCGGCCGGGTGGCCGCCAGGGTGCGCCGGGTGCGCCGGGTCGTGTGGCTGTCGCTGCTGGTCGCGGCGTCCGCGGTGCTCGCCCAGTGGGTCACCATGACGCCGCCGCTGTACTTCGACCCGTACTACGTGTGGCTCGCCGCCCGCGACTGGCCCGACATCCCGCTCGGCCAGTGGCCGTTCGACGAGGTCCCGCACCAGGTCACCCGGATCGGGCTCGTCCTGCCGGCGCGGCTCGTCCAAGAGGTCCTCGGGGACGGCCAGGCCGCCTACTTCGTCGTCGCCGGGGCCGGCGGGATCGCGTTCTTCGTCGGGGCCTACCTGGTCGTCCGCTCCCTGTTCGGGGACGTGGCGGGCGTCGCGTCCGCGGCGATCCTGCTGATCCACCCGTTCTTCACGATGACGAACCCGTTCGGCCACGAGATCACCTGGTCGACCGGGGTGATGCTGCCGGACATGCCGGGCGCCGGGCTCTTCACGATCGGCATGGCGGGCCTCGTCGTCGCGAGCCGCAGGACCGGCCGGGCGCAGACCCGGATGCTGCTGGCCGCCGGGGTGTTCCTCGGCACGTCGTTCCTCGTCCGCGAGTTCCTGGCGTTCCTGTTCCTCCCGATCCCCGCCTACCTGGCGCTGCTGCGCATCCCGTGGCGGCGCAACGTCACGGTCGGGGCGCCGATGCTGGCGATCCTCGTCCTGAACTTCGTCCACAACCAGCTGGTGTGGGGCAGCCCCCTGGCCGGGCTCGCGTCGGCGGCCGAGCACGGCGGCCAGTCCCGCGACTACGTGACCCGGGAGCTCGCCGCCCGCTCGTTCCTGCGCGCGATGCACGACTGGACCCCGCTCGGCCTCGTCTTCACCGCCGCACTGGCCCTCACGATCGTCGGCTGGGCCGTCACCCGCGACCGGCGGCTCGCGCTGGTCCTCGTGTGGTTCTTCACCCTCGCCGTCCCGCTGACGCTGTTCTCCGGCGTCCTCGACCCGAACAGCATCTCGCTGCGCGCCTGGCTCCAGCGGTACTGGTTCGCGGTGCTGCCCGCGCTGCTCGCCGGCGGGTTCGGATCGCTCATCCTGATGTTCCGGATGGTGCCGTCCGACCTCGTGTCGCGGCTGCGGCTGAAGACCGTCGTGGTGCCCGCCCTCGCGGTCGTGCTCGGAGGGACGTACACGGTCGCCGCGGTCCGCGCCGTCCCCGACCTGCCGCGCGACAAGGCGTGGAACGAGCTGCGCGGCTACCTCGGCGGCCACCGCGGCATCACGCTGATCTGCGCCGACCGGCGGCTCGCGCAGACCCTCACTTTCTACACCCGCGACATGTGGGGCGACCCGGTCTGGCGCGGCGAGATCCGCGACTTCCCGCACTACATGCAGCAGATCCCGCGCAACGCGATGGAGGGCCCGATGCTCTACACGCGCTGGCGCGGCATGGAGTCGCAGATCGCCGGCGGCTGGCGCCCGGACCCCGCCCAGGGCTGGACGCTGCTGTGGCGCTCGTCCGACGGGATCCTGCAACTCTGGAACCCGCCGCCCCTGCCGCCGGAGAACTAGCGGGCCCCCGGGACTAGCGGGTCCAGGCGACCCAGTCGCCTTCGACGGTGCGGCGGCTGTCGGCGACGTGCCAGCCGGGCGGGGCGCCCTTCGGCCACGACGCGGTGGCGGGCTTGTCCTTCGGCCACGCCAGGACGACCAGGTCGGCGTCCTGCGGCGGGGCCGTCCAGCGGGAGTCGAAGACGCTGCCGTCGCTCCACCAGGCCCAGTAGTACTGCGAGAGCCGGATCGTCCACCAGATGTTCCAGTCGACGGCGATGGACCGCTGCTTCGACAGGTCGACGCTGCCGCGCAGATCGGTGTGCGCGGTCTCGGCGCGCACCAGCGGCTGCGCGATCCGGTCGGTGGCGGTGGCGCACATGCCGACCGCGACGACGGCCAGCAGGCCCGCCAGCAGCGGGGGGCCGTGACCGCGCAACTGGACGGCCGCCACCGTCAGCGCGAGCAGCAGGAGGCCGGTCAGCGTGGCGTGCCAGAGGCGGAACGACGTCCAGTCCCAGGTGAGGAACGACGTCTCCGGGAAGTCGTAGGCCGTGTAGGTGTACTGGTGGAGCAGGTCGCCCGCGTACCACTGGACGACGCACGCGGCGATGACCGCGAGGACGGCCGCGGCGCCCGCCGCCAGCAGCAGCGTCCGCCGCGCGGCGCGCACCAGGACGGCGACGCCCACCATGAACAGCACCGGCGTCACGCAGGCGAGGTAGCGGCCGTACACGTAGTTGCCGATGCGGTACTCGACCGGCAGCGCCGCCGACGTCGCGAACGCGATCCCGGCGACGATGGTGAGGACGGCGAGCGCCAGCGCCCGCGTCCGCCCGGCCGTGCCCCTGCGGACGGCGAAGAACGCCACCGCGATGAGGCCGATCGCCGCGACGCCGCCGCTCGCGACGGCCTGGTACCAGACCTGGCCGGTGCCGAGCGACAGCATCCAGCCCCAGCCGTCGGGCGAGGTGAGGCGCTTGACGACGTTGCCGCCGAGGTCGTTGTCGCCGCTCGGGTACATGTGCGGCAGCAGCGACCGGTTCAGCAGCATCCCCGCGCCCGTCGCGGCGGCGAGGACGAGCGCCGCGCCGGACGCCGACCGCCACGACCGCCACCGGCGCACCATCGCGAGCCCGACCAGCGCCGCGTGCACGACCAGCAGGATCGCGCCGCGCGTGTGGCAGGCGTAGGCGTACGCGGCGAGCAGCGACGCGCCCGTCCCGCTCAGCGCCACCCGGACGGACGCGCGGCGCGCGGCGGGCGGCGGGGCGGTCAGCCACGCGTGCGCGAGCAGCAGCCAGCCGACGAGGATGACCGGCAGGACGGCGTCGGTCAGCGCGAACTCGGAGTAGAACAGGACGCACGGCAGCAGCGCCGTCACGTGCGCGAAGACGTAGGACCAGCGGCGCCGCACCCGCAGCCGGCGCAGCAGCAGGAAGGCCAGCGGCAGCATCGCCGCGCTGACCAGCGCGTTGATCACCAGGACGGCGCGGTACACCCCGACCGGGCCGCCGCCGAACCAGAACGCGGGCGTCAGCAGCAGCGGGTACCCGCCGCGGTACACCGTGCCGAACGACATGTCCGCGTCAGGACCGCCGGTCAGGACGCGGGCGGCGAACAGGTAGCCGGACTCGTCCGGCGTCGCCACCGGCACCGTCTGCCCCGACCCGAGCCACAGCCGGAGCGCGACCTGCGCGGCCCAGCCGAGCACGAACAGCCACGCCCAGCGGCGGCGGTTCGGCCGGGGCCCGGCGGCATACCGGTCCGCCGGCGCGACCGGCGGCCGCGTGACGGCCGTACGGGCGGGCGGCCGGGAGTCCGGCGGCGTCCGCATGCTCATCGCGGCACGGCGCGCCGGGCGCGGTCGGTCGGGAAACGGAGATCCATCGACGGTCAAGCCTGTCACAGTGCGGCCGGGGCACCGGCCCCCGGCCCGGGAACGCTCAGCGACTTCTGCGGTTTGGGCACGATCCGTCCGGGCGTCATTTCACATCGTGACGAACTCCGGGCATGCCGGGACGGATGCCGCGCGCCGGGGTGCGGGCGCGGCCGGTCAGCTCTCGGACGCGTCCTCGCCGGCGCCGCCGCTCTCGGTGGTCTTCCCGGCGGCCACCCTGCCGGCCTCCGGCTTCTCCGCCTCCGCGGCATCGCCCTTGGCGGCGCCGCTCTTGGCGACCTTGTGCGCCTCGGCGTCCACGACGCCCGCGGCCTCCTCGGCCGGGTCGGTGAGCGGCGGGTGCTGGCGGCGGCGGATGCCGAGGATGCTGACGAACAGCGAGGCGAAGATGGCCTGGAAGCTCATCACGAGCGCGGTCGCGGCGGGCACGACGATGCGCAGCGAGTGCCGCGGGTCGAGTTCGCCGAAGCTGTTGACGCGCCAGTGCAGCAGCGAGGCGACGAGGCCGCCGAGGCCGGCGACGGCGAGCACCCCGCCGATCAGCAGGCCGCGCTCCAGGCTCCACCAGTCGATGATCTTCTGGACCCGGCGGTCGTGCGGCAGGAATCCCTCCTGCATCGCGTAGACCTTCGTGAGCAGCGCGAACAGCACCGCCTGGAAGCCGATGACCAGCGCGGCGGACGCGCCGACCAGCGTGTCGACGTCGAAGGCGATCTCCCCGACGGTGACCGGGCCGGTCGACAGCGCGATCCCGGCCAGCAGGCCGAGAGTCATGAAGACCAATCCGGGGATAAGGAACAGCCAGCGGGGGCTGAAGAGCATGAGGAAGCGGAGATGACGCCAACCGTCACGCCAGGTGTTGAGGTGCGGGGCCCGGGTCCGCCCGTCCGGGGACAGGGTGGTCGGGACCTCGCGGATGTCGTAGCCGTGCAGGGTCGCCTTGACGACCATCTCGCTGGCGAACTCCATGCCGCCGGTCTGCAGGCCGAGCCGCAGGATGGCGTCCTTGTTGAAGGCGCGCAGCCCGCAGTGGAAGTCGCCGATCTTGCTGCCGAAGAACAGCCGGCCGACGAAGCTGAGCACCGGGTTGCCGAGGTAGCGGTGCAGCGGCGGCATGGCGCCCTCGGCGATGCCGCCCTTGAACCGGTTGCCCATCACGAGGTCGGCGCCGCCGCGCAGCTCGTCCAGGAACGGGCCGAGGGTGGCGAAGTCGTAGGAGTCGTCGGCGTCGCCCATCGCGACGTACTTGCCGCGCGCGGCGCGGATGCCGCCCATCAAGGCGTTGCCGTAGCCCTTGTCGATCACCGGGACGACTCGCGCGCCCGCGTCCCGGGCGAGCTGCTGGCTGCCGTCGGTGCTGCCGTTGTCGGCGATGACGACCTCGCCGTCGATGCCCTTGTCCTCGAAGAACCCGATCGTCTTGCGGACGCAGGTCTCGACCGTCTCGGCCTCGTTCAGACATGGCATCACTACGGAGAGTTCCACACGATCTCCTTCGTTACCCCTGGTGGCGTCGTTACCTCGAGTGACCCGCTGCGGTGTTTTCCACTAATCTCAGTTGTTCCGCACGGCGGCCCGTCGTCGTTCATGATGCCTGCCGGGGACGGGTGATGATGGCCGCTCTCGTCAAGAGCACCCGTATCGTGTTGCCCACTTGCAACCGAAAAACCCTCTCCGCCACGGTCGCGGGCGGCAGGCTAGGACGTCAAGCATACGGGCACGGCGGCCCGGAAGGGGTGGGTCGGCTGTGACGCGCGTCGTGGGAGGAAAGGGAGGTCCGGCAGTGGCGGGGGAATCGCCGCGGGACACCGCGCTCGACGAGGCGGCGCACGGCGGCACGGCCGTGGCCACGGCCGGCGCGGCCGGGCCGGCGGGCGACACGCCCGACGGGGCGGCGACCGCCCCGGATTCGGGCACGGCCGTTAAGGACCATCCGGAATCGGCTGATAAGTCCGGCCCGGAATCCGACACGCCGGATGGGGACACCGCCGAGGCCGGCGGCAGGCGGCGGGCCCGCGGCCTGTGGACGCTGGCGCGCCGGCACCCGGCGTTCAGTGTGATCATTGCCACAGCCGCGCTGCTCCGGCTCGTCGCGATGCTCGGCTACCAGCCGGTGATGTTCTTCAACGACAGCTTCGACTACCTGAACGTCGCGATGGACCCGTACCCGCACCCGCTGCGGCCGGACGGGTACTCGTTCCTGCTGGTCCTGCTCAGGCCCTTCCACAGCTTCGCGCTCGTCGCGGCGGTCCAGCACCTCATGGGCCTCGGCATGGGCGTGATGATCTACGCCCTGCTGCGCCGCAAGTTCCGGCTGCCCGGCTGGGGCGCGGCGCTCGCGTCCGCCCCGGTCCTGCTGGACGCCTACCAGCTGCAGCTGGAGCACCTGGTCCTGTCGGACACGATGTTCACCTTCCTGGTGATGTGCGCGGTCACGCTGCTGCTGTGGCACGACCGCCCGACCTGGAAGATCGCCGCGGCGGTCGGGCTCATCGTCGGGCTGGCCTGGCTGACCCGGTCGGTCGGCATGCCGGTGCTGCTCGGCGTGCTGGCGTACATGCTGATCCGGCGCAGCGGCTGGCGGCTGATGGCGGTCACGCTGACCGCGTGCATGCTGCCGGTGCTGATGTACATGGGCTGGTACAAGGCCGACAGCGACAAGTTCGCCATCACCGAGAGCAACGGCATCTTCCTGTACGCACGGGTGTACAAGTTCGCCGACTGCCACCAGATGAAGAACCTGCCGGTCAGCGAGTACCCGCTGTGCACCGAGCCCGCGAACCGGCTGCCCAACTCCCAGGACGGCATCTGGAACGCCCGCTCCCCGCTCAACCGCTACACCGGCACCCGGTTCAGCGCCGACAACAACGCGCTCGGCAACGACTTCGCCAAGCGGGCGATCATCGCGCAGCCGCTCGACTACCTCCAGGTCGTCGCGCACGACTTCTTCCGCGTCTTCCGGTGGGACCGCACGGTGTTCCCCGACCCGGCGACGTACTCGCAGTACGAGTTCGAGAAGAAGAGCAGGCCGCTGCCCGACTGGCACATGCCGGGCGGCGGGACGGCGGCGCAGGACGCCAAGGGCTACGAGCACGGCAACGCCCGCACCCAGGTCGTGGAGCCGTTCGCCGGGGCCGCCCGCGGCTACCAGGACGTCGTCTACCTCCGCGGGACGATGGTCGGCGGCATCCTGCTGCTCGGCCTGGCCGGGCTGGTCCCGCTGTGGCGGCGGTTCGGCGGCGAGGCGCTGCTGCCGTGGACGCTCGCGACCGGGCTGCTGCTGGCGCCGGCCGCGACCGCCGAGTTCGACTACCGGTACGTGCTGCCCGCCGTCCCGCTCGCGGCTCTCGCCGCCGGGATCGCGTTCCGGCCTGAGGCCCGCGCGGCGGCGGCCGGCTGGACCCGCCGCCTCACCGGACGCGGCCGCGTCGGGGCGCCCGAGGACGCCCGGGAGAGCGAGGACGCTCCGGAGAGCCCGAAGGTCCCCGCCTGACCGGCAGCGGCTTTACCAGGCGTGCATCCGGCGGAGGTGGAACACCATCGCCACGTCGCTGCCGCTGCGCGCCTTCGGGATCTCGCCCTCCTTGCCGCGCATCGCGGACAGCGCCTTGACGTTCTGGCTCCCGCACACGGGGCAGGAGCGGTCCATCCAGGGCGTCGTGCACGGCTGGCCGCTCCGCTCGTAGACGACCGCCTGGTTGCCGTGCCCGTCGCCGAAGTGCCGGACCTCGAACTCCTCGTCCCACGTCGTCGCACAGCTCAGGCACTCGAAGACCCACACCTCGTGGTTCGACCACTCGTCCTGCACGGCACTCACCCCCTCGGCGGCCGTCTGGCGCGTCTGCTTCCATGGTGACCTCGCCGTCTCCATCCTGCTCCGCGCGGAGAGCCACCGATCGGGTTATGCCCAGAAAGAACTGGTTGGACCGGTCCGATGCCGGTGACTATTTCCTGGCCTTGACAACGGCGTCGTAAACAAAGCGTTTAGGCGTGCCGTTCTCCTTGGCGACCTCCGCGATGGCCTGCTTGCGGGGCGTGCCGGCCTCCTCGCGGACCGCGACCGCCGCCGCCAGGTCGGCCGGGTCCGACAGGCCCTCCGGCTCCGGCGCGCCTCCGACGACCAGCGTGATCTCGCCCAGCACGCCGGGCTCGGCCCACGCGGCGAGGTCGGCCAGCGTCCCGCGCCGGACCTCCTCGTAGGTCTTGGTCAGCTCGCGGCACACCGCGGCGGGACGGTCCGCGCCGAACGCGTCCGCCATCGCCGCGAGGGTGGCGGGCAGCCGGCGCGGCGACTCGAAGAACACCAGCGTGCGCGGCTCGCCGGCCAGCGCGGCCAGCCGCCGGGACCGCTCGCCCGGCTTGCGCGGCGGGAACCCCTCGAAGCAGAACCGGTCGGTGGGCAGGCCCGACACCGCCAGCGCGGCCGTGACGGCGGACGGACCGGGCAGCACCGTGACCTCGACGCCCGCGGCGACGGCCGCCACGACGAGCCGGTACCCGGGGTCCGACACGCCCGGCATGCCCGCGTCGGTGATGACGAGGACGTCCCGTCCGGCGAGCAGCTCCGCCACCAGCCCGGCCGCCCGCGCCCGCTCGTTCAGGTCGTTGTAGGACACGACGCGCGCCGCGATCTCCACGCCGAGGTCGCCCGCCAGCCGCCGCAGCCGCCGGGTGTCCTCGGCCGCGATCACCGGCGCGGCGGCCAGCGCGCTCCGCAGCCGTCCGGACGCGTCCTCGACCCGCCCGATCGGCGCCCCGGCAAGCAGCAAGGTCCCCGTCACGCGGGCCATCCTCCCATCTCACCGGCGGCGCGGTGGCGCCGCGCACGGGCGCCCGTACACTCGCCCCATGGCGACGACGGATCTGGCTTCCGCCCCGACCATCACGTCCAGGCGCCGGACGCCCTCGCTCCGGGAGTGGCTCGCCCCCGCGGTGCCGGGGAGCTCGCTGCTGTCCTGGCTGGGGCCGCTGCTGGTCACGGCGCTGGCCGCGTACCTGCGGTTCGACCGGCTGGGGACGCCGAAGGCGGTGGTGTTCGACGAGACCTACTACGCCAAGGACGCGCTCGCGCTGCTGAAGTTCGGCTGGGAGCACAACACCGTCGAGAACGCCGACAAGATGCTCATCGCCGATCCGGACGCCCACATCTGGGGCAGCGGGCCCTCGTTCGTCGCGCATCCGCCGTTCGGCAAATGGATGATCGCGATCGGCGAGTGGATGTTCGGCGCGACGCCGTTCGGCTGGCGGTTCATGCCCGCACTGGCCGGGACGCTGTCGGTGCTGATCCTGTGCCGGCTCGCGCGCCGGATGACGGGCTCGACGCTGCTCGGCTGCACCGCCGGGCTGCTGCTAGCGCTGGACGGCCTGGCGTTCGTGACCAGCCGGGCCGCGCTGCTGGACGTCTTCGTCATGTTCTGGATCCTGGCCGGGTTCGCGTGCCTGGTGAACGACCGGGACCGGTCCAGACGCACCCTCGCCGAGAAGATCGAGCGCGGCGAGACCTCGGTGTACGGGCCGTTCCTCGCGCACGGCTGGCGGTGGGGCGCGGGCGTCTGCCTCGGCCTGGCCTGCGCCACCAAGTGGACGGGGATCTTCTACCTCGCCGCGTTCGGGGTGATGGTCGTCCTGTGGGACTTCGGCGCCCGCCGCGCCGCCGGGGTGCGGTCCCCGTTCACGGGCACGATGCTGCTGGAGGCCGTCCCGGCGTTCGTGCAGCTCGTCGTGGTGGGCCTGGTCACCTACCTGGCGACCTGGTGGGGGTGGATCTTCAAGCCGGGCGGCTGGGGACGCGGCACGGTGTCCGGCGACCCCCTGTGGCGCCCGTTCGAGGCGATGCCGAACCTGTGGCACTACCACGCGGAGATGCTCCACTTCCATACCGGCCTGGACGCCAAGCACCCGTACCAGTCGTGGCCGTGGGACTGGCCGATCCTGCGCCGCCCGGTCGCGTTCTTCTACACCGAGCCGAAGAACGCGTGCGGCGGGGCGTCCCGCTGCTCGCGGGAGATCCTCGGGATCGGGACGCCCGCGCTGTGGTGGGGCGCGCTGGTCGCGCTGATCGTCGTGGTGTTCCTCTGGCTGATCCTGCGGGACTGGCGGGCCGGGGCGATCCTGCTCGGCTTCCTCGCGGGCTGGCTGACCTGGTTCCCGTCGGCGTTCGGCGAGCGGACGATGTTCCTGTTCTACGCGACGCCGCTGATCCCGTTCATGGTGCTGGCGGTCGTCCTGGTCCTGGGCTATCTGATAGGTCCCGCGCCCGCCTGGGGGGCGGGCGCGCACGCGGCGCCGCCCGGTGAGAGCGGCTACGAGGAGACCTCCCCGTCCGCCGGCGACCCGCCGACGGAGGCGTCGCCCGGGGCGCACGCGCCGGTGCCGGTGCCGGGGGCGGGCATCCGGCGGCTGGTCGGCGCCGCGGCCGCCGGGGCGTTCGTCCTGGTGGTGCTGGCGAACTTCGCGTACTTCTATCCGATCCTGTCCGCGCAGACGCTCCCGTACGACGAGTGGCACAACCGGATCTGGTTCCAGTCCTGGGTGTGACGCCCGGCCGGAGGCAGGGCTAGGCGGCGTACTCGGCGGTGACGGCCGGGGCGGGACGCAGCGTCCGGGCGCCGAGCAGGCACAGGAGCAGGGCGAGGACGCCGCCGGCCCCCGCGCCCGCGAACGCGCCCGGGACGCCGGCGACGTCCTGCCCGAAACCGGAGACGAAGGAGCCGAGCGACCCGCCCGCGCCGATGGCCGCGACGACCCACGCGAACGCCTCGGTGACGGTCCCGGCGGGCGCGAGGCGGTCGACGAGGGTGAAGCTGCACGCCAGCACGGGGGCGAGGGAGACGCCGGAGACGAACGCGAGCACCGACATGGCGGGCAGCCCCGGCGCGAGGACGAGCGGGACGTATCCGGCGGCGAGCGCGGCGAGCAGCCAGGGCAGCCGGTGGTGCGCCTCGCCCGCCCACGACCGGGCGCCGTAGACGATCCCGCCGGCGAGGGCGCCGCCCGCCATGCACGCCAGCAGCAGCCCGGACGCGAGGTCGCTGCCCTGCTCCTCGGCGTAGGCGACGACGGCGACGGCGTAGACGCCGAGCGCGATCCCGGCGAAGGCGAGCGACAGCAGCAGGACGCGCAGGCCGGAGGAGCGCAGCGGCCCGGCCCAGTCGGCGGCGCGCGGCGCGCCCCGCCACCTGCGGGACGGCCCGGACAGCGCGACGACGAGCGTCCCGGCGATGCCGAGCGCGCCGGTGAGCAGCAGCGCCGTCTCGGTGTTCGCGACGGCCGCGGCGACGACGAGCAGCGGGCCGACGGTGAAGAGGATCTCCTGGGCGGCGGCGTCCAGCGCGTAGGCGGCGTCGACCTGCTCGGGGCCGTCCAGGACGTCCGGCCAGAGCGCGCGCAGCCCGGCCTCCAGCGGCGGGGTGGCGAACCCGGCGACGAACACGGCGGCGACGGACACCGGGAGCGGGTCGGCGCCGACGGCGGCGAGCAGCGCGAACCCGGCGGCGGCGGTGCAGGCGGCGGGCAGCAGGACGCGCGGCTGGCCGAGCCGGTCCATGGTGCGGCCGAGGACGGGCTGCCCGGCGGCGGTCGCCAGCCCGAAGATCGCGGCGAGCGTCCCGGCGAGGGGGTAGCCGCCGTCGTCGGCCCGGATGTGCAGCACGACGGCGAGCATGCCCATCCCGTTGGGCAGCCGGCCGAGGAGCGTGCCGCCGAGCAGCCGCCCCGCGTACGGCCGGCGCAGGAAGACGACATAGCCCCGCATCGATCGGCCCCCGAACATCCCGTCATACGTAGTACCCGACCGGTCATACGTACCACTTCCGGACCCTTCGGCTCTAGTCTGATTTCGTACCTGATTTCACACCGAGGGTCCGTCCAGGGAGGCACCGGTGCCGGCGGTCAGCCGTCCGACCAGCAAGGACGTGGCCCACGAGGCCGGGGTCTCGCAGTCCACGGTCTCGCTCGTGCTGGGCGGCAAATGGAACGGGCGCGTCTCCCCCGCCACGGTCCGCAGCGTGCGCAGCGCCGCCGAGCGGCTCGGCTACCGGCCCAACCAGGCGGCCCGCAACCTGCGCCTCGGCACGACCCGGACCGTCCTGCTGATGGTCCCGACCCTGTCCGCGCCGTTCTTCGGCCCCGTCTACACGGGCGCGGCGCGGGTCGCGTCCCAGCACGGCTTCGGTGTCGTGGTCTCGACCTGGCCGGACGACGCGGCCGGCCCCGCCGACGGCCCGTTCGCGGCGCCCCAGGAGGCGATCGACGGCATCCTCGCGTCCTCGATGGCCGTGGAGGCGCTCGGCGAGTTCCGGGGCACGCCCGCCGTGATGCTCGACAGCGGCCCCGACGGCGCCATTCCCACGGTCGACTTCGGCGTGGCCGACGGGATGCGCGCGATCGCCGGGCACCTCACCGGGCTCGGCCACCGCCGGATCGGGCACGTGGCCGCGGGCGTGGACCAGTGGACGTTCCACGCCCGCGCCGCCGCGCTCGCCGCCGTCGTCGCGGACCTGCCCGGCGGCGTGCTGACCCGCGCCGACTGCGCGATCGACGTCACGGCCGCGAAGGACGCCGCCACCCGGCTGCTCACCGCCGCCGACCCGCCGACCGCGCTGGTCTGCGACGACGACCTGATCGCGGCGGGCGCCTACAAGGCGGCGCGGGCGCTCGGCCTGGACATCCCGTCCGACCTGTCGGTCACCGGGTTCGACGACGTCCTGCTGGCGACGGCGCTGGAACCGGAGCTGACGACCGTCCGGCTGCCGGCCGGGGAACTCGGCGCGCAGGGCATGACGGCGCTCCTCGACCTGCTCGCCGGCCACCACCCCGCCCCCCGCGTCCTGCCCGGCGAACTCGTCGTCCGCGGCTCGACCACCACCCCGCGCACCGGCTGACCTCATTTCCGATTCAAGCGGGGTATAGGAGGGCGCATGGGATCCCATCCGTCCGAAACCGATGTCGAAGGTGAGCCGGGGAACCGGATCGGCAGTGCGCCACCGCGGACCCGGGCTTGGCGCGGCGGCAAGATCGAGGCACAGGGCTTCCCGGTCGCGAAGGTGAGCGACTACCTGGCGCGCCCGGACGTCGTCGTCTGGCTCGACCTGTGCGGCCCGCGCCACGAGGACCTGCGCGTCATCAGCGACGAGCTGGGCCTCGACCCCGTCGCCGTGGAGGACGCCGTCTCCCGGCACGAGCGGGCGAAGCTCGACCGCTACGACGGGTACGCGTTCCTCAACGTCTACGTCCCGCAAGTGGACGACGGCGAGCTGGTCATGCACGAGGTTTCGGCGTTCCTCACCGAGCGCGCCATCGTCACGGTCCGGCAGGACCGCGGGTTCGACGTCGACGCCCTGATCCGGCGCTGGGACGAGAGCCCCGACGCCGGGCTCGGCGAGCCGAACGCCGCGTTCCTCCTCTACGGGATGCTCGACCTGGTCGTCGATCTGCAACTGGAGGCCGTCCAGGCGCTCGACGACGAGGCCGACGCGGTCGAGGACCTGGTCTTCGACGACGTGTTCCCGGTCAAGGAGATCCAGCGCCGCAGCTACCGGCTGCGCAAGAACCTGGCCGCGCTGCGCCGGGTCGCGGTGCCGATGCGGGAGGTGCTCAACACGCTGCTGCGCCGCGACCTGCGGGTCGTCCCGGCGCCGCTCGTCCCGTACTTCCAGGACGTCTACGACCACACGCTGCGCGTCGCCGAATGGACGGACGGCCTGCGCGACCTGATCGCCGACCTGCTCGACACGCGGCTAGCGCTGCAGAGCAACCGGATGAACGAGGTGATGAAGAAGGTCACCAGCTGGGCGGCGATCATCGCGGTGCCGACCGCGGTCACCGGGTTCTACGGGCAGAACGTCCCGTATCCGGGGTTCTCCGCGCACTCCGGCTTCATCGTCAGCACGGTCGTCATCGTGGTCTGCAGCGTCGGGCTCTACCTGATCTTCAAGCGGCGCAACTGGTTGTGACAGCCCAATCAGACGAGGTCAAAGCCGATAAATATGCGAACGAATATCATCTGGCGCCCGATATCAATATTGGACATCGTGTTCGCGCCTCTGGTCTCCTCTCCCGCATGACCACTCACGCACCCCATGTCCGGCGGCTCGGCGTCGCCGTTCTCGCCCTGTCGACGTTCGCCGGGGCCGCCGCCTGCGGCGCGAGCCCGGCCGCGCAGAAGGCGGCGCCGCAGAGCAACACGTCCAGGATCGGCTCCCCCGACCCGGCGCAGGCCGAGGTCACCAAGCAGATCGCCCGCCTTGAGGCGACCCACCACGAGCGCATCGGCGCGTTCGCGATCGACACCGGCACCGGGCGCTCGGTCTCGCACCGCCCGGACGAGTCGTTCCCGTTCGCGTCCACGTTCAAGGCGATGGCGTGCGGCGCGGTCCTGCGGAAGGCGCGCGAGAGCGACCCCGGCCTGCTCGACCGGGTGATCCACTACACGAAGGACGACCTGGTCGACTACTCCCCCGTCACCGAGAAGCACGTGGACACCGGCATGACCGTCGCCGACCTGTGCCACGCCGGCATCACCCAGAGCGACAACACCGCGGGGAACCTGGTGCTGAAGCAGATCGGCGGGCCCGCGGGCCTCACCGCCTTCCTCCGCTCGATCGGCGACAGGGTCAGCCGCAGTGACCGCTGGGAGACCGCCCTCAACGACTGGAAGCCGGGCGAGCAGCGCGACACGACCGCACCGCGCCCCTGGGCGGGCGACCTGCGCGCCCTCACCGTCGGGGGCGTCCTCGTCCCCGCCGACCGCAAGCGGCTCATCGACTGGATGAAGGCCACCGTGACCGGCGACGAGCGCATCCGCGCCGGCCTCCCGAAGAGCTGGACGGTGGGCGACAAGACCGGCACCGGCGGCACCTACGGCACCGCCAACGACATAGCCATCGCCTACCCGAAGTCCGGCGCCCCCCTGATCATCGTGATCACCACCAACAAGCCGGCCCCGGACGCCGACCCCGACGACAAGGCGATAGCCCAAACCGCCCGAGTCCTGGCCCGCGCCCTCCGTTGACCTGCGGCGTGTTGTTGTTATGGAGCGCATCAGAACAACGCACGCCGCAAGTCAACGTCAGAGGGCGCGGAGGAACTTGGCGGCTATGGGGGCGGCGGCTTCGGCGCCGGTGCCGCCGCCCTCGACGATGACGGCGAAGGCGACGTCCTTGCGGTAGCCGATGAACCACGCGTGGGTCGGCGGGTTGTCGCCCTCGCCGAACTCGGCGGTGCCGGTCTTGCCGGCCGTGCCGGACGGGAACCCGACGCCGGACGCGGTGCCCTCGCTGACCACGGCAGGCATCAGGGCGTGCAGGGCGTTCTTCACCGCCGGCTCCAGCTTCTTCGGCGCCTCCGGCTTGCGTCCCCCGGCGTCGGCGGCCTGCGCGGCGAGGGCGGCGTCGACCAGGCGGGGCGACCGCCAGGTTCCGTCCGCCGCCGCGGCGGCGACGCTCGCCATGTTGAGCGGGCTGGTCAGGACCTCGCCCTGGCCGAAGGACGCGGACGCGAAGGCGGTGTCGTCCTTGGTGTCGGGGAACGCGGCCCGGACGGCGGGCAGCCCGGTGATCAGGGGGGCGTTGAACCCGAACTGGGACGCGACCTGGGCGAGCCGCTTCTCGCCGAGCTTGTCGACGGCGAGGCGCGCGAAGGTGGTGTTGCACGAGTGCGCGAACGCCTCGCGGAGCGGAATCGACCCGAAGTCCTCGTGCTGGTAGTTGTGGAACGAGCGGCCGCCGATCGCGGTGGTGGCGGGGCAGCCGACCTTCGTGGCCGGGGACATGCCGCCCGCGACGAGCGCGGCGGCGGTGACGACCTTGAACGTCGAACCCGGCGGGTAGCGGCCCATCAGCGCCCGGTTGTAGCCGCCGGGCTTGTTCGCCACGGCGAGGATCTCCCCGGTGGACGGGCGCAGCGCCACCATCGACGCCGGCTTGTTCGCGTCCGTCATGGCCTTGCCCGCGGCGGCCTGCACCCTCGGGTCGATGGTCGTGTCCACCGCCTTGCCCTCGGAGCTGCCGAACCGCTGCAGCGTCTTCACCTCGTTGCCCTGGGCGTCCACGATCTGGACGGCGAGGCCGGGCGTGCCGGCGAGGCGGCGCTCGTACTGCTTCTGCAGGCCGTCGGCGCCGGCCGGGTCACCCTTGCGGTACGGGGCGCCGACCTGCTTCGCCAGCTCGGCGGACGCGGGCCCGACCGGCCCGGCGAGCTGCTGGGCCGACCCGGACGGCGAGGCGCTCAGGTCGGTGCCGTCCGCCGCGAAGACGGCGGCGCGGGGCGGCCAGGAGCGCGACGCGCGCAGCTGCTGCCCCTCCTTGAGTTCGGGGTACAGGACCTGCGGCGACCACTGGACGAGCCAGTCGCCGTCCTTCTTCACGAGCGGCAGCGACCCGTCGTACTTCCAGGTCCGGCTGCCGGCGAGGACCACCTCGGCGCTGTAGGCCCCGCCCGCGCGGTCGTCCTTGGCACGGCCGACGGAGGCGACGGCGTACCGCTGACCGGTGGCGCCGAGATCGTCGCGCATCTTGGTGAACCGGGCCTCGAAGTCGGCGGGCGCCCCGTCGGTCAGCGCCTTCATCGCGGCGTAGTCGCCGCCGGTCCAGGCCGCGAGGTAGCGCTTCGCGGTGTCCTCCGGGTCGTCTCCGCCGCGCAGGAACCACACCGCCCCCGCCCCCACGATCACGACCGCCACCGCGACCGCGGCGACGGCGAGCACACGGGATCGGTGCATCGTCGAACTCCCTTCCCCCTCGATGAAGGCACAAGAACACCAGCCGACGCCCGGAAAGTCCAAGATTGATATCGATGTCGGAGGGATATCCGGATTGGTATCATCGCTGGTCGTGAATCTGGTGGGGCATCTGCGATGCTTCGTCGTGGTCGCCGAGGAACTGCACTTCGGCCGCGCGGCGGAGCGCCTCGGCATGGCCCAGCCGCCGCTGAGCCAGCGTATCCAGCGGCTGGAGAGGGAGCTCGGGGTGCGGTTGTTCGACCGGTCCAGCCGGCGGGTGCGGCTCACCGCGCCGGGCGGGATCCTGCTGGACGAGGCCCGCGACATCCTCGCCCGCGTGGACCGCGTGTACTCCGTCGCCGAGCGGGCCCGGCTGGGCGAGGTCGGCACGGTGCGCGCCGGACTGCCGAGCGACCTCGGCGGCCCGATCGTCGCCGCGCTGATCGCCGCGTTCCGGGAGCGCCGCCCGGAGCTGCGGCTCGACCTGCGCGAGACGGGGACCGGCGAGCAGATCCGCGCGCTCGCCGAGGGCGCGCTGGACGCAGGCGTCGTGCGGCATCCGTGCGACACCCGCGACCTGGAGCTCGGCCCGATGCTGGGCCGGCCGCTCGGGGTGCTGCTGCCCGCCGCCGGGGACCTCGCCGCGGCCCCCGAGGTGCACCTGGCCGACCTCGGCGCCCGGGAGCTGGTCGTCCCGCCCCGCGAGGAGGCGCCCGGCGCGTACGACGAGCTGCTCGCGGGCTGCCGCCGGCACGGCTACGGGCCCGCGGCCGTCCACGAGGCGCGGCATCCGGGGTTCGCGCTGGGGCTCGTCCTCGCGGGGACGGCGGTGGCCCTCGTCCCGCGCACCGACGACACCGCCGGGGTGACGTGGCGCCCGCTGGCCGGCGAACCCCTCGTCTGGCGGACGTCGTGCGCCTGGCGGCGGGCCGGCGACCCCGAGCACGCCCGCGCGATCGCCGACTTCACCACCGTCGCCACCGCGGTCCTGCGCGGCGCGGCCGGCATGACCCTGCTCGACGCCGTCCCCGCCCGCCGCGTCGTCCCGCGGCCGTCGTCGGGTTTCCTCGCATGAGCGAAGCGAACCGGGGGGCCGGCCCCCCGCGGACGGCCCGCACGACGGACGTGGCGGAGCGCATCAGGGCGGAGTTCCGGTCCGCGGGCGTCACCGGGTTCCTGCACGTCGTCGACATGGACACCGGGCGGGAGGTCGCGGTCGCGGCCGGCGAGCCCGTCGTGCTCGCGTCGGTGTTCAAGGTGCCGCTGCTCGTCACGTTCCACCGGCAGGCCGCCGGCGGCGTGCTCGACCCGTCCGAGCAGGTCACGCTCCGCCCGGACGAGCGGACCGCCGGATCCACCGGGGTGTCGGCGCTGCTGGACGAGGTGCGCATGTCGCTGCGCGACCTCACCTGCCTGATGATCACCGTGAGCGACAACGCCGCCGCCGACGCCGTCATGGACCGGGTCGGCCTGGACGCCGTCAACGCGGCGGCCGCGGCGCTCGGCCTCCGCGACACCGTCATCGAGGTCGACGGCCGCGGGCTGCACGAGTCCCTGCTCACCGACGCCGGGGCGGGCAGCGTCGCCGAGGTGTGGGCCAGGCTGGACGAGCCCGGCGTCATGAACCGGCTCCGCGCCCTCGACCCGCTGCGCACCAGCCGCAGCACGCCCCGCGACATGACCCGGCTGCTGTCGATGATCTGGCGGGACGAGGCCGCGCCGCCGGACGGCTGCGCGGCGATGCGGCGGCTGTTCGGCCTCCAGGTCTGGCCGCACCGCCTCTCGTCCGGCTTCCCCTACGACGACGTCGTCGTCAGCGGCAAGACCGGCACCCTCCCGACCCTCCGCAACGAGGTCGGCGCCGTCGAGTACCCCGACGGCGCCCGCTACGCCGTGGCGGTCTTCACCCGGTCCCTGCTCCCCACGGCCGTCCTCCCCCAGGCCGACGCCGTCATCGGCACCGCCGCCCGCATGGCCGTGGAGGCGCTGCGCCGCCCTTGACCGCCAGGTGTGCCGCGGGCACCACAGCACAGGCCGGGAAAACATAAGCTGTACCCCTCTTTTGCGCCTTCTTGGGGAGTGTTCGTTGCGGCTGCCGGAGCATCTGGAGCTACTGCTCACCGACGAGCCGGTGCTCGACGTCTACTCGCACGGTCCGTGGCGTGTGCCGGACGGGCTGTTCGAGGAGATCTCGGCCCGGATCGACGGGCTGGCGGCCGACCCGCGGGCCGTGGAGCTGACCACCGACGAGCACAAGCTGCTGACGCTGCCGGCGTCGCTCGTCACCGCGGAGATCTTCGGGATGCTGGCGTTCCTGCCGGGCGGCGGCGCGATCAAGGCGGGGTCGTGGTCGCAGCTGCCGGAGCGGCTGCTGCAGCGGCACCTGGTCAACCCGGGGCCGCTCAGCACCCGGATGACCCGGTGGGACGCGCCGGGTGGCCGGTGGCGGCCACCGGTGGACTGGCTCATCGAGGCGCCCGACCGGGAGCTCGCGATCGAGCTGGCCCGCGACTGCCTGTCGGTCCTGGAGGGCGTCGAGCCGCTGGAGGAGCGCCGCAAGGCGCTGCTGCGGCTGTACGACGACCCGCCCGCCTGCGACATGAACCTGCCGAAGATGGAGCTGCGGGAGCACTGGCACGCGCACGCCGGCGACGACATCGTCGCGGCGGTGCCGGAGCTGCTCGGCCCGGTCGGCTACCTGGAGTGGGTGTGCGCGGGGCTGCTCGCCTGCTTCGAACGCCTGATGGAGGCGGCGCCGCGTGAGGAGAGCGTCGAGGTCCACCTGATCCATCTGCTGCTGCAGGGCAGCATGGAGCACATCCCGGCCGAGCTGGCGGTCGCGCTCGGCGAGGACCGCTACGGCGAGCTGCAGCTGCGGTTCGCCGCCGAGCGCCGCGGGTTCAAGGCGGGCGCGTGGCAGGAGCGGACCCGGTCGTGGCTCGTCCGGGCGCTGGTCGCGGGCGCCGCCGACGCGTGCCGGGGCTGGCTCGACATGGCGATGCGGTTCATCGCGGTCGTGCAGGGGCTGCCGGGCGATCCGTGGTTCCCGAAGGCGGAGTGGATCCCGGTCGGCCAGTTCCAGACGGACCTGCGCCGTCTCTACGCGCCGCGCCGCCGCGTCGTCAACCCGCTCACCGAGACGCTGCCGAGCACGCCCGCGGCGGACGGCGGGACGTCCGGGCGGCAGGCGGACGGGCAGCCGGCGGGCGGCCGCGCGGAGCTCGCCACGTCGCTGGTCGACCAGCCCGAGGTGACGGCGGCGCTGGAGGAGCTGACCAGCGGCGGCGCACCCGTCCGGCTGCTGATCAGCGGCCCGGACGGCACCGGCAAGCGGGACGCCGCGCAGGAGCTCGGCACCGCGCTCGCGCTCGGCCGCGACCCGCACTGGATCACCGACAACCTGTTCAGCGGGCAGCGCCTGTCGGACGCCGTCGCCAAGCTGCACGCCGACGCCCGCGACTGCGCCGGCGACCGGCTGCTCATCATCGAGGGCCTGGACGGCATCGTCACCGACCCCGGCAACGGCGAGGCCCTGGCGGCCGAGCTGCACCGGCTCCTCGCCGTCCACCCCGACCTGCACCTCGTGGCGCTGTGCGACGCCGGCGGCGAGGAGCGGATCCGCGAGATCAACCCGGTGCTGCCGCAGCGGTTCCGGATCGCGCGGACCCGGCCGTTCACCGCGGCCGGCCACGCCGAGCTGTTCCGCCGGGCGCTGGCGGCCCGCGGCGCCCGCGGCACCCGGCCGGCGGTCGAGGCGGCGGGCGCGCTGCTGGCCGCGACGCCGCCGATGCAGACGCTCCGCAACGCCCGGCTGGCGCCGCATCTCGCCGACCAGGCCGTCGCGGCGGCGCGGGAGCGCGCGCAGGACGGCGCCGGGGCCGTCGTCCGCAAGCAGGACGTCCCGGCCGCGCTGGACACCGCGCAGTCCGCCGGGAACCCCCTCGCCGAGCTGCGCGACCTCACCGGCCTGGAGACCGTCAAGCACGAGATCGCGCTGCTGGTCGCCGGGACGCACGCGGCGCGGCTGCGCAGCGAGTCCGGCCTGACGATCACGCCGCCGACCCGGCACATGGTGTTCACCGGCAACCCCGGGACCGGCAAGACGATGGTGGCGCGGCTGCTCGGCCGCATCTACAAGCGGCTCGGCGTGCTGTCGTCCGGGCATCTGGTGGAGGCGTCCCGCGCGCACCTCGTCGGCGAGTACATCGGGCAGACCGCGCCCCGGACGCGCCGGCTGGTGGAGCGCGCGATCGGCGGCGTCCTGTTCATCGACGAGGCGTACACGCTGACGCAGTCGCCGCTGAAGGGCGACTACGGGCACGAGGCGATCGCCGAGCTGGTCAAGCTGATGGAGGACCACCGCGACGACCTCGTCGTGGTCGTCGCCGGCTACCAGCAGGAGATGGCCGAGTTCCTGGTCGCCAACCCGGGCCTGGACTCGCGGTTCCCCAAGCAGATCCACTTCCCCGACTACAGCGACGACGAGCTGATCACCGTGTTCGGGCAGCTCGCCGGCGCCGACGGGTTCGAGCTGGCGGCCGGCACCGAGGAGGTCCTGCGCACGATGCTGCGCGGGGCGCCGCGCGGCGCGTCCTTCGGCAACGGCCGCCTGATGCGCAACATGCTGGACGTCGCCGTCGCGAACCAGGCGGACCGCGTCGCCTCGGCGGCCGTCACCGCCGAGTGGAGCAAGGACGGCGCGGCCGCCGAGCCGCCCAGCAGGCAGGAGCTGATCACCCTGACGGCCGAGGACCTGCCGCCGCTGCTGGAGCACCCCGAGGAGTTCTTCGGCCTCTACCTCTGACCGCCGGCGAGCCGCTCGGCGGCGTCGAACAGCAGGCTCTCCGCGCCGCGCCGGCCGACGAGCTGCGCCCCGACGGGCAGGCCGCCGGCGGTTCCGGCGGGAACGGTCAGCGCGGGCAGGCCGAGCACGTTCCACGGGGACGTGAGGCTGACCAGCAGCGCCGTGAGCGGGCCGAGCGCGACCTCGGTCGCGCCGATCTCCGGGGCGGTGATCGGCATGGTGGGCATGGCGAGCAGGTCGTAGCGGTCCAGCAGCGCGGCGACCTCCCGCGCGTAGCGGTCGCGGTCGCGGAGCGCCCGGACGAGCCGCCAGCCCGGCATCCGGCCCGCGTCCGCGAGCCGCCCGAGCGTGGCCGGCTGGTACAGGCCGGGCGCCTCGGCGACCCGTTCGGCGTGAACGTCGTGCGCCTCGCTGAACTCGATCGCGATGAACACCTGCCGGAGCCCGGCGAAGTCGATCCGCTCGGCCGGGGCGTCCGGGAACAGCGCCCGGACGGTGCGCTCCACCTCGGGGTCGACGGCGGGCGGCTCGATCCACGCGACGCGCCCGTACGGTGCGGCCTCGTCCACCGGGGACGGGACGGCTTCGGCCGGTCCGGTCAGCGTGCGGTAGGCGATGCGGCAGTCCGCCGCGGTCCCGGCCAGCACGCCCACGTGGTCGAGCGAGCGCGACAGCGGGAAGACGCCCTCGGTGAGGATCACGCCGTGCGCGGGCTTGAACCCGGCGATCCCGCAGAACGCGGACGGGATGCGCACCGACCCGCCCGTATCCGTGCCGAGCGCCAGCGGGACCATGCCTGCGGCGACCGCGACGGCACTGCCGCTGCTCGACCCACCGGACATCCGATTCCGGTCGTGCGGGTTGCGGACCGGCCCGTTCACCGACACGTCGCCGGTGCCGCCGAATGCGAACTCCTGCGTGCCCGTCTTGCCGACGATCACGGCTCCGGCGTCGCGGAGCCTTGTCACGCACACCGCGTCGGTCTCGGCGATGTGCCCGGCGAAGTGCGCCGACCCCATCCCGGTCGGCAGGCCGGCGACGTCGATGATGTCCTTCACCGCGACGGGGACGCCGTGCAGCGGGCCCCGGTCGATTCCGGACGCCAGCTCCTCGTCCGCCCACCTGGCGGCGGCCTCGGCACCCCCCGGGTCGAGGGTCGCGAAGGCGTTGAGGTCCGGGTCGACCGACTCCAGGGCCCCCGCGACCAGCTCGCGCGACGACTCCCGTCCCGCACGCAGGTCGTCCCCGATGGCCGCCAGCGTCCGTCCGGTGAAGAACCCGCCCATTCCGCCTCCTTGCCGCTGACCTGTATGGATCTGCGTAGCATCGCAGACCGCTAGCGCACCCTGCGATCGAGTCATCGTCGCTCTCTGTCGTCCACCGGTCGCCGTGCGTCGACCATTCGTCGCGCGCCGTCCGCCGCTCGTCGAACGGCGGCCCGGACCCGTGAACCTACGCGCGGGTAGGCGGCATGCTTCAACGCACCTAGTGGAGACGCTCCCACCGGTTCGCTGGGGGGCGGGGCGGAGACCGCGGCTTCTGGCGCGGCCACCGCCTCTGTAACCGGTGACGTCCACATCCGGGTGGGGGGGACGAGGTCACGGCCGCGCGCCGTGGCCTCGTCATTTTCGCGGGCTCGTCGTTTTCCGGCATGGCACCCCGGCGGTTGAGGTCCGCGATCGAGGGGACCAGATCCCCTCAGGGCGGTACGAGCACCGGAGGACGCGCCATGACCGAGTCCGTCGCGATCACCGATGACGAAGTGCGGGAGATCGACGCGTACTGGCGGGCCACCAACTACCTGTCCGTGGGCCAGATCTACCTGCTGGACAACCCGCTGCTCCGCGAACCGCTGGAACGCCGGCACCTCAAACCGCGGCTGCTCGGCCACTGGGGCACCACGCCGGGCCTGAACTTCGCCTACGCCCACCTCAACCGGGCGATCAAGGCGCGCGATCTCGACATGATCTACGTCATGGGCCCGGGGCACGGCGGCCCGGCGGCGGTCGCGAACGCGTGGCTGGAGGGCACCTACAGCGAGGTGTATCCGGACGTGTCGCAGGACGCCGACGGCATGCGCAGGCTGTTCCGGCAGTTCTCCTTCCCCGGCGGCATCCCCAGCCATGTCGCGCCGGAGACGCCCGGCTCCATCCACGAGGGCGGCGAGCTGGGCTACTCGCTGGCGCACGCGTACGGCGCGGTGTTCGACAACCCCGGCCTGGTCGTCGCGTGCATCGTCGGGGACGGCGAGGCGGAGACGGGGCCGCTGGCGGCGAGCTGGCACTCCACCAAGTTCCTGGACCCGGTGCGGGACGGGGCCGTCCTGCCGATCCTGCACCTCAACGGCTACAAGATCGCGAATCCGGCGGTGCTGGCGCGGATCCCCGAGGAGGAGCTCGTCCAGCTGCTCGACGGCTACGGCTACCGGCCGCTGCTGGTGAGCGGCGACGAGCCCGCGTCCATGCACCGCAAGATGGCCGCCGCCCTCGGCCAGGCCCTCGACGAGATCGACGGCATCCAGCGCGGCGCCCGCGAGGGCCGGATCACCGAGCGGCACCGCTGGCCCCTGATCGTCCTGCGCTCCCCGAAGGGCTGGACGGGCCCGAAGGAGGTGGACGGGCAACCGGTCGAGAACACGTGGCGGTCCCACCAGGTGCCGCTCGGCGGCGTGCGCGACGACCCCGCGCACCGCGCGCAGCTGGAGGAGTGGCTGCGCTCGTACCGCCCGGACGAGCTGTTCGACGGCGAGGGGCGCCCGGTGGCCGCGCTCCGCGCCCTGGCGCCGGGCGGCGAGCGGCGGATGAGCGCCAACCCGCACGCCAACGGCGGCCTGCTGCTGAAGCCGCTGAGGCTGCCCGGCTTCCGCGACTACGCCGTGCCCGTGGACAAGCCGGGCACCACCGCGTCCGAGCCCACCCGGATGCTCGGCGCGTTCCTCCGCGACGTCGTGAAGGCCAACCCGTCCAACTTCCGGATCATGGGCGCGGACGAGACCGCGTCGAACCGGCTCGGGGACGTGTTCCAGGCGACCGACCGCGTCTTCCAGGGGATCCGGCTCCCGACCGACGAGCACCAGGGGCCGTCCGGCCAGGTGATGGAGGTGCTGAGCGAGCACCTGTGCCAGGGCTGGCTGGAGGGCTACCTCCTCACCGGGCGGCACGGCCTGTTCAACAGCTACGAGGCGTTCGTCCACATCGTCGACGCCATGTTCAATCAGCACGCCAAGTGGCTGAACGTCACCCGCGGCCTGCCCTGGCGGCGGCCGATCGCCTCGCTGAACTACCTGCTGTCGTCGCACGTGTGGCGGCAGGACCACAACGGCTTCACCCACCAGGACCCCGGCTTCCTCGACGTCGTGATGAACAAGAAGCCGGAGATCGTCCGGGTGTACCTGCCGCCGGACGCGAACACGCTGCTGTCGGTCGGCGACCACTGCCTGCGCTCCCGCGACTACGTCAACGTGATCGTCGCCGGGAAGCAGCCCGCGCTGAACTGGCTGCCGATGGACGCCGCGATCGCCCACTCCACCCGCGGCATCGGCATCTGGGAATGGGCATCGACCGATGGAGGCGCCGACCCCGACGTAGTGCTGGCCTGCGCGGGCGACATCCCGACGCTGGAGACGCTCGCCGCCGTGGACCTGCTCCGTCAGCTGTTCCCGGACCTGCGCGTCCGGGTCGTGAACGTCGTCGACCTGATGCGGCTCCAGCCGTCCAGCGAGCACCCGCACGGCATGCCGGACCGCGACTACGACGCCCTGTTCACCACCGACAAGCCCGTCATCTTCGCCTTCCACGGCTACCCGTACCTGATCCACCGCCTCACCTACCGGCGGGCCGGGCACCACCACCTCCACGTCCGCGGCTACAAGGAGGAGGGGACGACCACCACGCCGTTCGACATGGTCATGCTGAACGACCTGGACCGCTACCACCTGGTCATGGACGTCATCGACCGCGTCCCGTCGCTCGGCGGCCGGGTCGCCCACATCCGGCAGCGGATGGCCGACCGGCGCCTCGCCCTCCGCGCCCACACCCGCGAGCACGGCGAGGACGCCCCCGAGATCCGCGACTGGACGTGGCCGTACTGATGCGGGTCCTGACGGTCAACCCGGGATCGAGCAGCCTCAAGATCAGCCTGCTCGACGCGGGCGACGCGATCCTCGCGCAGGAGTCCGGCGGCGGCCACGAGATGGCCGGCCTCGTCGCGGGCATGCCCCGCCCGGACGCGATCGGCGTCCGCTTCGTCCACGGCGGCACCGACTTCACCTCGCCCGTGCGGATCGACGCGACGGTCACCGAACGCCTCCGCGAACTGGCCGACCTCGCGCCCCTGCACCAGCCGGCGTCGCTGCACGCCCTGGCGGAGATCACCGGTGCGCTGCCGGACGTCCCGGCCGTGGCCTGCTTCGACACCGCCTTCCACGCCACCCTGCCGGACGCCGCCGCGGCCTACGCGCTCCCGTCCGAATGGCGCGAACGGTTCGGCCTGCGCCGCTACGGGTTCCACGGGCTGTCGTTCTCCTACGCCGTCCGGCGCACGGGCGAGCTCCTCGGGGCCGTTCCCGCGCGCATGGTCGTCTGCCATCTCGGCTCCGGCGCGTCCCTGTGCGCCGTCGCCGAAGGCCGCTCGGTCGACACCACCATGGGCTTCACGCCGCTGGAGGGCCTGGTCATGGCGTCCCGCGCGGGCAGCATCGACCCGGGCATCCCGCTGTGGCTGATCAAGCACGGCGTGGAGCCGGCCGAGGTCGGCGACGCCCTGGAACGCGACTCGGGCCTGCGCGGCCTCACCGGGACCGGCGACATGCGGCGCGTCCGCGACCAGGCCGGCGAACGCGACGTCAACGCCCTCGCCGCCCTGGACGTCTACCACCACCGCCTCCGCGCCTGCGCCGCCGCCATGACCGCCTCCCTCGGCGGCCTCGACGCCCTGGTCTTCACCGGCGGCGTCGGCGAGCACGACCCGTCCGTCCGGATGCGCCTGGCCGAGGACCTCGCCTACCTGGGCGTCTCCATCGACCCGGACCGCAACGCCGCCGCCTCCGGCGACACCGACCTGACCGCCCCCGGCGCGCCCGTCCGCACCCTCGTGGTCGGCGCCCGCGAGGACCTGGAGATCGCCGCCGGAGTCCGGCACCGCCTCGGGCGGCGCCCGTAAACTCGGGCGGGTGGAGAACCCGTCAGGCCCTTTGGACGGTGTGACCCGAAAGCTGGAGAACATCCAGTCGGTAACACACCCGGCGTTCACGCACATGGACGTCGACGAGTTCCTGAACAGCATGCTCGAACGCGTCAGCGAGGTCCTGGCGGTGGACACCGCCGTCGTCCTGCTCCTGGACAAGCCGGGGCGCCTCCTCGTCGCCACCGCCGCCAGGGGCATCGAGGAGGAGGTCAGCCAGGCCGCCCACGTCCCGCTGGGCCGGGGGTTCGCCGGACGCGTCGCCGCCGAACGGCGGCCGATCCACATCCCCGACGTGCCGAGCGCCGACCTCTTCAACCCGCTGCTGGTGCGCAAGGGCCTGCGCTCCCTCCTCGGCGTCCCGCTCATCGGCGGCGGCACGCTGGTGGGCGTCATGCACATCGGGACTCTCGACCCGCGCCGCTTCACCGCGGACGAGGAGGAGTTCCTGCAGATCGCGGCCGCGCAGACCGCGCTGGCGGTGCAGTCGCTGCTCAGCCACGCCGAACGGGCGGGAGCCCTGGAACTGCAGCGCAGCCTGATCCCGTCCACGCTTCCGGACATCCCCGGCGTCGAGATGGCGGCCCGGTACCGTCCCGGCCAGGCGATCGTCGGCGGCGACTGGTACGACGTCTTCACCCTCCCGTCCGGTCACATCGGCATCGTCATGGGGGACGTGGCCGGGCACGGGTTCCCGGCCGCCGTCATCATGGGCCGGATGCGCAGCGCCCTGCGGGCCTACGCGCTGGAGACCGCCGATCCGGCCGAGGTGCTGCACAGGCTCAACCGGAAGATGATGCACTTCGAGCCCGACGCGACGGCCACCGTCCTGTACGCGGTGTGCGACCCCCGCCTGGACCGGGTGCGGGTGTCGTCCGCCGGCCATCCTCCCCCGGTCCTCGCCCTCCCGGACTCCCCGGCGCGGGCCCTCGACCTGGACTTCGACGTCCTGATCGGCCTGGACGAGGTGATCCCCCGCCGGACCACGACCGTCGCGCTCCCGCCCGGCGCCCTGCTGTGCTTCTACACCGACGGGCTGATCGAACGGCGGGACAACTCGCTCCTCGACGGCATCGACCGGCTCTGCGAGGCGGCGTACGCCGGACCGCCGGAGGACGTCACGGCCGCCGTGATGGCGGATCTCATCGGCAAGGAGCCGGCCCAGGACGACGTCGCCGTCCTGCTGATGCGCCGCACCCTCCCCTGAAGCGTCCGCCGGAAGAATTCGGGCGCGGGACCCGAACCTCGGCCCTGACGGCGCAGTCCTAGGAGATCAACTGCCCCCTCCCTGGGAGTTCGCGTGTCCGATCCCGAACCCGCCGGGCCGCCCCTCCGGACCGGCCGCCGGCGGCTCGCGCTGGCGGGTGCCGCCGCCGTCGTCGTCCTCGTCGTCACGGTCGCCGTCGTCGCCTCGCGCGGGTCCGGCGATCCCGGGGGCATCTCCGACGGGCCCCTGATCGCGGCGCCCGCCGGCGCCGAGCAGGTGCCCGCGGGCCGGATCGTCAAGAAGATCCCGCACAACTGCGGGGTCTCGGACGGCACCGCCGCCCGGCTCGCGCCCGGGTCCGACCCCGATCCGGAGAAGGGCGGCGTCTTCCGGGAGGGCGGCGCGGGAGACTGCAGCTGGTACTCGCTGGACGACGGCAAGGCCAAGTGCGGCTGGTGCTTCGGCGACGACTACCGGAACGAGCGCGTCCTCGACGTGGACATCAGCCTCGCCACGGGCATCCAGCAGTCGCCGATCAGCGAGGCGATGCAGATGGTGGGCATGACCGGGCCGGGCTCGACCGGGAGGTCCGGCCCGCCCAAGATCGTGGAGGGCCTGGGCGAGGAGGCCGTCGTCCGCTACTCGGCGGAGCAGGAGACCGAAGGCGCGAACCTCGCCTTCCGGGTGGGCAACGCCGTCGTGTCGGTCCGCTACACCGGGTGGGACGCCGTGCGCGGCCGGGAGAGGACGATCTCGGAGAAGACCGCGGTGGACGGGGCGTTCGCCGCGGCGGCCGAGACGGCGAAGAGCATGGGGGCGGCGGCGCGGCCCGTGCTGAGCACGGGGATGCACCCGGCCACGCCGGCGCTGGGCCGGGTCCCCAGACCATGCGACGCCGTCCCCGGCGCCACCGTCGACAAGGTCGCCCGCGGGGCGTACCGGCGGCGGGGAGCCTCGACCCTGATGGCGATCGTGAACCAGGCGGGCCTGTCCGTCGACTCCTGCACGTGGAAGGCCCGGACGTCCCGGTACTCCAACGAGGGGCGGTCTCGCGCGCTCACCGTGTCGCTGGCGGTCGCGGACGAGGACGTACCCGGCTACGGGGCTTTCACGGCGACGCGCCAGTACCAGGCCGTCTACCGGAACCTGCGGGAGAAGAAGTCCATCACGCTCGACGACTTCGCCGAGCTCACCCCGCTCACCGGGCCGGGCGAACGGGCGTTCGCGGTCACCGAGGTCGGCTCCGGCTCCTCGGGCGACGCGGGCCTGGTCCTCTTCCAGAAGCGCAACGTGCTGGTCGAGGTCGCCTACGAGGGAGCCGACAAGGAGCTGGATCTGCGTGGCCGGCAGTTGATCGACAGCGCCTATACGGTCGCCGTCGCGGTGGAGAGGTCGTTGCGGTCATGACGGCGGCCCCGGCGGGCGGCACCTCCCGTCCTGGAGACGACGGCGCCATCGTGTTCGCGTTCGTCGTCGTGTTCGCGATCAGCATCGCCCTGATGAAGGTCATCCCGGGGCCCGGAAGCCTCGATCAGATGGCCGATCCCCCGACCGGGCCGGACCGCGTCCCCGCGGGGCCGGTGATCGAAACGCTCCCGGCGCGCTGCGGGGTCTCGGCGGCGACCCTCGCCCGCCTGCTGCCCGGGGAGCTGCGGATGTCGAAGGACGGCGCGGGGGGAGAGTGCTCGTGGGCGTCGGCCGACGACGACAGCCGGTCGAGGCGGACCCTGTCCGTCGACCTCACCCGCTACCGGGACGGCCACGCCGCGCAGTACCCCGGCCGGCCCACCGGACGGTCGGCCCTCGGCGGAGCCGTCAAGTCGTTCGGGCCAAAGTGGTCCGACGTGACCGTCCAGGCGGTGACGGGTCTGGGCGACGAGGCGGTCACGCAGTTCTCGCCGACCTCCGGCGCGACGGTCGTGACCCGCGTAGGGAACGCGAAGACCGAAGTCCGGTACAGCGACTACCGCGACTCGCTCCCGAAGGAGACCGCGCAGGACGGCGCGTTCGCCGTGGCGGCGGAGGTCCTCGCCGGCCTGGACCGGCAC
>NZ_SMKY01000099.1 GCF_004349235.1 Actinomadura darangshiensis | reverse complement strand
CCCGGGCGGCGGCGGGACGGGACGCGGGGGCGGGGGCAGCCGCTTGCTCTCCGGCTCCGGAGCCGGTTTGGAAGGGCGCCCCTCGTCAAAACCCGCCGCGATCACCGTGACCCGGACCTCGTCACCCAGCGCGTCGTCGATGACCGCGCCGAAGATGATGTTGGCGTCGGGGGCGGCCGCGTTGGACACCAGCTGGGCCGCCTCGTTGATCTCGAACAGGCCGAGGTCGGAGCCGCCGGAGATGGACAGCAGCACGCCGTGCGCGCCGTCGATGCTGGCCTCCAGCAGCGGGCTGGAGATCGCCATCTCGGCGGCGGCCACCGAGCGGTCGTCGCCGCGCGCCGAGCCGATGCCCATCAGCGCCGAGCCGGCCCCGGACATGACCGACTTGACGTCGGCGAAGTCCAGGTTGATGAGGCCCGGCGTGGTGATCAGGTCGGTGATGCCCTGGACACCGGACAGGAGCACCTGGTCGGCGGCCTTGAACGCGTCCAGCACGCTGACCTGCCGGTCGGAGATCGACAGCAGCCGGTCGTTGGGGATGACGATGAGGGTGTCGACCTCGTCGCGCAGCGTCTCGATGCCGGCCTCGGCCTGCATGGCGCGGCGCTTGCCCTCGAAGCTGAACGGGCGGGTGACCACCCCTATCGTCAGCGCGCCCAGCGAGCGCGCGATGTTGGCGACCACGGGCGCGCCGCCGGTGCCGGTGCCACCGCCCTCCCCGGCGGTGACGAACACCATGTCGGCGCCCTTGAGGACCTCCTCGATCTCCTCCCGGTGGTCCTCGGCGGCCTTGCGGCCGACGTCGGGGTTGGCGCCCGCCCCGAGGCCCCGGGTGAGCTCGCGGCCCACGTCCAGTTTCACATCGGCGTCACTCATCAGCAGCGCCTGGGCGTCCGTGTTGATCGCGATGAACTCGACGCCCTTGAGTCCCTCTTCGATCATCCTGTTGACGGCGTTGACGCCGCCGCCGCCGATGCCGACGACCTTGATGACCGCGAGGTAGTTCTGCGGTGCTGCCACGACGAGGGGCCTTTCCGCTCTCTCCGACCGCCCTGACCGGTCTGCTGACCGTGCCGCCGCGGTTTTCCCGACCTGTGTGCGCATGGGGCGGGGCCTGAACCCTCACCCTCAACTTGAGGCTTACAGTTATGTCAACCTGTGGACTGATACGGACAGTAGGGCGGCCTTACCGCCAGGGTCAACTAACCTCCCGGCGTGTCGCGGCCGGCACAGGTTTGCCCAGCTTGCCCGGCGCCCGAACAGCGTTCTCCTGATGCTTCTCACGACGTCTTGAGGACCTCTGGCGAACTGATGTCGACGGTGCGGACGGCACGGCCGCCCGCCGTGCGGCGCAGCGCGTCCAGCAACCGGATCTTCTCCCCCGCCCGCTCCGCGGCGCCCCACACCACCGTCTGGCCGCCCTGCATGTGCAGGGTGACGGCCTCCGGGCCGGTCGCCTCCACCTCGGCGAGCTTCCCGCTGAGGCGTTCGGGCAGGGCCGCCAGCACGGTGAGCGCCGCGAGGGTCGCCTTGTCGGACGGCCCCGGCGAGGCGACCGTCAGCGCGGGCAGCCCCGCCGGACGCGACTCCGCGTCGGCGACGGTCACGCCGTGCCGGTCGAGCAGCTGGTAGCGGCCGTTCCGGTCGAACACGGCCACCGGCTCCCGCTCCCGGACGACGATGCGGACCGTCCCCGGCCAGTGCCGCTCGATCTTCGCCGACTCGACCTCGCGGAGCCGCTCGACCCGCTCCCGGACCGCGCCCGTCCGGAGCCGCGCCATCGGCGTGCCGAGATCGATCCCGGCGGCGGCCACCACCCGGTCGCGCGGCGCCAGCTCGGTGCCGGACACCTCGACGTGCCGCACCACCAGCAGCCTGGACCCGAGCAGCACCCACGTCACCGCGCCGAGCGCGCCGACGACCAGCAGGGTGACGAACACCACCTTCCACCGGTTCGGGCGGCCGCGCTCCGCCTCCGCCTCGTCCCCGTCCGGGACCGTGCGGTGGCCGGTCTGCGCCTCGGTCATGACCCAAGCTTGACAGTCATCCCCCCGCCGGCCGCCGACCGCGCGGGCGGCGGCGTGTCACTCACGCCTCCGCGAGCCGCTCCAGGACGAGCGGGCCGAGCTGCGTCACATCGCCCGCGCCCAGAGTGATGACGACGTCGCCGGGGCGGGCGAGGGACGCCGCCAGGCGGGGCACCTCGTCTCGCTCGGGCGCGTAGACGGTCTCGGTCGCGGCCGGGACCGCGTCCGCGACCAGCGCGCCCGTCACACCGGGCTCGGGGTCTTCGCGGGCGCCGTAGACGTCCAGCACGACCGCGACGTCGGCGAGGCCGAGCGCCGCGCCGAACTCCGCGGCGAAGAACCGGGTTCGGCTGTAGAGGTGCGGCTGGAACACCGCGATGATCCGGCCCTGCTGACCGGACTGCCCGGCCTTCTCCCCCAGGTAGTCGCGGGTGGCCTCAAGGTCGGCGGTCAGCTCGGTCGGATGGTGGGCGTAGCTGTCGAACACCTCGACGCCGCCCGCCTCGCCCTTGCGCTCCAGCCGCCGCATCGACCCGGTGAACGCCGCCAGCCCGTCGCGCACCGCCTCGAAGCCGTGGCCGAGCAGGCGCGCGACGGCGACGGCGGCGGTGGCGTTGTGGGCGTAGTGCCGGCCGGGGACCCCCAGCCGCACCTCGCCGAGGCCCTCGATCTCGAACCGCGACCCGAGGCCGCGGGGGGTGAACCCGGTGACGCGCAGGTCGGCGTCCGGCGCCTCGCCGTAGGTCACCACGGTCAGGCCGCGCTCGCGGGCGGCGGCGGCCAGCTCGCGGGCGACCTGGTCGTCGGCCCCGGCCACCAGCGCCCCGCCGGGGACGATGCGCCCGGCGAACGCGGCGAAGTTCTCCTTGACCTGCTCGAACTCCCCGTAGTTGTCGAGGTGGTCGGCCTCGACGTTGGTGACCACCGCGATCCGCGGGGTGTAGCGCAGGAACGACCCGTCGCTCTCGTCGGCCTCGGCGATGAAGACGTCGTCGGCACCCTCGTCGGCGCCGAGGCCCGTGGTGACGAGCTGCCCGCCGATGCAGTACGAGGGGTCGGCGCCCGTGTGCTGGAGGGCGACGGTGAGCATGGAGGTCGTCGTCGTCTTGCCGTGCGTGCCGGCCACCGCGACCGCGCGCCGGCCCTCCATCAGGGACGCCAGCGCCTCGGAGCGGTGCAGCACGCGCAGGCCGCGCTCGCGGGCGGCGACCAGCTCCGGGTTGGTCTCCCGGATGGCGGTGGAGACCACCACCGTGTCGGCGTCGCCCACGTGCGCGGCGTCGTGCCCGACGAAGACCTTGGCGCCGAGGTCGCCGAGCTGGGTGAGCAGCTCGGAGTCGCGGGCGTCGCTGCCGGACACCCCGATGCCGCGGCGCAGCATGATGCGGGCGATGCCGGACATCCCCGCGCCCCCGATGGCGATGAAGTGGACCCGGCCGAGCTCGCCGGCCGGCACCACCTCACCGGGGTCGATCAGGCTCATCGCGCGGCACCCGCGGAGCGGACCACGTCGTACACCATCCGGGCGAGCGCGGCGTCGGCGTCCCGGCGCCCCATCGACCCGGCCGCCTCGGACATGTGCGCGACCTGGGCCGGGTCGGCCAGCACCGGCAGCAGGTGCTGCGCGATCCAGTCCGGCGACAGCTCGGCGTTGTCGACCAGCATGCCGCCGCCCGCCGCGACGATCGGCTCGGCGTTCAGCCGCTGCTCGCCGTTGCCGATCGGGAGCGGGACGTACACCGCGGGCAGCGCGACCGCGGCCAGCTCGGCGCAGGTCATCGCGCCCGCCCGGCACATCGCCATATCGGCGGCGGCGTAGGCGAGGTCCATCCGGTCGCAGTAGGGGATCGTGACGTACTGCGGGCCGCCGGACGCGGGCTCGGGCTCCTCGGTGTTCTTCGGCCCGACGATGTGCAGCACCTGGATGCCGGCCTGCCGGAAGTACGGCGCGGCGGCGACCGCGGCCTGGTTCAGCGAGCGGGCGCCCTGCGAGCCGCCGAAGATCAGCAGCGTGGGCAGGTCGGGGAGCAGCCCGAAGTAGGAGCGGGCCTTGTCGCCCATCGCGAGCCGGTTCAGCGTCGCGATCTCGCGGCGCAGCGGGATCCCGACGAAGGTGGCGTTCGGCAGCGGCGAGTCGGAGTGCGACACCGCGACGTGGTCGGTGAAGCGGGCGCCGAGCTTGTTGGCCAGGCCGGGCTTCGGGTTGGCCTCGTGCACGATGATCGGCACCTTGCGCTTGCGCGCCGCCAGGTAGCCGGGGGTGGCGACGTAGCCGCCGAACCCGACCAGGATGTCGGCCTGTGCCTGGTCGAGGACCGACGCGGCCGCGTTGATCGCCCCGCGCAGCCGGCCGGGCACCGACAGCAGCTGCGGGGTCAGCGTGCGCGGCAGCGGCACCGGCGGGATCAGGGCGAGCTCGTAGCCCCGCTGCGGGACGAGCCGGGTCTCCAGCCCCCGCTCGGTCCCGAGGCAGACGATCCCGGTGTTCGGGTCGCCGCGGCGCAGCGCGTCGGCGAGCGCCAGGGCGGGCTCGATGTGTCCGGCGGTGCCGCCGCCGGCCAGGACAACCCTCATGTCCGTTGACAACTCCTCAGCGTGTGATGAAAGGGGGGATTTCAACGCCGTGCCAGACCCAGCCAGCTTAGAGCCCTCACGACCGGTCCGGGACCCCGTGCGGAGAGTGCCTGCCGCGCGCCGGGCTCGCGCTTGGCGAACCCGAGCAGCATCCCGAGCGCGAACAGCGTCGGGATGAGCGCCGAGCCCCCGTAGGACACCAGCGGCAGCGGGATGCCGGTGATGGGCAGGACGGCGATGACCGCGCCGATGTTCACGACGGCCTGCACGATCAGCCACGCGGTCGCGCCGGCCGCGGCGAGCCGGGTGAACGGGTCCTTGACCCGCCGGGCGATCCGCAGGCCCGCGTAGGCGAGCATCCCGAACAGGCCGACGACGACGAGGGTGCCGACGAGGCCGAACTCCTCCCCCACGATCGCGAAGATGAAGTCGGTCTCGGCGTGCGGGAGGTAGTCCCACTTGGCGCGCCCCTCGCCGAGGCCGGTGCCGAACAGCCCGCCGGACGCGAGCGCGTACAGGCCCTGCGTCCCCTGGTAGTTGGTGGTGAGCTGGTTGCCGGACGGGTCGAGGAACCCGGTGAGCCGCTGCATCCGGTACGGCTCCACGAGGATGAGGATCGACACCAGCAGGCACACGAGCCCCGCGATCCCGACGAACAGCCGTCCGGGCGCGCCGACCACCCACAGCAGCGCCAGGAAGATGGTGAGCAGCACCAGCGTGGTGCCGAGGTCGCTGCCGAGCATGACCAGCAGGACGAGGATCCCGGCGCCCGGCATCAGCGGGACGAGCAGCGGCCGCCACTCGGTGAGCTGGCCGAGCCGGTCCTTGCGGGCCAGCAGGTCGGCGCCCCACAGTACGAGGGCGAGCTTGGCCAGCTCGGACGGCTGGATCTGCACCGGGCCGAGGTCGACCCAGCGGGTGGCGCCGCCCGCGCTGCGGCCGAGCCCGGGGACCAGCACCATGGCGAGGGCGACGACCGACAGCAGCAGCAGCGGGTAGGCGAGCGCGCGGAACGTCTTCACCGGCAGCCGGGACGCCAGCCACATGCCGGGCAGCCCGATCGCCATCCACATCGCCTGCTTCTGGAACAGCGTGTACGCCGAGCCCGTCGCCTGGAGCTGCTTCACGCTGGAGGCCGACAGCACCATCGTCAGGCCGAGCGCGAGCAGCATCACCGAGCAGCCCAGCACCAGGTAGTAGGAGGTGAGGGGCCGGTCGAGCAGCCCGACGGCGGCGGCCACCTGCTCGCGCGGCCCCGGGCGCCGGGTGTCCTCCTCCTCGGCCGCGGCGGTCATCGCTACCGTGCGCCCTCGGCGAGGCGTCGCACGGCCGCGATGAAGGCGTCGCCGCGGGCCGGGTAGTTGGCGAACATGTCGAAGGACGCCCCGACGGGCGCGAGCAGCACGGTGTCCCCCGGGCGGGCGAGGCCGGAGGCTTCGTTGACGACGCGGTCCATCGCCCCAGTGTCGGTGTCGGGGACGTCCACCACCGGGACATCCGGGGCGTGTCGCGCGAGTGCCTCCGCGATCCGGTGCCGGTCGCGTCCCATCAGCACGGCGCCGCGCAGCCGCCCGGCGCAGGAGCGCACCAGGTCGTCGACGTCCAGGCCCTTGAGGAGGCCGCCGGCGATCCACACGACCGGCTCGTAGGCGGCGAGGGACGCGGCGGCGGCGTGCGGCTGGGTCGCCTTGGAGTCGTTGACGTAGGCGACGCCGGCGACGTCCGCGACGTGCTGGATGCGGTGCGGGTCGGGCACGAACGCCCGCAGGCCCGCGCGGACGGCCTCGGGCGGCACCCCGAACGCGCGGGCGAGCCCGGCGGCGGCCAGCGCGTTGGCGACGTTGTGCGGCGCGAACGGGCGGACGTCGCCGAGCGCGGCCAGCTCGGCGGCCTGGCTCCCGGGGTCGTCGGTGTACGCCCGGTCGACCAGCAGTTCCTCGACGACGCCGAGTTCGCCCGGACGCGGCACCTGGAGGGTGAACCCGACCCGCCGGCGAACGTCCCCGGCGCGTTCGGCGAGCGCGGTGGACGTGGCGTCGTCGGCGTTGTAGACCGCGATGCAGCCGGGCCCGAAGATCTTGGCCTTGGCGCCGACGTAGGCGTCCATGGAGCCGTGCCAGTCGAGGTGGTCGGGCGCGACGTTCAGCACGGCGGCCGCCTCAGGGGCGAGGGTGCCGGACCAGTGCAGCTGGTAGCTCGACAACTCGACGGCCAGCACGTCGTACGGCTCGCCGAGCCCCTCCTGGGGGGGCGACCCCCCAGGCCCCCCGGAACCTCCTACAGCCTCCACGATCGGCGTCCCGACGTTCCCCACCGCGAGGGCCTTGTGGCCGGCGGCGGTGAGCATGCACGCCAGCATGCGGACGACGGTCGTCTTGCCGTCGGTCCCCGTGACGGCCAGCCATGGCGCGGCGTTGTCCGGGCGGAGCCGCCACGCCAGCTCGACCTCGCCGATGATCTCGATGCCGGCCCCCGCGGCCGCCGCGAGGAGCGGCGCGTCCGGCCGCCAGCCGGGCGACGTCACGACCAGGCCGGTGCCCGCCGGGAGGGCGTCGCCGTCGCCGAGCCGGACGGTGATCCCGCGTGCCTCCAGCTCGGCGGCGTGCCCGCGGTGCTCCTCGCCGTCGCGGGCGTCCACGATGGTGACGCGGGCGCCGTGCCCGGCGAGGACGCGGGCGGCGGCGCGGCCCGACACGCCGAGCCCGGCCACGCAGACGTCCAGGCCGTCCCAGGGGCGGTCGCTCACTTCTTCGGCATCCATTCCAGGTAGAACAGGCCGATGCCGATCGCGACGAACGTCGCCGACATCAGCCAGAACCGCACGACGATCGTGGTCTCGGCCCAGCCGGACAGCTCGAAATGGTGCTGCAGCGGCGCCATCTTGAACACCCGTTTCTTGGTCATCTTGAACCCGCCGACCTGGATGATCACCGACAGCGTGATCATCACGATCAGCCCGCACAGGATGGCGAGCAGGAACTGGGTGCGGGTGAGGATCGCCAGGCCGACCAGGACGCCGCCGAGGGCCAGCGAGCCGGTGTCGCCCATGAAGATCTTCGCGGGCGGGGCGTTCCACCACAGGAAGCCGAACACGCCGCCGAGCACGGCCGCGGCGACCACCGCGAGGTCGAGGGGGTCGCGGACGCTGTAGCAGTTGGGGGCGAGGGCGGCGGCGCAGCTGTTGCGCAGCTGCCAGTTCCCGATGATCACGTAGGCGGCCAGCACCATGCCGGCCGGGCCCGCGGCGAGGCCGTCCAGCCCGTCGGTGAGGTTGACGCCGTTGGACATGGCGGCGATCAGCAGCAGCGCCCACACCACGAACAGGTACGGGCCGATCGAGGGGCCGAAGTCGCGCAGGAAGGACAGGTGGGGGTCGGCGGGGGTGATGTCGTAGCCGTTGGGGAAGTTCAGCGACCCGACGGCGAACACGACGCCGACGAGGATGATGCCGATCATCTTGGCGCCGCTGCGCAGGCCGAGGCTGCGCTGCTTGAACACCTTGATGTAGTCGTCCACGAACCCGACGAGGCCGAGCCCCGTCATCAGGAACAGCACCAGGACGCCGGAGATCGTCGGCGCCTCCCCGGTGAACAGGTGCGCCGCCGCGTAGCCGACGAGCGAGCCGACGATGAAGACCGTCCCGCCCATCGTGGGGGTGCCGCGCTTGGTCAGGTGGGCCTCGGGGCCCTCGTCGCGGATCATCTGGCCGTAGCCGAGCCGGTTGACGACCCGGATCCAGCCCGGCGTGCCGACCATCACGAAGATCAGCGCGATCCCCGCGGCGATGATGATGTTGGTCATCGGCCGTCCTCCGCGAGGATCGCCTCGGCCACCCGTTCCAGGCCGGCCACGCGGGAGCCCTTCACCAGCACGACGTCCCGCGGCGCGAGCCGCTCCCTGAGCACGGTCACCGCCGCGCCGACGTCATCCACCTGCACGCACTCTCCCGTCCATGACGCCACCTGCCCGGCCCCTTCGGCCATCGCCGCCGCGTTCGCGCCGACGACGACGAGTCCGGCGATCCCGCTGCGCGCGACATGCTGCCCGATCTTGGCATGCTCCGCCACGGACGAGTCGCCCAGTTCGGCCATCTCCCCCAGCACCGCGTACGCGCGCCGGCCGCGGGCCATGTGGACGAGCACGTCGATCGCGGCGCGGGCCGAGTCGGGGTTGGCGTTGTAGGCGTCGTTCACCACGGTCACCCCGTCCGCCCGCTCGGTGACCTCCATCCGCCAGCGGCTCACCGGCACGGCCTCCGACAGCCCCGCGGCGATCGCGTCCGCGGTCAGGCCCGACGCGCGCGCGGCGGCGGCCGCGGCCAGCGCGTTCGGGACGGCGTGCGCCCCGTGCAGCCGCAGCGCGACCGGCGCCGACCCCTCCGGCGTGACGAGCGTGAACCGCGCCCGGCCCTGCTCGTCGAGGGTCTCGTCCGCAGCGCGGACCGCCGCGCCGGGCGAGCGGCCGAACGTGACGACCTCGCCGCGGGTGCGCGGCGCCATGGCGCTGACCAGCGGGTCGTCGGCGTTGAGGACGGCGGTCCCGCCGGGCGGCACCGCCTCCACGATCTCGCCCTTGGCGCGGGCGATGTTCTCCCGGCCGCCGAACTCGCCGACGTGCGCGGTCCCGACGTTCAGCACGACGCCGACGTCCGGCCGCGCGATGCCGGTCAGGTAGGCGATGTGGCCGATCCCGCGGGCGCCCATCTCCAGGACCAGGTGGCGGGTCCCGGCGCCGGCGCGCAGCACGGTGAGCGGCAGCCCGATCTCATTGTTGAAGGATCCGGGCGGGAAGACGGTGGGGCCGGCGCCGCTCAGCACCTGCCCGATGAGGTCCTTGGTGGAGGTCTTGCCGGCGGAGCCGGTGACGGCGACGACGGTCACGTCCGGCAGCCGGTCCAGCAGGCCCCGGGCGAGCCGGCCGAGCGCCTCCTGGACGTCGGCCACGACCACGCAGGGGCCGTCCACCGGACGCTGCGCGAGGACGGCCGCCGCGCCGGACGCCAGTGCCCCGGCCGCGAAGTCGTGCCCGTCCGCGCGCTCGCCCTTCAGCGCCGCGAACAGCGCGCCGGACTCCACCGCGCGGGAGTCGATGACCACGGGACCGCTCACCACCACGTCCGGTGGCCCGTGGAGGCCGCCTCCCGTGATCTCCGCGATCGTCGACAGCGGAAGTGGGATCACGCCTGCGTCCCGTCCCCTCTATTCCCTGGTGTGCGGCGCCGGAGCGCCGCGCGGACGACCTCGCGGTCGTCGAACGGATACACCTCGCCCGCGATGTGCTGGCCCTGCTCGTGGCCCTTGCCCGCGACGACGAGGACGTCGCCGCGGCGGGCCCGGCCGACGGCCAGCTCGATCGCGGCGGCCCGGTCGGGCTCCACGACGATGCGGGCGCGCTCCGGCTGCGGCACCTTCAGCCCGCCCTCGACCATAGCGGCGAGGATCGCGAGCGGATCCTCCGACCTCGGGTTGTCGTCGGTGAAGTACGCGGTGTCGGCCAGCCGGGCGGCGGCCTCCCCCATCAGCGGGCGCTTGCCGCGGTCGCGGTCGCCGCCGCAGCCGAGCACCACCGTGAGCGCGCCCTCGGTGACGGGCCGCAGCGCGTTCAGGACGGCCTCGACGGCGCCCGGCTTGTGCGAGTAGTCGACGAGGGTGACGAAGTCCTGGCCCTCGTCGACCCGCTCCAGCCGGCCGGGGACGCCGGGCAGCGAGGCGACCCCGCCGACGGCCGCCTGCAGCGGGATGCCGGCCTCGACCAGCGCGACGATCGCGGCGAGCGCGTTGGCGACGTTGAACGGGCCGGCGAGCCGGACCTCGCCGTCGGCCTCGATCCCGCCCGGCCCGACGACGCGGAACACGCCCCCGTCGGCACCGACGCGCACGTCCTCGGCCCGCCAGTCGGCCGCCGGGTCGCCGGTCGGCGAGAACGTCGTGGCCGGCACCGTGGCGATCTCCAGCAGCTCGCGGCCGTAGTGGTCGTCCAGGTTGATGACGCCGACGCGGGAGTACTCGGGGGTGAACAGCCGCGCCTTGGCGAGGAAGTAGTCCTGCATGGTGGAGTGGTAGTCCAGGTGGTCCTGGGAGAGGTTCGTGAAGACCGCGACCTCGTAGCGGGCGCCGCCGACCCGGCCCTGAACGAGGGCATGGCTGGACACCTCCATCGCGGCGGCGCCGACGCCGCCCTCGCGCATCATCGCCAGCAGCGCGTGCAGGTCGGTGGCCTCCGGGGTGGTCAGCGCGCTCGGCACCCGGTCGCCGCCGACCCGGATCTCGACCCCGCCGACCAGGCCCGTCCGGATCCCGGCGGCGCGCAGGCCCGCGTCCAGCAGGAACACCGTCGTGGTCTTGCCGCTGGTGCCGGTGACGCCGATGAGGGTGATGTCGCGGCCCGGGTCCCCGTACACCCACGACGCCGCGTCGCCGAGCCGCGCCCGGACGTCGGGCACCACGAGGACGGGCAGGCCCGTCGCCGCCGCCCGGTCGTACCCGTCGGGGTCGGTGAGGACCGCCACCGCGCCCGCCTCGGCGGCCTGCGCGGCGAACTGGGCGCCGTGCGCGCGGGCGCCGGGCAGCGCCGCGTAGATGTCGCCGGGCAGCACCGCGCGGGAGTCGTGCGTGATCCCCGTTGCCGACACCCTGTCCCATCCGCCGCCGTCCCATCCGTCCCGCCCGATGCCGAGAAGCGCCGCGAGCCCGTCCAGTGGACGAGCCGGATTGGTGGTGGGACGCATGGCGTTTCTTTCGGTGCGAGCGGAACGGGACTGCTGGGACACGGGTGGTGGACTCACAGGCGAGGAGGGTACTCGCTGCCGTCAGTCCCGGGCGTGGATCTCGGTGATCGGCGGACGGCTCCCCGTCGGCGGGATCTTCTCGGACTGCAGGGCGAAGCTCATCACGTCCTTGAAGACCGGTGCGGCCGCATCGCCACCATAGTGGCTGCCCAGCTTCGGGGCCTGCAGGACGACCTGCACGACCAGCCGCGGATCGTCGGCCGGGGCGAACCCGGCGAACGACGCGGTGTAGCCGCCGCCGGCGTAGCATCCGCAGCGCGGGTTGACGATCTCGGCGGTGCCGGTCTTGCCGGCGACGCGGTACCCCTTGATCTGGGCCTTCGGGGCGGTGCCCTCCTTCGTCGTCACGCCTTCCAGCATGTCGCTGATCTGCCGGGCGGTGCCGGCGCTGATGACCTGCTTGCGCCGCGGCGACGGCGCCGGCGTGAACTTGTCGTGCTCCCCGACGGTGCCCGCGACGAGGTTCGGCACGACGCGGACGCCGCCGTTGGCGATCGTGGCGTACACGCTCGCCATCTGCACCGCGTTCACCGAGACCGTCTGCCCGAACGCGATCGGGTACCGGTCGGTGCCCGACCACTTGTCCGGCGGCTCCAGCAGGCCGGGCGTCTCGCCCGGCAGCGGCAGGCCGGTCTTCTGGCCGAACCCGAAGTCGCGCAGCGTCCCGTAGAGCTGCTGCTGGGTGATGCTCGCGCTGGCCATGATGGTGCCGACGTTGCTGGACTTGGCGAGCACCCCGGCGAACGTGAGCCGCTCGGGCGCGTGGTGGTGCGAGTCGTGGAACACCACGTCGTACTTCTTGATCTTGTCGGGGACGGTGTAGGGCGTCTTCGGGGTGACGCCGCCGTGCTCCATGACGGCGGCGGCCGTGACGACCTTGCCGGTGCTGCCCGGCTCGTAGGCGTCCTGCACCAGCGGGCTGCCCCACGTGGACCGGTCGGACTCGGCGTAGTGGTTCGGGTCGAACCCCGGCGCCGAGGCCATCGCGAGCAGCCGGCCGGTGCGCGGATCCATGACGATCACGCTGCCGCCCTGCGCCTTGGACGCCTTGACCTGCTTCTCGATGGCCTGCTGCGCCTTGAACTGCAGGTCGCGCTGGAGCGTCAGGCGGACGCCGCGGCCGGGCACGGAGGGCTGCTTCTGGTCCTCGCCCATGGGGATGTGCTGGCCCTCGGGGCTGATCTCGACCCGCTGCCAGCCCTTCTTGCCGGCGAGCACGCCGTTCATCGAGCTCTCCATGCCGGCGGCGCCCTTGCCCGTGTCGTTCACAAACCCTATGACGCTGGCGGCCAGTGAGTCGTTGGGATACTCCCGGCGATATTCCGGCAAAGTCCCGATTCCGAGGAAGTTCCACGAGCTGATCAGCCGCGCCTGGTCGGGGCGCACCCCGTGCGCGAGGTACACGAACCTGGTGTCCTGCTTGCTGATCTGCTTCAGCAGGGTCGAGGGGTTCAGCCCGAGCGTCGGGGCCAGCGCGCTGACGATCGCCTGCCGCTTCTCCGGCTTGATGAGGGACGGGTCGGCGAAGATGGACCGCGCCTCCACCGTCATGGCGAGCGGGTTGCCCTGCGCGTCGGTGATGTCGCCGCGCACGGCGGGCAGCTCGATCTCGCGCATCCGCTGCAGCATCGCCTGCGCGGTGTACTTGCCGGACTCGATCGTCTGCAGCTGGACGAGCCGGCCGGCGAACAGCGACAGCACGAACGCGATGACGAGCAGCCCGACGTTCAGCCGCTTGAGGGGGTCGCGGCGGTGGAACGGGACGCGGGGCCGCGGCGGGCGGCCGGGCGGCCGTCCGGAACCGCCGCCGGGGCGCGGGCCGCGCGGGGCGCCGCCGCCCGTCTTCGGCCGTGTGCCCTGGCCGGTGCGCGTCGTCCGGTTCGCGCCGTTCTTTCCGGACGCGCCCTTGGCGGGCGAGGTCTTGGCGGGCGCCTTGTTCCGCGCGGACTGCCGCGTGGACGTCCCTGTTTCCTTACGTGTCTCCTTGCGCCGCGTCTCTTTGGACCGCGTCTCCTTGGACCGTGTCTCCTTGGGCGGGGTCCCCGTGCGCGGGACGGGGACCATGCCGCTGCGCGCGGGACGGCGCGCGGCGCCGCCCTTCTTGCCCTGCCGTCCCGCGCCGTCGGCCCGCCCGCCGCCGGGCGGGCGCGGCGTGCCCCCGGTCTGACGCCCGGACGCGCGCGCCGCGCCCGGGCCGCTCTTGTCGTCGCGTCCGGAGCCGCGGGTTCCGCGCGCGTCCGAGCCGCGTTTCCGGCCGGGCGGCGGCCCGGCGGTCCCGCGTCCCGGCCGTTTCGTCACCGTGTCCCCCGCTCCCCGGGGTGCGGGCGCCGCCTCACGGCGCCCCGTTCCCGGTCCGCGCGCCCGCGCCCTGCCCCGGCCCGCCGTGCCCGGCACCGCTCTGCCCGGAGGCACCTTGCCCCGAAGCACCGTGCCCGGAGCCGCTCTGCCTCGCCCCGCCCTGGGCCGCACCGCCCTGGGCCGCACCGCCCTGGGCGGCCGGCGGCGGGACGCCGTCGCCGGGCACCACGGTGCCGGGGACGCCGAGGACGCCCGCCGCGCCGGCCGACGCGGCCGCCGCGTGCGGCACGGGACGGATCTTCCCGCCGCTCGCGCGGCCGGTGTCGGGAGAGAAGAAGGCCGGGTCCTCGCCCTTCTTCATGTTGAGCGCCTCGGCCTTCTTGGCCAGCTGCTGCGGGGACCCCTCGCGGGCGATCTCCTCCTCGTAGGCCTGGCGCTGCTGCTCCAGCCGCTTGTTGCTCTGCTGGAGCCGCGTCAGCGTGAACGCGTCCTTGGCGAGGACGGTGTTCAGCAGCAGCAGGCTGACCAGAGCGCCGCCGAGCAGCCCGATGATGAGCAGCACGAACGGGGCGCGCGGCGGCGCGGCGCGACGCGACGCGGCCGGCCGCGTGCTCTTCTTCGCGGTCGCCGTGCTCGTCGCGGGCGCGGCCTTGGGCCTCGTCTTCGTGGCCGCACTCGTCGCGCCCGCGGGCGTGGTCGTCGTGGTCGCCGGCTTCGCGGCCGTGGTCTCGGCGGCCGGCGTCCGCTTCTTCGGCGCCTTCGCCTGCGTCCCCGCCGCCTTGGCCTGCGTCTTGGCCTGCGTCCTGGCCTGCGTCTTTGTCGGCGGGCGCCTGCTCGTCGTGGTCATGTCGCCTCCCGGACCCGCTCCGCGGCGCGCATCCGCACCGATCCGGCCCGTGGGTTGGTCGTGGTCTCCTCGTCGGACGGCAGCTCGGCGCCGCGGGTCAGGAGCCGGAACCTCGGCTCGTGCTCCGGCAGCGGGACGGGCAGGCCCGGCGGGGTGGTGTCGGCCGCCTGGGCGGCGAGGACCCGCTTGGTGACGCGGTCCTCGAGGGAGTGGTAGGAGAGGACGGCGATCCGGCCGCCGACCGGGAGGGCGTCCAGGGCCGCGGGCAGCGCCCGGCGCCAGCTGTCGAGCTCGCCGTTCACCTCGATGCGCAGCGCCTGGAAGGTGCGCTTGGCCGGGTTGCCGCCGGTGCGGCGGGTCGCGGCCGGGATCGAGGTGCGGACCAGGTCGGCTAGGCGCCGGGTCGACCCCAGCGGCTCGCGCTCGCGCTCGCGGACGATCGCGGAGGCGATCCGCTGGGCGAACCGCTCCTCGCCGTACTCGCGCAGAATGCGGGCGAGCTCGGCGGCGGGGTAGCCGTTGACGACGTCCGCCGCGGTGAGGCGCTGGGTGCGGTCCATGCGCATGTCGAGCGGGGCGTCGTAGGAGTAGGCGAAGCCGCGGTCGGACTCGTCCAGCTGCGGGGAGGAGACGCCGAGGTCGAACAGGAAGGCGTCCACCGCGGGGACGCCGAGCCGGCGCAGCACCGCGGGGATCTCGTCGTAGACGGCGTGCTCCAGCGCCACCCGGTCGCCGAACGGGGCGAGCCGGCGCGCGGACCGCTCCAGCGCCGTGGTGTCGCGGTCGAGGCCGATGAGGCGCAGCTCCGGGACGGCCCGGAGCATCGCCTCGGCGTGGCCTCCCATGCCGAGCGTGGCGTCCAGGTACACGGGCGCGCGGCCGGTGACGGCCTGCGCCGCGGGGATGAGAAGTTCCAGGACGCGACCGAGCATGACCGGTACGTGACCGGCGCCGGCCGCGTGGTTCCCCACGTCCATGTCTGACCCCCCTGTGGCCACCTCGCTCGCGGACTGTGTGGCTTCGCCGGGCCTGACCGTTGCTGCGTCCGGCGGCGGCCTCGCCCGGCCAGGTCCCCATCCGCTGCCCTGAGGAAGTTTCACCGCGTTTCCGCGGGGGGTCGCCGTCTGGCACCGGGGAAGCTGCGCCAGCTGGCTCGGAGAGCGGCTGGAGACCTGGCCGAACGTGGGCCAGGTGCCGGTCATCGGACCGGCACGTGCCGGTCATCGGACCGACGAGTCGTTTCTCAGAGGATCCCTGGCAACACCTCCTCCGAGACGTCGGAGAACGTCTCCTCCTCCTGCTCGAGGTAGGTCTCCCAGGCCTGCGCGTCCCAGATCTCCAGACGCGTGTTGGCCCCGATGACCGTGCAGTCGCGGGTGAGGCCCGCGTACTTGCGCAGCGGCGGAGGAATCGTGACGCGGCCCTGCTTGTCGGGTACCTCGTCGGAAGCGCTGGCGAAGAAGACCCGGCTGTAGCCCCGGACCGCCTTCTCGGTGACCGGCGCGGCACGCAGAGCCTCGGTGATTCGCTGGAACTCCGCCATGGGGAAGACGTACAGGCAGCGTTCCTGGCCCTTCGTGATCACCAATCCCCCCGACAGCTCCTCGCGGTACTTCGCTGGCAGGAACAGTCGTCCCTTGTCGTCGAGGCGCGGTGAGTGAGTGCCGAGGAACACCGGCCCACCTCCCGTGCCGCATGGGGTGCTACCGCCCCCACGGCGCCCCACTCTACTCCACTCTTCCCCACCGTCAACAAGAAAAACATCGTCCACGCGCCATTTTCCGCCACGAAACCGCAGGTCAACAGGGGTGGTGTGGAGTGGAGCCCAGCGACGCCCGCTCCGCGTGCCGGATCCGCGCAGGACGGTCCAGAACGCCCGCGGGCGGGCCCCGAGGGAGCGGGTGGAGGGAAGTGGTGTGCGGCGGCGCGGCGTTTGCCGTCCGTCCCGTGGAGCACAATTGGCTCGCGTTTCCCATGAACATCGCGGTGGGCGTTCCGACGACGTACTGTCGGTTGGAACGGCTGAGGAGGGTTTGGTGGCAGTAGGCACGCACGGTGAGTCGTTCATGGAGACCGACCCCCCGGCATCCCACTCGGCCCGCCGCGGCGGCGGCGGTCATGACGGGGCGGAACGGGACGCGGCGGGCCACGGGCTCGACGGTCTCGCCCAGGTCGCGAACAAGATCCGGGACGCGGTCGAGTCGGTCATCGAGGGCAAGCCCGCGGTGGTCCGGCTCGCGCTGACGGTGCTCCTGGCGGAGGGGCACCTGCTGATCGAGGACGTCCCCGGGGTCGGCAAGACGATGCTCGCCAAGGCGCTCGCGCGCTCGATCGACTGCTCGGTGCGGCGCGTCCAGTTCACGCCGGACCTGCTGCCCAGCGACATCACCGGGGTCAGCGCCTACAACCAGGAGCTGCGCGAGTTCGAGTTCAAGCCGGGGCCGGTGTTCGCCAACATCGTGGTCGGCGACGAGATCAACCGGGCGTCCCCGAAGACGCAGTCCGCGCTGCTGGAGTGCATGGAGGAGCGCCAGGTCACGGTGGACGGCACGACCTACGTGCTGGAGCCGCCGTTCATGGTGATCTCCACCCAGAACCCCGTCGAGATGGAGGGCACCTACCCGCTGCCGGAGGCGCAGCGCGACCGGTTCACCGCCCGCATCTCGATGGGCTACCCCGACCCCGCCGCCGAGATGGAGATGCTCGACACGCACGGCGAGGCGTCCCCGCTCGACCGGCTCACCCCCGTTGCGCACGCCGCCGACGTCCGCGGCCTCATCGACGTGGTGCGGCGCCAGCACGTCTCGCAGGCCGTGCGGCAGTACGCGATCGACCTCGTCTCCGCGACCCGCAGGCATCCGGAGCTGCGGCTCGGCGCGTCCCCGCGGGCGACCCTGCACCTGGTGCGGGCCGCGCGGGCGTACGCGGCGCTCGACGACCGCGACTACGTCGTCCCCGACGACGTCCAGGACCTCGCCGTCCCCGTCCTCGCGCACCGGCTGCTGCCCACCGCGGAGGCGCAGGTGGAGCGGCGGCGTCCCGAGCAGGTCGTCGCCGACCTGGTGAAGCGCCTGCCGGTGCCCTCCCCCGGCAGGTGACCGGTGCGTCGAGCGCTGGCCGGCCTCACCACCCGCGGGCGGTCCTTCGTCGCCGCGGGCGCGACCGCGATCGTCTGCGCGGTCGTCCTCGGCGAACGCGACCTGCTGCGCGCCGGGGTCCTCGTCCTGGCGCTGCCCCTGCTGTGCACGCTCGCGGTGTCGCGGACCCGGTACCGGCTGGCGTGCGCGCGGCGGCTGGAGCCGGCGCGGCTGCCGGTCGGCCACGAGGCCCGCGCCGACCTGCGGCTGGAGAACGTGTCGCGGCTGCCGAGCGGGCTGCTCATGGTGGAGGACCGGGTGCCCTACGCGCTCGGCGGGCGGACCCGGTTCGTGCTGGAGCGCATCGAGCCGCACGGGTCCCGTGAGCTCGGCTACCGGATCCGCTCGGATGTGCGGGGCCGCTACCGGGTGGGGCCGCTGACGGTCCGGCTCGCCGACCCGTTCGGGATGGTGGAGCTGGTCCGCTCGTTCAGCCTGTCCGACACGCTGACGGTGACGCCGGCGATCGTGCCGCTGCCGCCGAGCCGGCTGGCGGGCGCGTGGACGGGCGGCGGCGACAGCATCGCCCGCGCCGTCTCCGCCGCCGGCGAGGACGACGTCGCCCCGCGCGACTACCGGCACGGCGACGACCTGCGCCGCGTGCACTGGCGGTCCACCGCCCGGCGCGGGGAGCTGATGGTGCGGCGCGAGGAGCAGCACTTCCAGAGCAGCGGGACGCTGTTCCTCGACACCCGCCGCACCGCGCACTGGGGCGACGGGCCGGGCGGCTCGTTCGAGCAGGCCGTGTCGGCGACCGCGTCGATCGGCGTCTACCTCGTCCGGACGGGGATGAACGTGCGCTACGTCACCGACGCCGGGGAGGCGCTGCCCGCCGCGCCGTCCGACGGGGCGTTCGAGGGGCTGCTGCTCGACGCGCTGGCCGTGGCGCGCAGGTCGAAGAACGCCGCGCTGTCGGCGGGGGTGGCCGCGCTGCGCGGTACGCACACGGGCGGCCGGGAGGGCGACGGGCTGGTGGTCGCGGTGTTCGGCGTGCTGTCGGACGAGGAGGCCCGCGCGGTGGCCGCGGCGCGGCACGGCGCGGGCACGTGCGTCGCGGTGCTGGTCCAGGGCGGGCCCGCCGGCGGGACGCCCGGGAGCGCGGGCGCCGCGGGGCTGCTGCGCGCGGGCGGCTGGCGGGTGGTGGCCGTCCGGTCCGCGGCGGAGCTGGCCGGGGCGTGGACGCAGGCCGGGAAGGCCGGCGAGGACTTCGTCAGGGACGGTGCATGAGACTCCGGATGACGGTCATGGCCGGGATGGCGACGCTCGCCGGCTCGCTCGGCCTGTACCCGCTGTTCGAGAAGGCCGGCTGGTTCTGGGCGGGGTTCGGCGCGGTGCTGGCGGTGGCGGGCGGCGGGCTGCTGGCCCGGCGGCTGCGCGTGCCCGCGCTGCTCGACCTGCTGTTCGGGCTGGTGGCGCTGCTGCTCTACCTCAACCTGGTGTACGCCTCCGACAGGGCGTGGCTGGTGTTCATCCCGTCGCCCGACTCGGTGCACCACCTCGGTGAGCTGGCCGGCGACGGCTGGCAGGCCGCCAACCGGTACGCGGCGCCGGTCCCGCTGCTGCCCGGCATCGCGATGCTGGCCGCCGCCGGCATCGGACTGGTCGCCGTCCTGGTCGACCTGCTGGCCGTGCGGATGCGCCGCACCGCGCTCGCCGGGCTGCCGCTGCTGGCGATGTACAGCGTGCCCGCGGCGGTCCGCGAGGACGGCGTCGGCTGGTTCGCGTTCGGCGCGGGCGCGCTCGGCTTCCTCGCCCTGCTGATGTCGGACGCCCGTGAGCAGGTCGGCGGGTGGGGGCGGACGGTGACCACGCGCCGCCGCCCGCGCGAGGTCCCGATGGCGGGGGCGCGGCCGGGGCCCGGCGAGCCCGTCGACCCGCCCGACGCGTCGGCGCTGGCGGCGAGCGGCCGGCGGATCGCGGCGGGCGCGGTCGCCGTCGCGGTGCTGCTGCCGGCGGCGGTGCCCGGGCTGCAGCCGCGCGGGGTGTTCGGCCTCGGCGGCGGCTCGGGCCAGGGCACCCAGACCGTGACGACGCCCGACCCGCTGGTCAGCCTGAAGCGGGAGCTGACGCGGCTGGACGACTCGGTCGTCCTGTCCTACACGAGCTCCGATCCGGAGGGCTCCGGCTACCTGCGGCTCTACGCCCTCGACCGGTTCGACGGCGACCGGTGGACCTACAGCCCGCTGAAGAGCAGCTCCAAGGACCGGGTGACCGGCGACCGGAAGCTTCCGGCGCCGCCGGGGCTGAGCGTCGCCCCCGTGCACGAGGTGACGACCAAGGTGCACGTGCGGCGGGAGGTCAGGAACATGACGTTCCTGCCGGTGCCGTACGCCCCGTCGAAGGTGTCGATCAAGGGCGACTGGCGGGTGCACCCCGACTCGCTGATGGTCTACTCGCTGCGCGACTCGGCGGGCGGGCGGTCCTTCACCGTCAAGAGCCTGCGCGCGAAGCCGACCGCCGGGCAGCTCGCCTCGGCGGGCGCCTACCCGGCGGACATCGTCTCGCACTACACGGCGGTGCCGAAGAACGTCCCGCAGCAGATCTGGAAGCTCGCCTCGGACGTGACCTCGGGCTCGGCGACCGCGCTCTCCCAGGCCGTGCGGCTGCAGCAGTGGTTCACCGTCAACGGCGGGTTCACCTACGACCTGTCCGCGCCGGCGCCGCAGCACGGCAGCGACCTCGTCGACTTCCTGCTGCACAGCAAGCGCGGGTACTGCGAGCAGTACGCGGCCGCGATGGCGCTGATGGCGCGGATCCTCGGCATCCCGTCCCGGGTGGCGATGGGCTACACGCCGGGCAGCGAGGTCAAGCCCGGCGAGTGGGTCGTCCACTCGCGGGACGCGCACGCGTGGCCGGAGCTGTACTTCGAGGGCTCCGGATGGGTGCGGTTCGAGCCGACGCCCGCCGGCGCCGCCGGGCAGGGCACCGCCGTCGCGCCCGGCTACAGCCAGCCGGCGGTCAGCAACGGCGGCGGGCAGGAGAACGAGGCCGCGCCGTCGCCGGACTCCACGTCCCCGGCCGACGGCGCGACCGAGTCGCCCGGCGCCGGCGCCCACCACCGCAACGACGAGGGCCCGGGCGGCGACGCCACCGCCCAGGACGCCGACCAGGGCGGGGTCTCCCCGGTGCCGTGGCTGGCCGGGGCCCTGCTGGTGCTGCTGCTGATGGGCGTGCCGATGGCGCTGCGGATGGTCGCCCGGCGGCGCCGCTGGGCGGCGCTGATCCCGCGGCCGTCCTCCTCGCCCGGGCCGGCGGCGCGGACGCGGGCGCAGGCGTCCGATCCGGCCGGGGCGGCGCACGCCGCGTGGCGGGAGATGCGCGCCGACGCGCTCGACCACGGGTTCGACTGGCGGGCCAGCGACTCCCCGCGCGCCGCCGCGCGGCGGCTCGGCGAACTGCTCGAACTGGACGCGGCGGGCGCGCGGGCCCTCACCCGCATCGCCCGCGCCGAGGAGCTGGCGCGCTACTCCCGCGGCCGCGTCCCGGAGCCGGCGGAGCGGCTGCGCGCCGACGTGCGGACCGTCCGGGAGTCGTTCGCCGCGTCGGTGGGGCGCCGCGCCCGCTGGCGCGCCCGGCTGCTGCCGCCGTCGACGATGGCGCAGACCCGCGCCGCGCTCCGCACGGCCGCGGACCGGGTCCTGGACGTGACCGCCCGAGTGAACGAGCTGCCGTCCCGCCTCCGCCTCCGCTTCCGCCGCCGGTAGTCCAGACCCCCCGTACGCGTTCGTCCCGGCCTCGTGGTCACCCACGTACGGCCGGGACGATCAGTACTCCCTAGGGGAGGTCGTGCCGCTCTGGGGAACACCCCAGGCCCCCGGCGCCCTGGACCGAGCGCCGTCTTCCGCTCCAGACGCCGCTCAGTCGCCTTCGGTGCGGCGGCGCCAGCGCTCTTCCATGCGCTCCATGAAGCCCGCCTTGGCCGGACGGGCCTGCCGGCCGCCGCCATCGCGGCGCCCGCCCTCGCGGCGGCCGCGGCCGCGCGCGGGCTCGTTGCCGATGCCGGTCATCCGCTTCCAGCTCGTCAGCGCCCAGACGCAGCAGACGACCATCAGCAGGAAACCGGTCACGCTGATGGCGATGGTGACGGTGCCCTCGTTGATCACGAGCCCGGCCATCAGGGCGCACACGCCCACGACGAAGCCGAGGGCCGCCTTGACGATCCGGCGCTTGTAGTGAACCTGCGGGTTGGTCGAGCGAACCGCGTGAGCGAACTTCGGATCCTCGGCGTACAACGCCGATTCGATCTGTTCGAGCATGCGCTGCTCGTGCTCAGAGAGCGGCACGGCACCTCCCAACGACAGCTCCGCTACGGGATATCCGATGCGGGACGCGAACGTCAACGGTGATATGCCCAGAATACGAGCACTGTCGAGCGTACGAAAGCGAACGGCCCCGTCTCCTGCGGGAAGACGGCCCCCCGCACCCTCCGGCGGCACCCTCCGCTCCACCCGCGCTCCGCTCCGGGAACCGGGCCGCCGAGTGCCCCGCGCCGGTCACCCCACCGCCTTCTTTCATTGTCTTCCGTCCCTGCCGTCCCGTCCGTCACCGTCCGCCGCGCGCCGGACGAGCGCGGCGGGACGCACCGCGCCGCGGCCGAACCGGTGTGCGACCTGGTCCATGGCTCGCTCGGCCTCTCGCCAGCCGCTGTCCGGCTCGTCGAAGGCGAGCTGGCGGGGGGCCTCGCCGGCCGGGCCCAGGTTCTCCACCCGTACCCCGACCAGACGGAGTCGTACCCGTTCCAGCCCGGCCGCCTCATACAGCTCGCGGGCTGTGACATAGATCACACGTGCGAGATCGGTCGGCTCGCTCAGCGTGCGCGCCCGCGTGATCGTCTTGAAGTCCGCCATCCGGAGTTTGACGCTGACCGTCCGGCCGGCGTTCCCGCTCTCGCGCAGCCGCGCGCCGACCTTCTCCGCCAGCCGCAGCAGCTCCCGGCGGATCACCTCCGGGTCGTCGACGTCGGTGTCGAACGTCTCCTCGGCGCCGATGCTCTTGTCCGGCGTGTGCGGGACGACCTCGCGCGGGTCGCGTCCCCACGCCAGCTCGTGCAGGTGCGCGCCGAGCGCGTTGCCCAGCTCGCGCTGGAGCGTCGCCGGCGGGACCTGGGCGAGCTGCCCGACCGTCCGCAGGCCGAGCCGGGTGAGCGCCTGCTCCGTCCGCTCCCCGACCCCCCAGAGGGACGCGACGGGCAGCGGGTGCAGGAAGTCGACGACACCGTCCTCCGGCACCACGAGCAGCCCGTCGGGCTTGCAGCGGGTCGAGGCCAGCTTCGCGACGAACTTGGTGGTCGCGACGCCGACCGAGCAGGTGATGCCCTGCTGGTCGCGGACCTGCTCGCGGATCAGCCGCGCGATCTCCGCGGGCCTGCCGAGCCGCCGCCGGGCGCCCGCCACGTCGAGGAACGCCTCGTCCAGCGAGAGGCCCTCCACCAGCGGGGTGACGGACCGGAAGATCTCGAACACCGCCGCGGACACCCGGGAGTACTTGCCGTGGCTGACCGGCAGCACGACCGCCTGCGGGCACAGCCGCCGGGCCCGCGTCATCGGCATCGCCGAGTGCACGCCGAACGTCCGGGCCTCGTAGGACGCCGCCGACACCACTCCGCGCGGCCCGGCCCCGCCCACGACGACGGGACGTCCGCGCAGCTCGGGGCGTTCGAGCAGCTCGACGCTGACGAAGAAGGCGTCCATGTCCACGTGCAGGATGGCGCAGCCGGTGTCGTCGGCGGGCGGCCCCGGCTGCGGCCCCGGCCGGTGCAGTTGCTGCTTGCGGCTCACGGTCTCTACCGGGCCGGTTTGTCGGCCACCAGGTGCAGCTGGGTGGCGAGGTCCCGCAGGACGGGGTGGACGGCCGCGACGGACTCCAGCGCGATCAGCGCGTCGGCGGAGTCGGCGTCCAGCAGGCCGCTCGGCACCAGGTCGGCGAAGATCCGGACGCCGTGCAGCTCGGCGACCCGCAGGCCCGCGCCGCGCACCAGCGCCGACAGCGTCTCCCGGGTGAACCGGCGCGGCATCCGGTCGCCGTCGCCCCATCGCCCGGACGGGTCGGTCAGCACCTGCCGGGCGTCGTCGAAGTGCCCGGACACGGCGCGGTGCAGCGCGGCGGCGATCTGCCCGGCCACCAGCAGGCTGACCGAGCCGCCCGGCCGGACGGTGCCGGTCAGCGCCGCCATCGCCGCGCCGGGCTCGTCGACGTACTCCAGGACGCTGTGGCACAGCACGAGGTCGGCGGCGTCCGGGCCGAGCAGGTCGGGCAGGTCGACGGCGTCGCCCTGCATCGCGCGGACCCGCACCCCCGACTCGGCGGCGCGGCGCTCCAGCGCGGCGAGCGCGTCGGGATTGGAGTCGATCACGGTGACCCGGTGCCCCAGCTCGGCGAGCGGGACGGCGAACCCGCCGGTGCCGCCCCCGACGTCCACGACGTCGCTCTGGCCGGCCTCGGGCGTGATGCGCCCCAGCACGGCCCGCAGCGCGTCCCACAGGACCGCGCTGCGAACGCGGCGGTTTCTCATTGCAGTGCCCTTCTCCTTCGGGCCCTGAGGGCCCTCCATCGTCGGGCCCTGTGCGCGATCGCTGCATCGCTCCGACTCGCCTGGCGGCTCGCTGCGCGATCAGTTTCTCGCAAGCTCGAAACCGCCTTCGGACGCGATCGCAAGAGTCGAGGTTGCCGCGTGGTCGCGGAGCCGGCTGAGGCGGTCACGGTAGTGCCTTACTCCCAGGTTAGAGGCTCAGGGAGGGTTTGAGTTGCTGGAGGCGGGAGAGGAGGCCGTTGACGAAGCGGGGGGACTCGTCGGTGGACAGTTCGGTGGCGAGGCCGACGGCCTCGCTGACCGCGACGCCGTCGGGGACGTCGTCGACCCACAGGAGCTCGAAGGCGCCCATGCGCAGGATGTTGCGGTCGACGACGGGCATGCGCTCCAGCGTCCAGCCGGTCGCGTAGGTGGCGATCAGCTCGTCGATGCGCTCGCGGTGCTCCTGGACGCCCTCGATCAGCCGGACGGCGTGCGGATACTCCGACAGTTCGTCCTGGTTGGGACGGCCCCGGGCGGCGAGCACCGCCGTCGGCTCCTCCTCCCGCAGCTCCGCCGCGAAAAGGATGTCCAGCGCGAGTTTGCGTGCCTTGGTGCGAGCGGCCATCAGCCGCGGCCGAGGTACTCGCCGGAGCGGGTGTCGACCTTGACCTTCTCGCCGGTGGTGATGAAGAGCGGCACCTGGATCTGCGCGCCGGTCTCCAGGGTGGCGGGCTTGCTGCCGCCGGTGGAGCGGTCGCCCTGCAGGCCGGGCTCGGTCTCGGTGATCGCCAGCACGACGGCGGCGGGCAGCTCGACGTACAGCGGGTTCTCGTTGTTGAACGCGATCACGGCGTTCTGCTCGGGGAGCAGGTAGTCGGCGCCGGTGCCGACGACGCCCGCCGGGATGTGCGGCTGGTCGTAGGTCTCGGTGTCCATGAAGACGAAGTCCTCGCCCTCGCGGTAGAGGTACTGCATCTCGCGCTTGTCGACGCTCGCCACCTCCACCTTGGTACCGGCGTTGAAGGTCTTGTCGACGACCTTCCCGGACAGCACGTTCTTGAGCTTGGTTCGGACGAACGCGCCGCCCTTGCCCGGCTTGACGTGCTGGAACTCGAGGACGGTCCACAGCTGGCCGTCAAGGTTCAGCGTGATGCCGTTCTTCAGGTCGTTCGTCGTCGCCACTGCGTTGTTCTCCCGGTCGCGGGCCCGCCCGTCCTACAGGACGAGCAGGTCCTTCGTCGTTGTGGTGAGGAGCTCCGGGCCGTCCGCGCGGACGACGAACGTGTCCTCGATGCGGACCCCGCCCCGGCCCGTGAGGTAGACCCCCGGCTCCGCGGTGATCGGAACCCGATCCGTCAGCTTACCGGTCTTGTCGTACCCCATGAGCGGCGCTTCGTGGATCTCCAGGCCGACGCCGTGCCCGAGGCCGTGGGAGAACGCCTCGCCGTGCCCGGCGTCCTTGATGACGTCGCGGGCGGCGGCGTCCACGGCCTTGGTCTCGGCGCCGGGGACGGCGGCGGCGAGCCCGGCCCGCTGCGCCCGGTGGACGAGGTCGTAGAGGTCGCGCTGCCAGCCGGCGGGCTCGCCGATCGCGACGGTGCGGGTCATGTCGGCGTGGTAGCCGCCGTACAGGGCGCCGAAGTCCATGGTGACGAGGTCGCCGCGCTGCAGCTCGCGGCCGCCGGGGTGGTGGTGCGGGACGGCGCCGTTCGGCCCGGACGCGACGATCGACTCGAACGCGGGGCGTTCGGCGCCGAGGTCCACCATGGCCCGTTCGAGTGCGACGGCGACGGCCCGCTCGGTGACGCCGGCGCGGATCTCGGGCAGGACGGCCGCGAAGGCGCGGTCGGTGACGGCGCACGCCTCGCGCAGGAGGGCGATCTCCTCCTCGTCCTTGACCATGCGCAGTTCCTCGGCCAGGTGGCCGAGCGGGGTCAGTTCCACCCCGCGGTTCTCGAGCCGGATCTCGTCGAGCAGGGCGGTGTGCTGCTCGACGGTGACGTCGTGGGCCTCGAAGCCGACGCGGCCGTGGCCGTCCTCGGCCGCCCGTGCCACCAGGACGCCGGCCACCTGCCGGTCGACGATGACGGGCAGCTCGGGGCAGACCTGCGCGGCCATGCCCGCGTACCGCCCGTCGGTCGCGAGCAACGCGGGCCCGTCGGCCGGGACGAGCAGCGCCGCGCGGGAGCTGTCCAGGCCGGTCAGGTAGCGGACGTTGACGAGCCGGGTCACCAGCAGCGCCGCGGCGCCGCGCTCGGCGACGAGCGCGGCCAGCCGGCGGCGCCGCGCGATGTGCGTCTCCCCCATGGGCACGACTCTAGATCATCGCGCCGGGCGGCCGTCTCGACGCGGTCACAGAACATGAAGAACCCTCGACTTTTGCTCGAGACCCGGCCTAGCGTGACCGGTCGTGTGCTCCTCTCGTCCCCCCGCAACGGACTTCCCCCAGGAGTGATTCACCTTGACCCGAGTCAGCCGCCGCAGACTGCTGGGCACAGGCGCGCTCACCGCCGCCGGAGCGGTCGTCGCCGCGGGCGCGGCCCCGTCCGCCGCCGCCCGGACCGCGCCCGCGGGCACCGTGTCCGCGAGCGCGGACGTCGTGATCGTCGGGGCCGGCCTGTCCGGCCTCATCGCCGCCCGCGACCTCGCCGCCGCGGGCCGGTCCGTGCTCGTCCTGGAGGCGCGGGAGCGGCCCGGCGGGCGCGTGTACGGGATGCCGCTCGGCGACGGCACCACCAGCGAGGGCGGCGCCGAGTTCATCGGCCCGACGCAGGACCGCATCGCCGCGCTCGCCAAGGACATGGGCGTCGCCACGTACGCCACCTACAACGAGGGCAAGAACGTCTACTACCGGGACGGCAAGCGGTCCCTGTACGCGACCGACGGCATCCTCGGCGCGGTCCCGCCGGATTGGGGCGTGGTCGACCTGGAGCTGGCGCTGCTGCGGCTCGGCGGCATGATCAAGGACGTGCCGGTCGGCGAGCCGTGGAAGGCGGCCAAGGCGCAGGAGTGGGACGCGCAGACCTTCTTCACCTGGTCGCGGTCCAACACGATCAGCAGCGGCGCCCGGTTCCTGATGGACGCGTTCGCCTCCTCGACGCTGTCGATGCGCTCGCAGGAGGTGTCGCTGCTGTACCTGCTGAACTACGCGGCCTCGGCGGGCAACGAGAGCACCCCCGGGACGGTCGACCGGCTGATCAACACCAAGGGCGGCGCGCAGGAGTCCCGGTTCGTCGGCGGCTCGCAGGAGGTGCCGGTCCGGCTGGCGGCCAAGCTCGGCGACATCATCCGCTACAACGCGCCGGTGCGGTCGATCGTGACCGGCTCGGGCGGCGTCACGGTCAACGCCGACGGGATCACCGCGTCGGCCGAGCGGGTCATCGTCGCGATGTCCCCCGCGATCGCGGGGAAGATCGACTACTCGCCGGCGCTGCCCGCGAGCCGCGCCCAGCTGATGCAGCGCTACCCGATGGGCTCGATCGCCAAGTTCGTCGCCGTCTACGACACGCCGTTCTGGCGGGCGGACGGCCTGACCGGGCAGGCGGTCGCCGACAGCGGCGCGATCGACGCGACGTTCGACAACAGCCCGCCGGACGGGTCGCGCGGCATCCTGATGGGCTTCATGAACCAGGCGAACATCCGCAAGCTGGACGCGGCGTCCGCCGCCGACGTGCGGGCGGCGGGCCTCGACTCGTTCACCAAGCTGTTCGGGGACAAGGCGGCCGATCCGAAGCTGACGGCGTTCCAGCGCTGGGACAACGAGGTGTGGAGCGGCGGCGGCCCGGTCGGCATCGCCCCGCCCGGCGCGCTCACCGCGTTCGGCCCGGCGCTGCGGGCGGCGTGCGGCCCGGTCCACTGGGCGGGCACGGAGACGTCCGACTACTGGACGGGCTACATGGACGGCGCCGTCCGCTCCGGCGAGCGCGTCGCCAAGGAGGTCCACGCCGCCCTGTGACCGTTGACTTGCGGCGTGTCGTTGTTATCCGGCCGGCGGTGTCAAGCGGTTGTTGCAACGAGGAACTCGTTGAGTGCCTGGGCTGGGGTTTTCCAGCCCAGGGTGTGGCGGGGGCGTTGGTTGAGTTGGCGGGCGACCTCGTCGAGGTCTGCTTGGGTGT
>NZ_SMKY01000098.1 GCF_004349235.1 Actinomadura darangshiensis | reverse complement strand
GCCGGGCCCCCGCTCCTTGGTCTTGAGGTCGTGCACTCAGCCGGCCTTCTCGGCGGTCTTCTGGATCTTGTCCAGGACCTTCTTCGGGTCCTCGTTCGCGACGGCGGTGCCGAGGTCCTGCTTGACGGCGCCCGCGACCGCGGACCAGGCCGGGTTGGACGTCGGCGCGAACTTCGACGTCGGGAGCGCGTCCACGAACTGCTTCATGTACGGGTCGGCGCTCAGCGCGTCACCGGCCGACTTCGTCACCGGGAGGAAGCCCTCGGTCTTGAGGAACTTCGAGGTGTTCTCCTTCTGGTAGAAGAAGTCGAGGAACTTCTTGATGGCCTCCTTGTTCTTGCCGTCGTCCTTCTTGAACGCGGCGAGAACGTCCATGACGCCGAGGGTGTTGTGCTCCGAGCCGCTCTTGCTCGGCAGCGACGCGACGCCGAAGTTCAGGTCCTTGTTCACCGGGTCGATGAATCCGGCCTTGGTGAACGGGCCGCCGATGGCCATGCCGATCTTGCCCTGCGCGAACTGGTTGAACACCGTCTTGCGGTCGGTGCTCTCCGGGTTCGGCTGGGTCACCTTGGACTTGTTGAGGTCCTTCAGGAACTTGAGGGTGTCGATGTTGGCCTGCTGGTTGATCGCCCATTTGCCGGACGCGTCGACCCAGCCGCCGCCGTTGTTCATCGCCCACGAGTAGAACTCGGCCTGCGACTCCTCGGGGCCGAGCGGCAGTCCGTACCCGGTCGTGCCGGACTTCTGGATCTTCTCGGCGTCCGACTTGACCTCGTCCCAGGTGGCGGGCGGGTTCTTGATGCCGGCCTTGTCGAACAGGTCCTTGTTGTAGAACAGGAGGCGGGCGCTGGAGATGAACGGCAGGCCGTACTGGGCGCCGTTGTACTGGGCCTGCTGGACGAAGGTCGGGGTGAAGTCACTGAGCGTGTTCGGCGACAGCACCTCGGACGCCTTGTAGATGAGGCCGTCGCGCGCGAAGTCGGAGAACGCGTTGTAGTTGAGGATGTCGGGGACCTGCTTGGTCTGGACGTAGGTCTTCACCTTGGCGTCCATCTGGGTCCAGTCGACCATCTCCAGGTTGACCTTGTAGCCCGAGTTCTTCGCCTCGAAGTCCTTGATCAGGGCGTCCCAGTAGGGCTTGGTGTTGTCGTCGTAAATCGCGGCGACGAACTTGATGGTCTTCCCGTCGGAGTCACCGCCCGACGAGCTGCCCTTGCCGCATCCGCTGACGCCGAGCGCCACGGTCAGTCCCGCGGCGACGACGCCCATGAGGTGCCGTTTCATCTGTCCCCGCCTCTCCCAGCTTTGCGCCGCGCATGAAAAATAGTGCGCGGTGCGAAAGCGCACCGAACACAAACGCGCGTGGTGGGGATGAAGATAAACAACTGGTCCGTACCAGTTCAAGAGCCCCATTGAGCACGACTCTCAACCGTTATCCGGGCTTCCCGGGACCCCCGTCTGGTCCGGTGTCCACGCTGGACTGGTCCGGTCGCGTGACAGCAGCGTTTCGGCTGCTCACTCTGAGCGCAGCACGGTCGCCGTCCTGATGCGGCCATCGGGCCCACCGGCCTCCGTGCCTGGCCTGCGGCCTGTTTTGCACCAATTTGACCGGGTAACCCGGCGCAGTACCCGAGCGGACGACACGACTGGACGAGGTGGACGGGACATGAACTTCCGGACCGGGCTGGCGGCGGGCACCGCCGCCGGCGCGAGCGGCGCCCTGGCCGTGCTCTCGGCCCGCCGGCTGGGACGCCGGATGCTGGACGGCCTGGTCACCAGGATCGAGCGCCGGCTGGAGCGCGAGGCCCGGCGCCTCACCGCGAAGGTCGAGAACGCCGGCCCGCTCGGGAAGGCCGCCTTGGCCGGACTCAACGCGCTGCGGGAGGGCAAGTCCCCGTTCCGCGCGCTGCTGAGCTTCGGCTGGACGGCGCTGAAGGAGACCCTCGCCGGAATCTTCGGGGGCGGACGAAGGGGGAAACCGACCAACATCGTCGAACAGACCGACGTGGGTGCGCCGCGCCGCCTGGTCTACGACCAGTGGACGCGGTTCCAGGACTACCCGTCCTTCATGAAGAAGGTCGTCAGCGTCGACCAGGCGTCCGACGAGAAGCTGAACTGGAAGGCGAAGATCTTCTGGTCGGCGCGGACGTGGGAGGCGACGATCACCGAGCAGGTCCCCGACGAGCACATCGTGTGGCGCTCGAAGGGTGCCAAGGGCCACGTCAACGGCACGGTCAGCTTCCACGAGCTGACCCCCGACCTGACCCGTGTCCTGCTCGTCCTGGACTACCACCCCGCCGGGCTCTTCGAGCGGACCGGCAACATCTGGCGCGCCCAGGGCCGCCGCGCCCGTCTCGAACTCAAGCACTTTCGCCGGCACGTGATGACGCAGGCGCTCCTCCACCCGGACGAGGTGGAGGGCTGGCGCGGCGAGATCCGCGACGGCGAGACCGTCACAACCCCTAAGTGAGGAACCAACCATGGCACGCGGAAACCCGATGGGCCGGTTGCCCGTCGGACAGATCACCAAACGGCTGCCGGGCGGCCGCAGCAAGCGCACCCCCGACCTGAGCGCCATCACCAAGAGCCTGCCCGGCGGGAAGACCATCGGCACGGCCGGCGGCCTCCTGCTCGGCGCCGGCGCCGCCGTCGCGGCGAGCAAGGCCCTCAGCGGCCGCCGCGACACCGGCAACGCGTCCGACCCGGGCGGCAAGGCCGACGCCGAGACCGGCGGCAAGGCCGAGAGCAAGAAGGGGAACGGCTCCGAGCGGGACGACTCCGGGAAGGACGACTCCGGGAAGGACGACTCCGGGCAGAACGAGCAGTCCGAACAGAAGAAGGGCGTGTTCGGACGGCTCAAGGACACCGTCGGCGGCCTCGTCAAGGGCAAGGGCGGAGGCGGCGGCGGGAAGAAGGTGAAGGTCACCAACATCGTCGAGCACACCGACGTCGGTGCGCCCCGCAGGCTCGTCTACGACCAGTGGACGCAGTTCCAGGAGTACCCGTCCTTCATGAAGAAGGTCGTCAGCGTCGACCAGGCCGACGACACCAAGCTGAACTGGAAGGCGAAGATCTTCTGGTCGGCGCGGACCTGGGAGGCGACCATCGTCGAGCAGGTCCCGGACGAGCACATCGTGTGGCGCTCGAAGGGCGCCAAGGGCCATGTCGACGGGACGGTCAGCTTCCACAAGCTGTCGCCGAACCTGACCCGCGTCCTCGTCGTCCTTGAGTACCACCCGCAGGGCCTCTTCGAGCGGACCGGCAACATGTGGCGCGCCCAGGGCCGCCGCGCCCGCCTCGAACTGAAGCACTTCCGCCGGTACGTGATGACGAACTCGCTCACCCGCGCCGACGAGATCGAGGGCTGGCGCGGTGAGATCCGCGACAGCGAGGTCGTCCTGACGCAGGAGGACGCGCTGAAGGAGGAGGAGGAGGAGAAGGCCGGCAAGGAGCAGGACACCGGCAACTCCAAGTCCTCCGGCAACTCCCGCGGCGGTGGCAACTCCAAGACGTCCTCCCGGAGCACGAAGGCCGCCGAGGACCGCGAGGGAGAGTACGAGGAGGCCCGCTGACCCGGGCGGACCGGCGGCTCAGCGGATCAGCCGGGCCAGCTCGACGCGCGACCGGATCCCGAGCCGGGTGAAGACGTTGCGGAGATGGTGGTCGATGGTCCGCGGGCTGAGCAGCAGCCGCGCCGCGATCTCCCGGTTGGTCGCCCCCTCGGCGGCCATCCGGGCGATGTTGGCCTGCTGCGCGGTGAGCTTCCCGACGCCGCCCGCACCGCCCGCGCCGCGCGCCTCGTCGGCCCCGGATCCGGCGGCGCGCAGCTCCGCGCGGGCCTGCGCGGCCCACGGGACGGCGCCGTAGCGCTCGAAGATCCGCAGCGCGGCGCGCAGGTGCCCGCGGGCGGCGCGGGGCCGCCGGCAGCGCCGCAGCCGGTGCCCGAACAGCAGCTCCGTCCGGGCGAGGTCGAACACGGCGCCGGCGGCCTCGTGCAGGCGGAGCGCCTCGGTGAAGTGCTCCCCGGCCTCGTCGTCGCCGTGCGTGAGCAGTGCCCGGCAGCGCCGGGCGAGCGCGTCCGGGCCGGGTGGGGCGCCGATGCCGTCGCTCCAGCGGCGGAAGTGCTCGAACGTGCGGGCGGCGCGGTCGTGCTCGCCGGTGCGGACGAGCGCCTCGACCAGGTGCGGGACGGCGAGGAGCCGCGCCGGCGGAAGGGCGGGCCCCGCCCCGCCCGGCAGCCGGAGGCGGGCGGCGGCGTCGGCGGGACGGTCCGCGGCGAGGTCCAGGCACGCGGGCGCCCACGATCCGAGGGCGGCGGCGCGGGTGAGGCCGCGCGCGCCGGCGGCCTCGGTGAGCCGCTCCAGCAGGCCGCGCGCGGTGTCGTCGTCGCCGTTGAACGCGGCGGTGAGCACGAGCGTGGCGAGCTGCTCGGCCGCGTGGCCGTGCAGCCGGGTCGCCTGCGCCAGCCGGAGCCCGTCGTGGCACGCGGCGATCGGCGCGGGCGGATGGCCGAGGAGCGCCTCGCACCGTCCGGCGGCCATCAGCGCGAACGACTCGGCGGGCGCGTCGCCGGCGCGCCGCGCGGACGCGACGGCGCCGGCCGCCAGGACGCGGGTGCGCGAGGCGTCCCCGAGCGCGAAGGCCGAGAGCGCCGCCCACACCTGCGCGGCGGGGTCGGTGACCTCGGTGCCGAGGCGGACGGCGCGCCCGAGGCGCTCCGCGGCCTCCCGGTACCGGCCGCGGATCGCGGCCGCGACGCCGCCGAGGTGCGCGCGCATCAGCTCGCCTTCCAGGCCGGGCGCGGCCAGCGACGCCGCGCGGCCGGCGACCTCCAGGTAGGCGTGCTGGTCGCCGGACGCGTCCGCCGCCTCCGCGGCCCACATCAGCGCGCGCAGCGCCGCCTCCGGGTCGGACCCGGCGAGCCGCTCGGCCGCGTCCCGGAGCATCGGCACCGCCGCCGCGGGGGAGCCGGCCGCCGTCTCGATCTCGCCGCGCAGCAGGGCGGCGCGGGCGATCCGCGTCCGGTCGCGGCCGGGCGGACGGACCTGCCGCAGCATCGCGCGGGCCCGGCGGGACCGTCCGCCGGCCCAGGCGTCCCCGGCGGCGGACAGGAACCGGTCCGTCCGGGTGCCGTGCTCGACGGTCAGCGTCGCGGCGCGCTGCCAGACCCGCCACGAGTCGGCGTACCGGCCCGCACGCTGGGACGCGGCGGCCTCCTTCGCCAGCTCGTCGGCGAGCCCGTCGTCGGGTTCGCCCGTCACCGCCGCGAGATGCCAGAGCCGCCGGGACCGCTGCCATTCCTGGACGAGGACGTCGGAGAGCAGGGTGTGCGCGTCCTGCCGCTCCTCCCGCGACGCGTCCGCCCACAGCGACGACCGGACGAGCCGGTTCCGGACGGCGACGCCGTCGCCCTCGAACCGCAGCAGCCCCGACTCGCGGGCCGCGTCGAGGTCGCGCGCGCCGATCCCGCCCGACCCGGCGGCCCGCGCCATTGTCGCGGTGCCCAGCCATTCCTCCGCCACCGTCATCAGCACGAGGCGCCGCGCCCCGTCGGGAAGCCGCAGGTAGCGGCGCCGGTACCGGGCGCGCAGCGCGCTGGACGGGGGGAGTGCGCGGGGCGGGGGCGCGGCGCCCGACAGCTGGCCGGGCGTCAGCGCGGCGGCCAGCTCGCGGATCGCGAGGGGCCGCCCGCAGGCCAGGTCGACGATCTCCTCGGCGAGGTCGCCGCCCGCCGAGCCGTCCAGGGCGGCGCCGCGCGCGTCCCGCGAGCCGAGCGCGTCCCGTAACACGTGCCGGCCCGCGTCCTCGCCCAGCGGCGCGAGCCGCAGCCGCCGGATGCCCGCGAGCGCCGCCTCCGGCGCCCCGTCGCGGACGGCGAACAGCACCGCGACCGGCTCGTCCTCGACGCGGCGCGCGGCGAAGGCCAGCACCTCCAGGGAGCTGCGGTCGAGCCACTGGACGTCGTCCGCCCGGCACAGCACGGGCCCGCTGCGCGCGGCCCGGCCGAGCAGCTCGCACACCGCCGTGAACAGCACGAACGGCTCGGCGCGGGGCGCGCCGTCCAGGACGGTCCCGAGGGCGTCGCGGTGCGCCGGCGGCAGCTCGGCGACCCGCCCGGACAGCGGGCGCAGCAGCCGGTGCAGCCCCGCGTACGGAACGTCCGTCTCGCCGGGGACGCCGGTCGTGCCGAGCACCCGGAACCCGGGCCCGGCCAGCCGGCCGGCGGCGTCCAGCAGTGCGCTGCGTCCCACGCCGGCGTCCCCCGAGACCGCCAGGGCGCCGCCGTGCCCGTCCCGGGCCCGGCCGAGCATCACCTCGATCGCCCGGAGTTCGCCTTCGCGTCCGTACAGCCGTTCGTGCGCCATGCCGGTCCCTCCTTGGCGGGAACCACCCTCGCCCTCAGCGGCGGTGCGCTATTGGACGGGGTCTCAAAAGGGAAGGGGCTCATAGGGCAACACGCGCACCCGCCACCGGTCCAGAGCGGGTCCCGGTTTCGGGGACGCCGCGCAATCCGGACCGGCGCCGGTTGTGAGCGGGCACAGTCCGGGCGTCCGGCGATGGCCCGTACGCCCCCCGGATGGCACGATGAGGCCCCCGCGTTGTGCTGGAGGTGGCCCGCGATGACCGTCGGAGAGGTGGACGCCGACCGCACGATCATGCGCAAGGCGGTGCTGCGGCTGTCGGACCGCCTGCCCGACCTCGCCGACCGGCTCGCCGCCGAGATCCTGTCCGGCGACCGCGACCGCGACGACCCGTACCGCGCCGACGTGTGGGAGCTGTGCCACACCGGGCTCGGGCACGGCTTCGAGACGATCCTCGACCGGGACCGCGGCCGCGCCGACCTGGAGTGGGCGCGCCGGCTCGGGCAGCGCAGGGCGCACCAGGGGCAGCCGCTCGACCAGCTGCTGCGCTCCTACCGGCTCGCCGGGCGGGTGTTCTGGGAGGCGGTCGTCGAGGTCGTCGGGCGGCACGACCCGGAGAACGTCCCGGCGCTGATCCGGCAGGCGACCCGCACCTGGGACACGATCGACCAGCAGTCCGGCGCGGCCGCCGCCGCGTACCACCGCACCGAGCTGGACCTGGCGCGGCGCAGCGAGGAGCGCGTCCAGGCGATCGTGGACGCGCTGCTGGACGGGCAGGGCGCCGACGGCGGGCTGCTCGCGACCGCGACGTCCGTCCTCGGGCTGCCCGCGACCGGGCGCTACGCCGTCGTGATGCTGGGTGCGGAGGGCGGGTTCGGCGACGGCGTGGACCGCCGACCCGGCGACAGCGGCGGGATGCGGTTCATCTGGCGGCTGCGCACCGACGCCCAGGTGGCGCTCGTCGCGCTCGGCGCCGCCGGGCTGGACGACCTCGTCGCCGCCGTCCGCCCCTACGCGCGGTCGCACGCGGGCGTCAGCCCGGTCGTCGACTCGCTCGCCGAGCTGGGCGGCGCCCGCTGGTTCGCCGAGCTGGCGCTGCGGACGTGCCGCGGCCCCGGCAACCAGATCGCGCGCCTCGACCGCCGGCTGCCCGACGCGCTCGTCCTGTCCCAGCCCCGGCTCGCCGGGCGGCTCGGGCGCGTCGCGCTCGGCGGGCTCGGGGACGTCGACCCCGGGTTCCGCGACGCGCTGCTGACGACGCTGGAGACCTGGCTGGAGTGCGACGGCTCCGCGGCCCGCGCCGCGGACCGGCTGTTCTGCCACCGCAACACCGTCCTCAACCGGCTCCGCAAGATCGAGCAGCTCACCGGCCGGACGCCGGCCAACCCCGGCGACCTCGTCGAACTCGTCCTCGGCCTGAGCGCGCTGCGCCTCCACGGAACAGAGGACGCCCGTCGCCGGTCATTCCGCGACGGCGGCCCTGAGCAGGCGGAAGAAGTCGAACGGGCGTAGCGCGTCGGCCCGCTGCCACAGGTGCGCCGGCACGGCGTCGCGCACGCAAACGTTCTCGCGCACCTCGAATATCAACGCTGTCAGCGGGCTGACAGCGTTCTGCCAGGTGCGCTGCCGAGACTCGGTGCCAGGAGAAGGGAGAACACCATGACCGACGTCCTCATCATCGGAGCCGGGCCGACCGGCCTCGCCCTCGCCGTGGACCTCGCCCGCCGCGGCGTCGGCCACCGGATCATCGACCCCGGCATCCCCACCGGCTCGCGCGGCAAGGGCCTGCAGCCCCGCACGCTGGAGGTCTTCGACGACCTCGGGGTGATCGGCCCGATCCTGGAGACCGGCGCCGCGTACCCGCCCATCCGCGCCTACTCCGGCACGGACGTCGTGTGGGAGGGACGGATGAGCGAGCCGAAAGAGCCGTCCGCCGCCGTCCCCTACCCGAACGTCCTGATGGTGCCGCAGTGGCGCACCGAGCAAATTCTCCGCGACCGCCTGATGGAACTGGGTGGCCGGGTGGATCGGGGTGAACTGGCGGGCTTCACCAAGGACGCCGAAGGCGTCACCGCGACGCTGGCCGACGGCACGACCATTCACGCCGCCTATCTCGTCGGCGCGGACGGCGGCCGGAGCGCCGTCCGGAAGACGCTCGGTATCGCGTTCGAGGGCGAGACCCGCGAAGAGGAGCGGATGCTCATCGGCGACGTCCAGACGACCGATCTGGACCGAGACCACTGGCACACGTGGGCCGACATGGAGAAGCAGACCGTCCGCGTCGGACTGGTCCCGCTTCCCGGCACGGACGACTTCCAGTTCACCGCGCCGATCCAGCCGGGCGACGACCCCGAACTGACCCTGGCCACCTATCAGAAGGTGCTGGAGGCGGGCACCGACCGCACCGACATCCGCCTGACGGGCCTCACGTGGAGTTCGATTTACCGCGTCAACATCCGGATGGCCGAACGGTTCCGGGACGGCCGCGTCTTCCTGGCCGGCGACGCGGCCCACGTCCATTCACCGGCCGGTGGCCAGGGCCTCAACACCGGCGTCCAGGACGCCTACAACCTCGGCTGGAAACTGGCGGTTGTTCTTAAGGGCGGTCCGTCCACTCTTCTCGACACCTACGAGGAGGAACGCCTGCCCGTGGCTGCTGGAGTCCTCGGCATCAGCACGAGGCTGTACCAGAAGGCCGTCGAGGGGCAGGCCGACGCCCACGAGCGCGGCGAGGAGACCCAGCAGCTCCTCCTCGCCTACCCCGACAGTTCGCTCTCCGCGGGCCCGCTCGGCGGAACCCGCGTCGCCGACGCCGTCCTCCGCGACAAGACCGGCGCCGAGATCCGCTTGCACGACCTTCTCCGCGGCCCGCACAGCACCGTCCTGGCCTTCGACGTCCCGGCGGACATCGACCACCCGGACGTCCGCGTCGTCACGATCGGCGAGTCCGGCGACTACATCGACCCCGACGGCCAGGTGCGATCGGCTCTCCAAGGTGCCGCCATGGCGCTGATCCGCCCCGACGGCTACATCGCCCGCACGGGCGACGCGTCCGCCGTCCAGGGGCACCTCGCCCGCATGACCCGGGCGAACTAGACCACCGCGGCGCCGGCCGCCGGCTCACGGGCGCAGCCGGTACCCGGTGCCGCGGACCGTCTCGAACCGCTCGGCGCCGAGCTTGCGCCGCAGGTAGCGGACGTAGACGTCGACGATGTTCGAGCCGGGGTCGAAGTCGAAGCCCCACACGTGCGCGAGCAGCTGCTCCCGCGTCAGCACCTGATCGGGGTTGCGGCAGAACATCTCGGCGAGCGCGAACTCCCGCGCGGTCAGCTCGACGGTGCGGCCGGGCACCCGGGCCCGGCGGGTGCGCAGGTCCAGCACGAGGTCGCCGACCCGCAGCACCGTCGGCTCCGGGGTGGCGCCGGCGCGCAGCCGCAGCCGCACCCGGGCCAGCAGCTCCGCGAAGGCGAACGGCTTGGCGATGTAGTCGTCGGCGCCGCCCTCCAGGCCCGCGACGGTGTCGTCGACCCCGCCCCGCGCGGTGAGGATGATGACCGGGATCGCGACCCGCTCCTCGCGGAGCCGGAGCAGCACGGTGAACCCGTCGCGCAGCGGCAGCCCGAGGTCGAGGATCATCAGGTCGAACGCGCCGCCGCGGGCGTGCTCGTAGGCGGCGACGCCGTCCGCGGCGACCACCGTGCCGAACCCGGCGGCGCCGAGGCCCTTCTGCAGGAAGGACGTGATCCGCGGCTCGTCCTCGGCGATCAGGATCCGGCTCATGCGCGCGGTCCGTCCGTCGCGGGCCCGTCGTCCATGACCGGCACGGGGGACGGCTCGGCCGAGGAGGGCCGCAGCGGCAGTTCCAGGACGAACCGGGCGCCCCCGTCCGGCGGGCGCTCGACCCTGGCCCGCCCGCCGTGCGCGCGGGCGATCGAGCCGACGATGGCCAGCCCGAGCCCGGCGCCGTCGGTCCGGCGCGGCCCCGGCCCGGCCCGGACGAACCGGTCGAAGATGCGCGCGGTGTCCTCGTCCGCGACGCCCGGCCCGGTGTCGCGGACCCACAGCTCCACCCCGGCGCCGCGCACCGCCGAGCCGACCTCGACGGTGTCGCCGTCCCCGGTGTGCCGGACGGCGTTCGCGGCGAGCTGCATCAGCGCCTGGGTGAGCCGCTGCCGGTCGGCGGTGACCCGCACCTCCGCCACCTCGCCCACCCGCCACCGCCGGGACGCCATGCCGCGCGCCTTCGCGACCGTCTCCACGGTGAGGTCGGCGAGGTCGACCTCGCCGAGGGCCAGGAAGTCCGGGCGCTCCGCCTTGGCGAGCACGAGCAGGTCGTCCACGATGCGGTTCATCCGGTCCAGTTCGTCGATGAGCAGCTCCCGCGTCTCCGCCCGCTCCGCGGGGTCGTCGCCCATCAGCTCCAGATGGCCGCGGATCACCGTCAGCGGCGTGCGCAGCTCGTGCCCGGCGTCGTCGACGAACCTGCGCTGCGTCGCGAACGCGGCCTCCAGCCGGTCCAGCATCGTGTTGAACGTGCCGGCGAGCGCGGCGACGTCGTCGTTGCCGCGCACCTCCAGCCGCCGGGTCAGATCGGATGCGCCGATGCGCTCCGCGGTCTGCCGCACGAGCCGGATCGGCGCCAGTACCCGGCCCGCCACCAGCCAGCCGGCGAGCCCGGCGACGGCGAGCGCGCCGAACGCGGTGAACCCGAGGACCCGGGTCGTCTCCTCCGCCTCGTCCCGCTGCAGGTCGCGGAACTCGGCGACGACGAGCGCGGCGCGGGCCCGGTCGCCCGCCATCCGCACCGGCAGCACCGCGTACCGGACGCGGCCCGCCGGGCCGTCCGCCCACCCGGACGCCGGCCGGCCCGACGCGGCGATCCGGGTGGCGCGGGCGACGAACGCGGCGTCGTGGTCGAGCCGCGCCGGCGGCGGGTACGGGCTGCGCCGGTCGGCCCGGCCGTCGACGACGCTGAAGAACGACTCGTGGTCGTCCGGCAGGTTGTGGCCGAGATAGGCGGTGAGCAGCGCGCGGACCCCGGACACCGGCCGCCCGGTCGCCGGGTCGACGCCCGCGCGGGCGAACTCGCGCAGCTTGGCGGCCTCGTGGCCGAGCTCGGCGTTGATCCGGTCGTCCAGCCGGGCCGACTGCACCGACCAGGTGAGGAACACAGCCGCGCCCAGTGCGAGCGCGACGAGCAGCAGCATCCAGCCGACGATGCGGGCGCGCGCGGTGGGCCCGCGCCGCAGCCGCGCGCGAGGCGCGGGCTCAGTCGTCGTCGCCGTCATCGTCGACCTCGCCGTCGTCCTCCGATCCCGGGGGTCGCGGCGGCGTGACGGCCCTCCCCTCCCGGCCCGGCGTCCGGGATGCCGTCGGGCTCGGTGCGGCCGGACGCGTCGCGGGCGGCGGGGACACCTGGACGACGCCGCCGAGGTCGGGCGGGGCACTGGTCTGGGCGCGGGCGAATCCGGCGGCGAGGCCGAGGGTTGCCAAGGCCGCCGCTCCGATGCCGGCGATCGCCGCTCGGGTGGCCATGCGGCCCACTATGTCCCGGCGGGGCCGCGTCCGGCGATGCGCGGGCGATGAGAACCTTCTCATCCGCGGCCGGGTGAGAGCGCTCTCATCGTGGTCTCATCGCGGCCTCACCGTCCGCGGCGAGCGTCGGACCGGGAAGACACCGCCGGTACGGAGGAGGACGCTGTGCTGAAGGACGTCGGCTACGGCCTGGCCGTGGACCTGGTCACGATCACGGTGCTGGCGCATCTGATCTACTTCCTGCGGCACCGCAGGCGCGACATGCGGCTCGCCTATATCGCGGTCAACGTCGGAGTGTTCACGGTCGTCTCGCTGCTGCTCGCGCAGCGTGCGGACCTGGCGATCGGCTTCGGCCTGTTCGGGGTGCTGTCGATCATCCGGCTGCGGTCCGGCGCCCTGACGCAGGAGGAGGTCGGCTACTACTTCGTGGCGCTCGCGCTGGGCCTGGTGAACGGCCTCGCCACGCAGGACACCTGGCTCGCGCTGACGCTGGACGCGGTGCTGCTGGCGGTGATGTACGCGGCCGACCACCCCCGGCTGCCGGATCGCACCCGGCACCGCCTGATCACCCTGGACGTGATCCATCGCGACGACGCGGCGCTGCGGGCCGACCTGGAGAACCGGCTCGGCGGTACCGTGCTGCGGCAGTCGGTCACCGAGGTCGACTACGTGCGGGACGTCATGGTGGTCGACGTCCGCTTCCGGGTCATCGGCGACGTCCGCAAGGGCGCCGCCGCTCCGGCCTCGCGGACGGAGGCCGTGCTGTGACGGACGCGGTCCGCGTGCTCGGCGCCGCGGCGACCGGCCCGTCGCCGGTCGGGCTCGCCGAGGTGCTCGCCCGTAGCGCGCTGCAACTGCGCCTGGACCGCAAGTACCTGCTCCCGGCCCGGCTGGTGCCCGAGCTGGTCGGCGGCCTCGCCGGCTCCTACGCGGCGCTGGAGATCGACGGGCGGCGCCTGTTCCGCTACGCGTCGACCTACTTCGACACCCCCGGCCTGCTCACCTACCGGCAGCACCTCCAGGACCGCCGCCGCCGCTTCAAGATCCGTACTCGGACGTACCTGGACAGCGGCTCCTGCATGGTCGAGGTGAAGATGAACGGGACGCGCGACGCCACCGACAAGCGGCGCATGCCCTACGACGCGGGCCGCCGCATGGAGCTCACCGGCGCCGCCGAGGACTTCCTGGCCGCGACGCTGCTGTCGGCGTACCGGATGAACCCGCCCGCCCCGCTGCTCGCGTCGGCGACGACCGCGTACCGCCGCGTCACGCTCGTCCAGCGGTCCGGGGCCGGCCGGGTGACCCTGGACGCCGGGCTGGTCTGCACCCGCCCCGGGCGGCGGATCGAGGCACGCGACGGCTGGGTGCTCGTCGAGTCCAAGTCGGCCGCCTGGGACACTCCGGCCGACCGGCTGCTGCGCCGCCTGCGGGTCCGCCCGCTCAAGATCAGCAAATACTGCCTGGCGGTCGCCGTGCTGTATCCGGGCACGGCCGCGAACCCGTGGCACCGCGCGCTCCGCCGCTGCTTCGACGCCTCTGGTTAGGTTGGGTGGACGTGGGGGTGGACGTTCGCTCGACCGGGGAGTTGAGGGTGGTTGGCTGAGGCGGTACCCGGGCCGCGCGTCGCGCGGGCGGTCGTCGGCCTCGTGCTGGCCTCGTTCGCCGGCATCTACGTGCTGGCTGCCCCCGCGCGGACGGACGGCGCGGTGCAGGCCGGGGTCGCGGCCGTCCTGGCGGCACTGGCGCTGGCGCTGCACCTCGTCTGGGTGGTGCCGCGGACGCGGAGGTGGCGCGGCGGCTGGGTCGTCCTGGCGCAGGGGCTCCTCGCCTACTCGGGCGTCCTGGCCTTCGGGACGTCGGTCGGGCTGCTCGGCGTCGTGGCAGGGTCGGCGCTGCTGGCGGGCGGTGCGCCCATCGCGATGCCGGTCGTGGTGAGCGCGGCGGCCATCGAGGCGCTGCGCGGCGGCGCGACCGCGGACGTCACGATCACCTGCCTGCTGACCGGGCTCGTCGTGTACGGGCTGGTGCGGCTCGCCGACCGGGTCGACGACGCGGCGGCGGCCCGGCTGCCGCTCACCATGGCGGCGGCCGCGCGGGAGCGGCTGCGGATCGCGGCGGAGCTGAACCGGGGCCTCGGGGACGGTCTCGCGGTCATCCTCCGGGGCGGCCGCCGCGCGCTCCGGCATCCCGAGGAGATCGGTGAGGTCTTGGACGTGGCGAGGACGTCGCTGAACAACGCGCGTGCCGCGGCGGTGGACCTCCGGAGCATGTCCCTCGCGCCGGAAGCGTCGGCGGCGCGCGCGTTGCTGGACGCGGCCGGTGTCGAAGTGGAGGTCCGCACGGGGCACAGCGAGCCGCTGGGACCGGCCGGGGCGCTCCTGGCGACGGTCCTGCGGGAAGCGGTCACCGACGTGGTGCGGGTGGACTCGGCGAAGTCCTGCCTTATCGAAACGTCCGAGGACGCGGGCGTCGTAAGGCTGCGCGTCGTGAACGACGGTGTGCGCACGGCCGTGCAAGGCGAAGAGGGCCTGGCGCGAGCGGCGGAACGGGTTCGCCAGGCAGGCGGCACGTTCACCACCGGTCTGGGAGATGACGGCCGTTTCCTGGTGGAGGCCACCGCCGATGCCGGGGAACGGGCCGTCGGCCTTCCCGGCCAGGCCGCCTACCGGCTCTCGGTCACGTTGCTGGCGGCCGTCCTGGCGGGTTTCTCGGTCAAGGGCCTCCTGCTGATTCCGTGGGGCCCGCTCTGGCCGCTCGCGTTGGGCGGGTTCGTGCTGGCGTCCGTCCTGCAACTGCTGTGGGCGAGCAAGGGATGGCCAAAGGGGTGGTGGCTGCTCCTGGCGGTGCTGAGCTTCGCGCCCGTTCCGCTGTTCGGGAAGGCGTGGCTGGGCCTCGCCGGGTTCCTCGCCGGGACGCTGCTGGTCGCGCTGCCGAGGCGGGCCGCCGTCCCCCTGGTCGCGGCGACGATGGCGGGCGTCGGAGCCGGCGCGCACCTGCTCGGCCTGGGCCCGGCCGCCCTCGTCAACTACGTCATCAGCACCCTCGTGACCGGCCTGGTCGTGTACGGGCTGGTCATGCTCGCGCGGCTCGTGCGGGACCTGCGGGCGGCGGGGGAGGAGCTGGCGCGTGCGGCGGCCGTCCAGGAGCGGCTGCGGGCGGCCCGCGACCTGCACGACCTGCTCGGGCACAGCCTCGCCGCGATCCTGCTGAAGTGCGAGCTGGCCCGGCGCCTCGCCGCTGTGGACGCCGGCCGTGCCCGCGCCGAGATCGCCGACGTCGCTGCCATGGCGGAGCAGGCGGCCGCCGACCTGCGCGCCGCGACCGGCGGCGAGGCCGAGTTGTCGCTGGACGGCGAGCTGCGTTCGGCGCAGTCGGTCCTCACGGCGGCGGGCGTGGACGTCGAGACCGACGCGCGCCACACGGCCCTGGACGGCCCGGTGTCGGCCGTGCTCAGCACAGTCCTGCGCGAGGCCGTGACCAACGTCCTGCGGCACAGCGCCGCGACCCGCTGCGTCATCGTCACCGAGCAGGACGGCGACACCGTCCGCCTGCGAGTGGAGAACGACGGCCGAGACCCGCGCGCACCCCGCACCGCCCCCGGCGCAGGCATCGGCAACCTGACCACCCGCCTGGCCGCACTGGGCGGCACCCTGACGGCAAGTCCCAGCGAGAACCACTACCGCCTAGAGGCCCGGATCCCCCGTTAGAGCCAGCCGGCTTCGCGGGCTATGCGGGCGGCGTCGGTGCGGTTCCGGGCGTTGAGCTTGGTCACCACGGCGGTCAGGTGGTTGCGGACCGTTCCGGCGGACAGGTGCAGGCGCCCGGCTATCTCCGGGGGCTCCGCGCCCTCCGCGGCGAGCCGCAGGACGTCGGTCTCGCGCGGCGTGAGCGGGCTGTCGGTGCTGTCCCAGGCGGTCAGGGCCAGCTTGGGGTCGAGGACGCGTTCGCCCGCGGCGACCTTGCGGATGCCCGCGGCCAGCTCCTCCGGCGGCGAGGTCTTCAGCAGGAACCCGCGGACCCCCGCCGTCAGCGCGCGGCGGAGATGGCCCGGCTTGCCGTGGCCGGTGAGGACCAGCAGGGCGATGCCCGGGTCGGCGTCGCGCAGGGCCGCCGCCGCGGCGAGGCCGTCCAGGACGGGCATGTCGATGTCGAGGACGGCGACGTCGGGACGGGACGCGCGGGCGGCGGGCACCACCTCGTCCCCGCGCTCCACCTGGGCGACCACGGTCAGGTCGGGTTCCAGCGCCAGCAGGGCGGCGAGGGCGCCGCGCACGACGTGGTGGTCGTCGGCCAGGAGCACCTTGATCACCCCTTATGTCTACCAGCGTCACGGCCTGACCCGTGACGAGGTCACGGGTGTCCGGTGATCTCATCTCTGGCCCGTGAACGTCCAGGTCAGAAGACTTGCAGGCATGAACGAGGCAGGCGACGCGGTGCGCATGGAGACGGTCAGCAAGGTCTACGGACGGGGCAGGGGAGCGGTCGCGGCGCTGCGGGAGGTGACGACGACCCTCCCGCGGGGCCGCTTCACGGCGGTGATGGGGCCGTCCGGATCGGGCAAGAGCACGTTCCTGCACTGCGCCGCGGGCCTGGACACACCGACGTCCGGCACCGTGCGGCTGGGCGACACGGAGCTGTCGGCGATGAACGAGACGAAGCTGACCGAGCTGCGCAGGAAGCGGGTCGGGTTCGTGTTCCAGGCGTTCAACCTGGTGTCGTCGCTGACGGTGCAGCAGAACATCACCCTGCCGCTCCGCCTGTCGCGAACCCGGGTGGACAAGGCGTGGCTGAACCAGGTGGTCGCCCGCGTCGGCCTCGCCGACCGCACCGGGCACCGGCCCGCGCAACTGTCCGGCGGGCAGCAGCAGCGGGTCGCGATCGCGCGTGCGCTGGTGACCCGTCCGGACGTCGTGTTCGGGGACGAGCCGACCGGCGCGCTCGACACGATGACGGCCCGCGACGTGCTGACCCTGCTGCGAGAGACGGTGGACGGCATGGGCCAGACGGTCGTGATGGTCACCCATGATCCGGTCGCGGCCTCCTACGCCGACACCGTGCTGTTCCTGGCCGATGGACGGATCGTCGACTCGATGGACGCCCCGTCCAGCGACAAGGTCGCCGCCCGCATGACCCGGCTGGGGGCGTGGAAGTGATGCTCCGGCTCGTTCTCAGCACTCTGCGGCACCGCAAGGCGGGGTTCGCGGGAGCGTTCGTCGCGCTTTCCTTCGCCGCCGCCTTGGTCTGCGCGTGCGGTGTCCTGCTCGACACCGGCCTGCGCGGCTCCATCGCTCCCGAACGGTATGCGGGCTCGCCGGTCGTCGTCACCGGGGACCAGTTCGTCCACAAGACGATCGTCAAGAAGGAGGGGAAGCGGAAGCACAAGGCCAAGGCGATCGCCGAGCGCGCGTGGCTGCCCGCCTCCGTCGCGGACCGGGTCCGGGCGGCGAAGGGCGTCCGGGACGTGGTGACGGAGGTGTCGTTCCCGGCCGAGATCGGCGACGGCGGCGGCGAGTCGTGGGGCCACGGCTGGGAGTCGGCCGCGCTCACCCCGTTCACCCTGCGCGAGGGGCGCGCCCCCGCCGCGGACGGCGAGATCGTCATCGACGCCGAGACGGCCCGCACGCGCGGGCTCCGCCCGGGTGCGACGGCCAAGGTCGCCTCCGCCGTCCCCGGCACCTACCGCGTCGTCGGCGTGACCAGGGAGTCGCTCGAACACCAGACCGCCGTCTTCTTCTCCGCCGCCCAGGCCGCGCGCCTGTCCGGGCACGCCGGCCGGATCACCGCCGTCGGCGCGCACGGCCCGGAGAAGGCGATCGAGGACGCGGTGCGCGGTACGAACGCCACCGTCCACACCGGGAAGGACCGCGGGAAGGCGGAGTTCCTCGGCGCGGAGAAGTCCCGGATCAAGCTGATCAGCATGGGCGGCGCGCTCGGCGGGACGGCCCTGCTCGTCGCGGTCCTCGTCGTGTCCGGGACGTTCGCGCTGTCGGTCCAGCAGCGGGAGCGGGAGATCGCGCTGCTGCGCGCGGTGGCCGCGACGCCGCGGCAGGTGCGCCGGATGATCGGACGCGAGGCGCTGCTGGTCGCCCTGGTCGCGGGCCCGCCGGGCGCGGCCGCCGGGCTGCCGCTGGCGTTCTGGCTGCGGGACCGGTTCCGCGGCCTCGGCGCGCTGCCGCCCAACCTCGACCTCGTCGTCAGCCCGTTCCCGCCGCTCGCCGCCGCCCTCGCCGCGCTTGTCGCGGCCATCGCCGCCGCCCGGATCACCGCGCGGCGGACGTCCCGGATCCGTCCCGTCGAGGCGCTGGGCGACGCGGCCCTGAACCGCGGCGGGTCCGGCATCGCCCGGGTCCTGGCCGGGGTCCTGGCCACCGCCGGCGCCGTCGTCCTGACGATCGTGCTGTCGAACCTGAACACGGAGGCGGCGTCCAGCCCGGTCACGGTGCTGACCGCGCTCGTCTGGACGGTCGCCGCCGCGCTCCTCGGCCCGGTCATCGCCCGCGCCGCGGCTGCCGGGCTGTCGGTCCCGCTGCGGCTGTCCCCGGTCGGCGGGCAGCTCGCCGCCGCCAACCTGCGGGCCGGCGCGCGGCGGCTCGCGTCCGTCATCACCCCGCTCACCCTGATGATCGGCCTGACCGCGACGATCCTGTTCGTCCAGACGACGATGGGCCATGCGGCGACGCGGCAGGCGGGCGACGGCATCATCGCCGCGCACGTGGCCGGTCCCGCGGTCCCGCACGGCACGGCCGAGGAGATCCGCCGGGCGCCCGGCGTGACCGCCGTGACCGAGGTCGTGCGCAGCACCGTCCGGGTCGACCTGGAGAACTACGGCGTCCAGGGCGTCACACCGGACGGCCTGAACCGCACCATGGACCTGGACGTCCGGGCCGGATCGCTCGCCGGCCTGAACGCGTCCACCATCGCGGTGAGCGAAACCGCCGCGGACCGCCTCGACGTCGGGCCGGGCGACCGGCTGCCCCTCACGCTCGGCGACGGCACGCCGGTCGAGCTCACGGTGATCGCCGTCTACGGGCGCGGGCTCGGCTTCGGCGACCTCACCGTCGCCCGCGATCTGCTCGCCGCGCACGTGGACGACCCGCGCGGCACCCTGCTGATCGCGGGCAAGGCCCTGGCGGGGATCCCCACGGCGGACGCCGCCACCCTCGCCGAGGACACGGCGTCCGCGAACGCCGAGGTCAACTACGTCGCCATGGCCCTCATCATCGCGTTCACGGCGATCGCCGTGGTGAACACCCTCGCGATGTCCACCGCCGACCGCGCCCGCGAGTTCGCCCTGCTGCGCCTGGCCGGGACGACCCGGCGCCAGGTCATGCGGATGCTCGGCTGGGAGACCCTGGCGGTCGTCGCCGTCGCCGCCGTCCTCGGCACCGCGATCGCCCTGGCCACCCTCACCGCGTTCAGCGCGGGCATGACCGGCGGCACGCCGTACGTCCCGCCGCTCGCCCACCTGGGCGTCCTCGCCTGGGGCGCCGTCCTCGCCGGGATCGCGACGGCCCTGCCCGCGCGCCTCGCCATGACCGGCCGTCCCGCCGACACGATCTCCGCCCGTGAATAGCCCGATAGGATCGGTCCGCACCCCGTCCCCGCTGAACGATGTAGACATATATGACGAATGGCGAGCAGCCGCAGCCGGAAACACCGCTGGAGGCCGTCCGCGAGTTGCGGGCCGGTTTCGGAATCGACGCCCGGCGGATCGACGCGATCGGCCGGCTGCTGGCCGGCGGGGGTTTCCATTCGGTCGAGGACGTCGTTTCCCTGACCGGTACCTCGCGCCGCACGGTCGAATCGGTGTTCCGGGCATTGGAACCCGACCTGGAATCGTCCGGGGACGGAAAACGCATCGCGAAACGGCACCTCGGGAAATACGGGGAGGCGTTCGGCACTACCGAGCCGGTCGCGATCCGGGACCCGTGGACGGAGGCCGCCCGCCGCGACCCCGCCGTCCTCGCCGGCATGGCCGCCCTGATCGACGCCGCCCCGCCCCCGGTGCAGGCGCTCGACCACGTGCCCGCCACCGCCGAGACCGTGGTCAAGCGTGCCCGGTTCATGCTCACCGGCTTCGAGTTGACCGGCGCGCACGTGCTCCTCGTGGGCGACCACGACCTGACGTCGCTCGGCCTCTTCCTCGCCGGCGGGGCCCCGGGCCTGCGGGTCAGCGTGGCCGACATCGACGAGCGGCTGCTGGAGTACGTCGACACCGAGGCGGCGCGCCGCGGCTGGGACGTGCGCTGCCATTTCGCCGACCTCCGGCTGGGCCTGCCCGCCGCGCTGCGGGAGTCGTGCGACCTGGTGTTCACCGACCCGCCGTACACGCCCGAGGGCGTCCGGCTCTTCGTGGCCCGCGGCCTCCAGGGGCTGCGCGACCACCGCAACGGCCGGATCCAGCTGGCCTACGGGTTCGGTGAGCGGCAGCCGGCGCTGGGACTCGCCGTCCAGAAGGCGCTCAACCCGCTCCACCTCGCCTACGAGGCGGTCCTGCCGGGGTTCAACCGGTACGTCGGCGCCCAGGCGATCGGCAGCGCTGCCTCGCTGTACGTGCTCCGCCCCACCCGGAGGACGGCCGGCGCCGTACGGGCGGTCGCGGACGAGTCCCCGGAGAGCATGTACACCCACGGCGCCCAGGCGGTGGAGGCGGCGGGCGGCCTGGACCGCGCGGCCGCCGGCCGGGTCCTCGAACTCGGCGCGGCCACCGAGGGCAGGACGCTGCTCGTCGGCGACGGCTGGCCCGCGGACGCCCCGGGCAAGCGCCTCTCGCTGGCCGCCCTCACCGGCGCCCCGCTGCCCCGGAACCTCCAGGACCACGCCGCCACGCTGATCAACCTGTACCCGGGCTTCGGCGCCTCGGCCGTCCGGGCGCTGCTCGCGGCGAACTCGCAGCGGGCCGCGCTCGTCTGCCGCAACGACCTGCCGTTCCTCACCAGCGCCGAGGGGCAGCGGGAGTTCGCCCGGCTCGTCGGGCCCAAGTACCGGATCGACCGGCTGCTCCGCAGCACGCCCGCGCGAGACCTCGCCGTCGTCCTCGCCGAGCGGTCGCAGCACGGCTCGCAGTCCGGCGCCGAGCGGGTCCTCGGGCACATGTACGCGCGTGCGCACGGCAAACTCGGAAACGGCTGGCGGGAAGGGCTCATCGCGCTCCAGAAGCAGTCCGGGCGGACGCTCACCAAGGGCGAGAGCCGCGGCATCATCGAAGGGGCGGTGACCCGTGCGGAGGTGCTGGAACGCTCGCTGATGGACCTCCCCCTGCACTTGTTCGCCATTCTCGAAAAGGACGTCGAGCGTTCCGTCGAGGTGCTCACCGGCTGAATGCCGGGCTCAGGCACGGGCTCGGGCGGTGCCCCCGTTCACGTGCAGGATCTGGCCCACCAGCGTCGGGAGGCGGTCGTCGGCCAGGAACGCGATCGCCTCCGCGACCTCCTCGGGGGTCGCGATGCGGCCGAGCGGGACGCGGGCCGCGTAGCGGGCGCGGATCTCCTCGACCGGCACGCCGGCGGCCGCCGCGTCCACCTCCAGCCGGGGCGTGTCGATCACGCTCGGTGCGACGGCGTTCACCGCGATGCCGAGCGGGGCCAGCTCGCGGCCGAGCGACTTCGCCAGCGCGACGACCCCGGCCTTGGACGCGGAGTAGGCCGTCGCGTCCGGCCACCCCGTCAGGCCCCACTCGGACGCGACGAACACCATGCGCCCGCCGCCGCGCTCGACCATCCCCGGCATGACGGCCTGCGCGCACCCGAACGTCCCGCCGAGGTCGACGTCGATCGTCCGCCACCAGTCCGCGAGGTCGTGCCCGGCGAACGGCGCCATCGTCATCCGCGCGGCGCCGGTCACGAGCAGGCCGATCTGCTCGCCCGTCTGGCGCTCGATCTCCGCGACCATCGCGGTGACCGCGGCGGGGTCGGCGACGTCCGCGGGCGCGGCGACGCCGCTCAGCTCGGCGGCGAGGGCGGTCAACGGCCGGCCGGGGCGGTCGTTGAGGGCGACGAGGTGGCCGCCGGCCGCGAGCCGCCGCGCGACGGCCGTGCCGAGGCCGCCGCCCGCCCCGGTGATCAGCGCGACCGCCATCAGATCACCGCCCCCGCGTTCGGGGAGAGGATCTCGCCGGCGCAGAACGTGCCGTCCTCGATCAGGTAGGCGGCGGCCAGCGCGACCTCCTCCGCCGACGTCAGCCGGCCGGTCGGCAGGGTCTGCAGGAACGCCGGCCTGCGCCACGGCGAGTCGGGCGCCAGCAGCGGCGTGTCGGTCGGGCCGGGCGCCACCGCGTTCACCCGCACGCCCGACGACGCCAGCTCCGCCGCGAGCGACCGGACGAGCCCGATCACCGCGCCCTTGGCCGCCGCGTAGTGCGCCTCGGCGTGCCCGCCGCCGATGGCGAGGTCGGACGTGACCGCGACCACGTCGCCCCGGCCGCGCTCCACCATCCCCGGCACCACCGCCCTGCAGACGTTCACCACGCCGCCCAGGTGGACGCGCAGCATCCGCGTCCATTCGGACCAGTCGATGTCGGACACCGGGACGATCGCGTAGTGCCCGGCCGCGCACACCGCCGCCTCGACCGGCCCGAGCTCCCGCTCGATGCGCCGGACCGCGGCGGCCACCTGCCCGTCGTCCGCGACGTCCACGCCCACCGAGTGGAGGGCGTCCGGGGCGGGGCGCAGGTCCAGCCCGGCCGTCCGCCAGCCGCGCGCCGCCAGCTCGCGCACCATCGCGGCCCCGATGCCGCCCGCCGCGCCGGTGACGAGCGCCAGCCGTGCCCCCATCCGATCACCTCGCCAAGCCCCGTAAAGCTCCAGGCAAACGCGATATCGGCCCAGGTGGCAAGGGTTGCGGCGAGGTGTTGGCCGAACGCACCGCGGCGCGCCCGGTCTTTCGTGCGGTTCTCCCAAAAGTCGGTCACGGGTGCGGGCCGATGCCGGGCCGGGGTGAGATGGTGAGGCTGTGACCAGCGATCCCGTGGTGCCGCGCGTCACCGTCCGGCAGCTCCTGGAGGTGCCGCGCTTCCGGCTGCGCCTGGTCGCGGGGGCGGAGGGCCTCGACCGCCCGATCCGCTGGGCGCACTCCACCGAGCTGCTCGACCCGGGCCCCTACCTGCGCGGGCACGAGATCGTCCTGACGGTGGGCGCGTCGCTGGAGGGCGCGGGCGCCTGCGCCGCGTTCGCCGACTCGGTCAAGGCCGGCCGGGGCGGCGCGATCGGCTACGGCGTCGGCGACGTGACCGACGCGACGCCGGGCGAGCTGCTGCGCGCCTGCGACCGGCTCGGGCTGCCGCTGCTGGAGGTGCCGGCGGAGGTCCCGTTCATCGGCTTCACCGAGTGGTTCGCCGAACGGCTCGCCTCCACCCGCGCCGAACGGCACGACCGGGAGGAGACCGGGCGGCTGCTGCGCATGGTCCAGCAGGGCCTCGCGTCCCCCGAGGCGCTGCGCACCCGGATCGACGACGCCGGGCTCGACCCGGCGTCCCTGCTGGTGATCGCGATGGACGGCACCGAGGACGAGCTGCCCGGCGTCCTCGGCCTGGACGGCGACACCGCGCTGCTGGTCACCAACGACGCGCACGCCTGGAGCGAGCCCGCCGGGATCGGCAGCCCCGGCCCGCTGGAGCACCTGCCGCTGTCGGTCACCGAGAGCCTCGCCGCGCTGGAGGCCGCGCGCCGCGGCGGCGGGGTCGTGCACGCCTCCGACCTCGCCACCTTCAAGGCCCTCCTCGGCCGGCTCGACCCGGCGCAGCTGGCGCCGTTCGCCGAGCAGATCGCCCGGCCGCTCGGCGACTACGACAGCGCGCACGGCACCCGGCTGGTCGAGACGCTCCGCACGTTCCTGGACATGGGCGGCGCGGTCGGCGCGACGTCCCGGGCGCTGTTCCTGCACCCCAACACGCTGCGCCACCGGCTCGGCCGGATCGAGGCCCTGACCGGCCGGGACCCGCTCCGGTTCGACGACCGCGTCGCGCTCGCGATCGCCGTCTGGGCCGCCGCCCAGCGCGGCGGATCCGCCTAGCCCGTCCGACTTCACGGACATTTTGCTTTTTCGGCACACGTAACCGGAATTCCGGACATTGTGAGCACGAGCCACACCGGCCACGGCAACCTCGCCGGTATGTTCATTCCGGGCATTCGCCAATGTCCCGAACGGTGCCGCGGGCCCAGCCGAATTCCGCGTTCCCGGACGGCCCGGCGGCGGCGGGTCTAGGTTTGCAGGAGACAGCCGGGAGAGACGGAGCAGCACCAGCGGAGGGAGCGTCGCAGCGATGACGGAAACCACGCCCGGACCGGAAAAGGGACCGGACGCCAAGATCAACACCGACGTTCCGCAGTCGGCCCGGATCTGGAACTACTGGCTCGGCGGGACCGACAACTACGAGATCGACCGGATCGCCGGCGACCAGTACAAATCGCTGTATCCGGGAATCGTGCCGATCGCCCGCGCCGGCCGCTACTTCATGGACCGCGCGATCGGTTTCCTGGCGCGGGAGCGCGGGATCACCCAGTTCATGGACTGCGGGACCGGCCTGCCCACCGTCGACAACACCCACGAGATGGCGCGCCGCGCGACCCCCGGCGCCAAGGTCGTCTACGTCGACAACGACCCGCTCGTCCTCGCGCACGCCCGCGCGCTGATGAACGAGGGCCGCACCGAGTACATCGACTGCGACCTGCACGACCCGAAGGCGATCATGGAGCGGGCGTCCGGGCTGCTGGAGCTGTCCCGGCCCGTCGGGCTGCTGATCATCGGTGTGCTGGGGCACATCGTCGACCCGGACGAGGCGTACGCCGTCGTCCGCGGGCTGATGGAGCCGCTGGCGTCCGGCAGCTACCTCATCCTGCACGACTCCACCGACGAGAACGCGGCGTTCAACGCGGCGCAGCGCGCCTACGACGAGACCGGCGCCATCCCGTTCCGGCTGCGCAGCCCCGAGCTCATCCGCGGCTACTTCGACGGCCTGGAGATCGTCGAGCCGGGCCTGGTGACGAGCGGCGCATGGCGGCCGGAGATCGACCCGGACGAGATCGAGGACCTGCCGACCCTGTGCGCGGTGGCGCGCAAACCCTGACGGCGGCGGTAGGTCGCACAGGGTTCCCTGTCCTGCGCGCAGCGTGAAGCTATAGTGAAGGCGGTCGTCCAAGCCGCCCCCCGATGAGGAGTCCCCATGGCCTCCCACACGATCACCGGCAGCAGGCAGTCACCACCGGCGCACCCGCGCCCGGTCCGGGCCGAGGGCGACCCGCTCGTCCCCCGGATGCTGCTGGGCCGGCGGCTCCACGACCTGCGCGAGGCGGCCGGGCTCTCCCGCCGGGACGCCGCCCGCACGATCGACGGCTCCGAATCCAAGATCACCCGGCTGGAGCTGGGCCAGGCCGCCGCCAAGCCCGGCGACGTGTCCCGGCTGCTGGCCCGCTACGGCGCGGACGCCGCCGAGCGCACCACCCTGCTCGCCCTCGCCGAGCAGACCAACGCGCGCGCCTGGTGGCACGGCGACGGCGACATCGTCGCGCGCTGGGTGCGCCAGTACCTCAGCGCCGAGCAGGCGGCCAAGCTGGTCCGCACGTTCGAGGCCCAGTTCGTCCCCGGCCTGCTGCAGACCGAGGACTACGCCCGCGCGCTGATCCGCCGCGACCACCCCGAGGCGGAGGTCGAGCGCCGCGTCGGGTTCCGGCTGCGGCGGCAGCGCGTCCTGCGCCGCCGCCCCCGGCCGCTGAACCTGTGGATCGTCCTGGACGAGGCGGCGCTCTGGCGTCCGACCGGCTCGCCGGAGACGATGCGCGGGCAGATCCGGCACATCGTCGAGCTGTGCAGGCGGCCCAACGTCACCGTCCAGATCGCGCCGTTCGGCATCAGCGGGCGGATCGCCGGCGACGGGCCGCTCACCCTCGTCCGGTTCCCGCAGCAGAGCCTCCAGGACATGGTCTACCTGGAGCGCCCCGACAAGGCCGTTTACCCGGTGCGACGCGTGGAGATCGAGCGCCATTGGCACGTGTTCAACACCCTGGTGACCGAGGCGGCGCCGCCCGAGCAGACGCCGCAGATCCTCGCTGGAATCCTCGCCACCTACTGACTCGGCCCTCCGCACACCGCCGCCCCGCAATACCCCTGTCCCGGGCGATCACATATTCCCGGCTGACCACTTCCGGCCTAAACGCATAAATGATCGAGATTCGGGAGGGTTAGCGCGCCGGTTCGGGGACGTACGCCACATGGGCCCCGTCGATGGCCATGTTTATCGGACGATCTCCCGGCTACCGGGCATCGACGTAGGCTCCCGCGCCGCCTCCGCCCCGAAGGAACGCCATGTCCGTCAGCGAGCGTCTGTGGAACGCCACCGAGGAACGCCGCACGAGACTCGAACTCCAGTCGAGGGAGAACTTCCCGGTCGCCTCCCGGCTGCTCCCCGCGCGCCACCGCGCGCACCTGCTGAACGTGTACGGCTACGCCCGCCTGGTCGACGACATCGGCGACGAGGCGCCGCCGGGCGACCGGGCCGGGCTGCTCGACCTGGTCGACCGCGACCTCGACCGCGTCTACGCGGGTACCGCGCCGGAGCTCCCCGTGCTGCGCGACCTCGCCGGCACGATCGTCGCCTGCCGCATCCCGGCCGAGCCGTTCCGCCGCCTCATCGAGGCCAATCGCCAGGACCAGGCCGTCACCCGGTACGCGACGTTCGACGACCTCCGCGGGTACTGCGCGCTCTCCGCCGACCCCGTCGGGCACATCGTCCTGCACGTGTTCGGCGCCGCGACGCCGGGCCGGCTCCGGCTGTCGGACCGGGTGTGCACCGCCCTGCAGATCATCGAGCACTGCCAGGACGTCGCCGAGGACCACCGCAACGGGCGCGTCTACCTGCCCGGCGACGACCTGCGCCGGTTCGGGTGCACCGAGGACGACCTGACCGCCGCCCGCACCCCGACCCGGCTGCGCGGCGTCGTGGCCCTGCAGGCGAAACGGGCGCGGTCGATGCTGGACGAAAGCGCCGCCCTCACCGGCGGGCTCCGCGGATTCGCGCGGGTCGCCGTCGCCGGATACGTCGCGGGCGGTCTCGCCGCCCTCGCCGCGCTCGACCGGAGCGCCTACGACGTCCTCGCGGGCCCGCCTCGCCCGCGCAAAGGGCGGCTGCTCGCCGAGTGGTCGCGGACCTTGGGAAGGAAGTGAGCAGATAGATGGACGCACCCGACGCCTACCGGCACTGCGAGAGTGTCGTGCGTTCCCAGGCGCGCAACTTCTCCTACGGGATCCGGCTGCTCCCCCCGCCCAAACGGCGCGCGCTGAGCGCCGTCTACGCGTTCGCCCGGCGGATCGACGACATCGGCGACGACCATGACGCGCCCGCCGCCGACCGGCTCTCCAGGCTCGCCGACGAGCGCGACCGGCTCGCCGCCGTGGACTCCCACCCGTCCGACCCGGTGCTCGTCGCGCTCGCCGACGCCGCCCGCCGCCACCCCGTCCCCCTCGACGCGTTCGGCGAGCTGATCGACGGCTGCGAGGCCGACGTCCGCGGCGAGACCTACGACACCTTCGACGACCTGCTCTGGTACTGCCGCTGCGTCGCGGGCGCCGTCGGCCGGCTGTCGCTCGGCGTGTTCGGGACGTCCGACCGCGAGACGGCCGTGCCGCGCGCCGACGCGCTCGGCGTCGCGCTGCAGCTGACGAACATCCTGCGCGACGTCCGGGAGGACGGGCTGAGCGGCCGCGTCTACCTGCCGGCCAAGGACCTCGTCCGGTTCGGGTGCACGCTGGAGCGCGACGGCGCCGGCCGGCTGCACGACGAGCCGGAGCGGCTCGCCGACCTCGTCCGGTTCGAGGCGGGGCGGGCGGCCGAGTGGTACGACACCGGCCTGCAGCTGCTGCCCATGCTCGACCGGCGCAGCGCCGCGTGCGCGGGCGCGATGGCGGGCATCTACCGGCAGCTGCTGCGCCGCATCACGGCCGACCCGCTGGCCGCGCTGGACCACCGCACCTCCCTGCCGGCCTGGCAGAAGGCGACCGTGTCCGCCAGGGCGATGGCCGGGATCCACCGATGACCGGCTCCGGGGGAGACGTCGCGATCGTCGGCGGCGGACTCGCCGGGATCACGGCGGCGCTGGCGCTCCAGGAGACCGGGGCGCGGGCGACGATCTACGAGGCGCGGCCCCGGCTCGGCGGCGCCACCCACTCCTTCTCCAGGGACGGCCTGACGGTCGACAACGGGCAGCACATCTTCCTGAACTGCTGCTCGGCGTATCAGGGGCTGCTGGCCCGGCTGGGCGCGGCGGACCGCGTCCGCGTCCAGGACCGCTTCGACGTCCGCGTCCTCACCCCGGACGGCGCCGGCGGCCGGCTCCGCCGCGCGAAGGCGCCCGGGCCGCTGCACCTGCTGCCCGCGCTCGCCGGGTACCGGCTCCTGCCGCCCGCCGACCGGCTGCGGGCGATCGGCGCGTCGCTCGCGCTCGACCGCCTCGACACCGGCGACCCGGCGCTCGACCGGTCGAGCATGGGCGCGTGGCTCGCCCGGCACGGCCAGCGGCGGCAGGCGCGCGAGGCGCTCTGGGAGCTGTTCGTCACGGCCGCGCTCAACATCCGGCTGGACGAGGCCGCGCTCGGGCCCGCCGCGTTCGTGTGCCAGACCGCGCTCCTCGGCCGCTCCGACGCCGCTGACATCGGCGTCCCCACGGTCCCGCTCGGCGACCTGCACGGCACCGTCCCGGCCGCGAAGATCGAGCGGGACGGCGGCCGGATCCACCTCGGCGCGAAGGTGACGGCGATCGACGCCGGGCCGAAGCTCGTCGTCAACGGCTCCCCGGTCGGCGCCGACGCCGTCGTGGTCGCCGTGCCCCACCGGGCGGCGGCCGCGCTCGTCCCGGCGGAGGCGTCCCCGGAGCGGGCGCGCTGGGCCGGCCTCGGCTCCAGCCCCATCGTCAACGTCCATGTGATCTACGACCGGCCCGTGCTGGACGAGCCGTTCCTCTGTGGGGGGACGCCCCCCCACACCCCCCGGAACGGCCCGTTAGCGC
>NZ_SMKY01000097.1 GCF_004349235.1 Actinomadura darangshiensis | reverse complement strand
GAGCGGGGCGTGGCGGGGGACGAGGCCAGGACGGGGACGGCTACGCCGGCCAGCGCCACGGCCCCGGCGACGGCGGCGCCCCAGATGGCCGGCCTGTGTTCACGCAGCATGCATGTCCTTCCGGTGAAGGTGGTGTCAGACGAGGCCCGCCGTCTGGACGGCGGGAACGGTCGGCCCCCGGTCGTCGCCGGGGGCCGCTGACGCCCAAAGCTAGATGCGCTTCCCGCACCGGAACAGGGTGATCAGGGATGGTTCAGGGTGGATTCAGGGTTCGCTCAGGGTCGGGCAGGAATCCACCGTGAGCCGGAAGCCTTGTCAAGAGTCGCCAGTAAATACGTCACAGCGTCGTGGTGTCCGACAATTCTTGAGAGGGGCGGGGAAATGAGTCTCGTGACTCAGCGGCCGTCCAGGTTTCCGTTCTGGATCGCGTTCACGAGGGCGTGCCACTGACCGGGAGCGAGGGCGAGGACGCCGGCGGAGCGATCGTGCGAGTCGCGCACCAGCACCGACCGGCCCGACGCGGCCACCTCCACGCAATCGTCAGCGGAGGAGCTCGCGCTGCTCTTGCGCCAGCTCAAGGTCACTCCCAGATTCGACCGGTACTCCATCCAGCAACCTCCGTCCATTGCCGGCGGGTTCCGCCACAGCCACTGATCGGACGGGGGCACACGCCGGGCGAGGGCAATGCAGGGCACGACAAACCACGACCTTGTGGATAATTTCCCGATCACGAGTGTAAACGGTTCTACTTATCCCGCCTACAAGGGAACACAAGATCACCCTGCGTGTTATGACGGCCACTCGCCTTGTGGGTGCCGGATGCGGCGGTCACCTCCCGGTCGTGTCGAGTTGCGGGCGCTGAGTCAGGTGGGTCCCGCTCAGGCCATGAGGTCTTCGGCGGCCTGCCGCATCAGCGCGATCGACTCGTCGGCCGGCAGGGTCTGCTCCAGCAGGAGCTCGAAGGTGTCGCGGTACTCGGGGAGCCTGTCGTCCTCGCCGGTGATCATCACGCTCGCACCCGACCGTCCCTCCAGGTACAGGATGTCGTCGAGGTCGCCGTCGAACTCCAGGATGCTGAACGGCCCCTCCAGGCCGAGGTGTGCCCCGGCCTTGAAGGGAATGATCCTGACCGTCAGCCGATCGTCCCGCTCGGCCCAGTCCGTGATGTGGTGCAGCTGGGCCGGCATGATCGCGGGGTCGACCCCGATGCCGACATGGCGGCGGATGACCGCCTCGTCGACGATGTAGTGCTGGCGCGGCGGGCTTTCCCGCTTGGCGAGCTCCTGCTGCCGCTGGATGCGCAGTTTCGCCGCGAGCACCCGCGCCTGCTCGGACACCTTGCCGGTGGAGAGGACCTCGGCGTACTCGGGCGTCTGGATGAGCCCCGGGATGACCGTCCCGTGATACTGCCGGATGAAGGCCGCCCCCGCGGAGTACCCCACGTAGTTGAGGAAGTCGGGGTCGAGGTCGCCTCGGTAGACGTTCCACCAGGCGGGCTCCCGCGCGCCCCGGGCGAGCGTCTGCAGCCGCTCCTGCCGCCCCTCGGAGGTGACGTCGTACACCGACAGCAGGGCCTGCAGGTCGGTGCGGGTGATGGCGTTCTTGCCGCCCTCGACCCTGATCACCTTGGACGGGGACCACTCGAGCTGCCGCGCCACCTGCTCCTGCGTCAGCTTCTTCTCTTTGCGCAGGCGGACGAGCTCGGTGCGAAGCAGCGCGCTCTGGACTATGGGCCCCTGGTCACTGGTCATTGTTCTCACTCTAAGTAGTCGATGCAACCGGACTGAATGCCATGTGGCAGGAGGATACCTGGCAATGCAGCTGACGTCATAGCGCCACCTGCACAGACGGTGAGATCTTCGCCCCACGCCCCAGACCCCGCCATATCGCCCAAAACTCGCACCCACAGCTTTCAGACTGCTGCATACCGGGAAACAATGTTGTAATGTGCTAGGTAGCAGATTAGCAGACGCCGACTTGCGAGAGGGCGTCCTGCTAGGTTCAGAGCACAGGCACTTGACACAGGGTGATCCGAGGACGAGGGCGAGGCGGCGTTCCCCCGGCCAGGACCCCACCGGCGGCCACGGGGCCACGCACACGGCCGGCGGACGAAAGGACGAACGAGAACGCCGCACGGGGAGGCCGCGACGGGGGTTACGAGACTTCGGCAGCGCGAAGAAGAGAAGAGAAGAACAGAGTCGCCCGCCGCTTCCCGCCGATCACCGGTCTGGCAGCCAAGTCGATCGCAGGAGAGCGGAGAGCGACTCCCAGGGCCGCACGAAACGTCCGGGCCGGTCTGCGCAGATCGCCTGCGGAGACGCAGAAAGATCCGGGCTGACCTGCCAAAACGTTTCTGCGGACTCACCCAGTCTAACCGCGGTCACGCGGTGCGGGCTATAGGTGATGTGACTTCGGCCACCCCTGAACCGGATCCGGGACACCCCGGAAACCCGGCCGGACACCGGAGCCACGCTTCGAGGCATGGGGTTCTTGACATGTCAAGACAGCAGATTCCTTCCCCGACCATTGCCGTCCACCCCACCCATCCGACCGGCACGGGCATGCCCGCGGGCACGGCCGCCGGATGGAACCGCCGCCCCCGGAGGTGCCCGTGAACGAGCACGCGCGCCACCACGACCCCGACCAGATCACCCCCGCGGAGGTCGTCCCCCAGCAGCGGAACGTTCCGCAGGCCGAGACCGTCCCGCAGGCCGAGGACGCCCTCCCGGCCCAGACCGTCCGGCAGCCGGCCCCTGCCCGGCGCTCCGGGTTCTGGCCGGGCCTCACCACCATCGAGCGGGCCGCGTTCCTCGCGTCCGCGCAGGAAATCGTCTACCCCGCAGGCACGGTGCTGTGGACGGAGGACCAGGTCGCGGACCACACCATCGTGATCAAGGCGGGCTCGGTCCGGGTCTGCGTGGAACGCGACGGGCGCGAGCGGTTCATCGCCTTCCGGGGGCCCGGCGACATTATCGGCGAGCGCGCCGCGCTGCTGCTGCGCACCCGCTCCGCCACCGTCGTCGCCATGGAGCGGCTGCACGCCCTCCGCATGACCACGCGGGAGTTCGTGACGTACCTGAGCGACCACCCGCGCGTGGTCGCCGTCCTGGAACGCGAGATGTACGACCGGCTCACCGAGCAGCACGGCCCGGGGCAGCCGCCGCAGCGCGTCCACTACCCGGCCGGCGCGACGCACCCGTACGGCCCGGCCGCGCAGTACGGGACGCCGCGGCCGTACGCGTCGGCGCACGTGCCGGTCCTCCCGCAGTACCCGTACGCGATGACCGGCCCCTTCACGGTCGCCGACCCCTACAGCACCGCCGGCGGCTACGCGGTCCCCGATCCGTACAACACCTACGCGGTCGCCGACCCGTACGCCGCCGCGGGTCCCTACGCCATGGCCGGCCCGTACGCGGTGCCGGGCCCGTACGGGACGCCCGACCCCCGCGCCGGCGGCTCGGCCTTCCGGATGGAACCGCCCGCCGCACCGGCACCCGTCCCCAGCGCGCCCACCCGCGCCGTGCCGACCCGCGCCGAACGGGCCGCGCGCTCCATCGCGGCGGTCGTCGAGCCGTCCCTCGACCAGCCCACGCAGCCCATGGCCGTTCCCGGCCGGGGCGGCGCATCCTGGGCGGGCGCGAACTGCACCATCGTCTACACCGACGTCGCCGGGTTCAGCTCACCGGCCCGCAACGACGCCGACCGGCTCGGCGTGCGCCGCGCCATGTACAACGCCCTGCAGGAGGCGTTCGACGACTCCGACGTCCCCTGGGACGACTGCCACGTCGAGGACCGCGGCGACGGCGCGCTGATCGTCCTCCCGCCCGAGGTGCCGACGGCCGCGGTGATCGACCCCATGTTCGTGTCGCTCGGCACGCGGCTGCGGCGCCACAACCACCGGTCGAGCGGGGCGGTCCGCGTCCAGCTCAGAGTCGCGGTGAACGTCGGGCCGGTGATGACCGAGACCGATCCGGCCGGCGTGTCCGGCTGGTCGATCATCACGGCGGCCCGGCTGCTGGACGCCCCGCCGCTGAAGCAGCGGCTCGCCGCGACCGGCGCCGACCTCGGCGTCATCGCGTCCCGGTTCGTCTACGACTCGGTGATCGTCCCCAGCCCCGGCCCGGTGCGCGCCGCCGAGTACGAGCGGATCAGCTGCCGGGTGAAGGAATCGCGCCTCGAAGGCTGGATCCACCTGTACGGCGTTCCCGCCCGGCCGGCCGGCTGACCGGCGGCCCCCAGGGGCGTCCCGCCCCACGACCCCGCGTGCACCGTCGCCGCGGGGTTCTTCGCGTCCGCCCCCGCTTCATGGTGACGGGCGGACGTCGTGGTTGCGGGGGATCCGGGCGACGAATCGGGCGCCTCGGGCGCTGTCCTCGATGGTCAAGGATCCGCCGTGCATTTGGGCGATCTCGCGGGCGATGGGCAGGCCGAGGCCGGTTCCGGCCGGATCGCGGGCCTTGCTGTCCGCCAGCCGGGCGAAGCGCTGGAAGACGAGGTCGCGGTTCTGCTCGCCGACGCCGACGCCGTCGTCGAGGACCTCCAGCACGGCGATGCCGTCCTCCCGGGAGACGGTGATGTCGACCCGCGAGTCGGCGTGCCGCTCCGCGTTGTCCAGCAGGTTCGTCAGCAGCCGGACGAGCCGCAGCCGGTCGCCGCGCACCGTCACGCCGTCCTGCAGATGCGGGACGATCCGCTTCGTCCGGTCGGACCTCGCCACCTCGATGGTGACCAGCGCGCCGAGGTCGATCGTCTCGACGTCCTGCCAGGCGGTGGCGTCCAGCCGGGCCAGTTGCAGCAGGTCGGTGACGATCGCCTGGAGCCGTTCCAGGCTCTGCAGGACGATCCGTGCCGTCCGCGGCCAGTCGACGTCGTCCGGGTACAGCAGCGCCTCCTCGATCTGGGCGCGCGCGGCGGCGATGGGGCTGCGCAGGTCGTGGGACGCGTCGGAGGTGAAGCTGCGCTGCCGTTCGAGGGCCCCGTCGAGGCGGTCGAGGGTCGCGTTCGCGGCCTGCGCGAGGCTCCTGATCTCGTCCCGGTTCTGCGGCACGGTCACCCGGCGGCCCGACTGGTGGGCGGTGATCTCCGCCAGCTCGGCCCGGATCGCGTCCACCGGGGCGAGGGTCTGGTCGACCGTCCCCCAGGCGCGCAGGCACACCAGCAGCACGACCAGCAGCGACATGCTGATCAGGAAGAGCAGGAGGCCGGAGCTGACGTACCAGGGCGTGGTGGGCGCGGAGGCGTACACGACCCAGTCGCCCGCCGGCTGGTAGACGCGGAACGCGATCACCCATTCGCAGCCCGTGAGCCCGTGCGCGGGGCACAGCACCTTGGTCCGGTAGACGCCGGACTCGTCCGGGAGGAACCGGGCGATCGGCGGCCCGTCCAGCTCCCCCTTCGTGCCCGCGATGACCCGGCGCCGGTCGTCCAGGAGCTGCAGGGCGACGTCCCTCGGTGCGTCGAGCTCGCCTTGCACGCGCCCGAGCCTGACCTCGTAGGTGATCTTGAGGGCCGCGGAGCTGGCCTGGTTGCGCTTGTAGGACGTCGCGCTGCCGCGGACCCCGACGATGACCAGGGCGGTCAGGCTGGCGCAGATCAGCGCGGCGACCGTTCCGGCTATAACGGTCATCCGCACCCGTATGGACCATGTGCGCCGTCCGATCACCCGACCTCCCGCTGGGAAGGTAATCACCGGCCAGACCGAAATCAGTCCTCTGAACAGCAGTGACGCACCCAAGAGAGGCCAAAGAAATGGTTGCCGGGCACGGCGGTTCGGCAGAAGCCTGAGCGCTGGACGGACGCCCGATTAGCATGTCCGGTTATGGAGCTGCGCCAGTTCGAGTACTTCGTGGCCGTCACCGAAGAGGCGAGCTTCACCAAGGCCGCCGCCCGCCTGCACGTCGCCCAGCCGGGGGTGAGCGCCCAGATCCGGCAGCTGGAACGGGAACTGGGGCAGCCGCTGCTCGACCGGTCCGGGCGGACCGTCCGGCTGACCGAGGTCGGCGCCGCCGTCCTCCCCTACGCGCGGGCGGCGCTCGCCGCCGTCGAAGGCGCCCGGCTGTCGGTGGACGAGCTGACCGGCCTGCTCCGCGGGCACGCCACGATCGGCACCATCGACTGGATCCGGTCCCTCGACCTTCCCGGCATGCTGGCCGATTTCCACCGCGACCATCCGAACGTGGAGATCACGGTCGTCCAGCAGGACGCCGCCACACTGGCCGACGGGCTCCGCTCGGGGAGGGTCGACCTCGCGTTCCTCAGCATCGGCGCCGAACCGCCCGAAGGCATCGCGACCAGGGTCATCATCGAGCAGGACCTCTTCGCGGCCGTCGCGCACGGGCATCCGCTGGCGCGGCGGTCCACGATCTCGCTGCGGGCGCTCGCCGACGAGGACCTGATCTGCCTGCCGCCGGGGACCGGGCTGCGGGCCGTCCTGGACGGGGCCTTCGCGGACGCCGGGCTGCGCCCGCGCATCGCGTTCGAGGCCGGCGAGCCGCCCGTGCTGGCGGAGATCGCCGCGCACGGCCTCGGCGTCGCCGTCATGCCCGAGTCCGCCGCCCTCGGCCGGCCGGACGAACTGCACGCGATGCCGATCGTCCGGCCGAGGCTGAGCGGGCGGATCGCGCTCGCCTGGCGCGCCGAGGGGCCGCGCAGCCCGGCGGCGCGGGCACTGATCGCCCGCGCGCGCCAGGTGCTGCCCTGATCAGGCCGCTCGGTCGCCGGACCTCTCCAGGACCTTGCGGAGGACGTCCGGCTCGTTGGTGATGATCCCGTCCACGCCGAGGCCGACCGCCTTCTCCATGTCGGCGGAGTCGTTCAGCGTCCAGGTGAGCACGTCCATGCGGGCGTCGTGCACCTTGTCGACGTACGCCTTGGTCAGGTCGCCGTAGGTGGGGTTGATCTGGTCGGCGTACTTCGCCAGTTCCGGCAGGTCCGCGACCTTCGGGGTGCCGAGCAGGCCCGTCGGGACCTTCGGCAGGACGTCATGGAACCGGCGCACCGACTCCCAGTCGAACGACTGGACCACGAGGCGCCGCTCGCCCGGGTCGTACCGCAGCCACGACGGCGACCGCCGCAGCGCCGCGGCGATGCGCTCCTCGACGCCGGGGTAGAGCTCGGGGCTCTTGATCTCCAGCAGGAGGCCGAGGCCCTTGCCGCGCATCGCCGACAGCACCCGGCCCAGCGTCGGGACGCGCTCGTCCTCGTACTTCTTCGCGAACCACGACCCGGCGTCCAGCTTCTCGATCTCGGCGAGGGTGAAGTCGCCGACCTTCCAGGGCTTGCGGTCGGGGTAGACCTCCTCGGCGTCCGTCGTCCGGTCGAGGGTGGTGTCGTGCATGATCACGAGCTGGTGGTCCTTGGTCTCCTGGACGTCCAGCTCGAACATGTCCGCTTGCTTGGCCTCGGCCAGCCGGAACGCGGCGAGCGTGTTCTCGGGCGCGTACGCGGAGGCGCCGCGGTGCGCGACGTTCACGATGTCGGCGTCCTGCTGCGCGCGCGGACGCGGCTCAGGGGCGCCGGGGAGCGGCAGAGAGAAGATCGGGTCCGGGTCGGCGTCGGCGGCGGTCGCCGGGACGGTGAGCGCCGCCGTGGCCAGGACGGCGATGAACGCGAGACGAGTCCGTCGGTGCATCGGTCACCTTTCGGGAGCCGGGGCTGTCCGCCTCGACCCTCGGGCCGTCCGGTGACACCGGAGTTACGAGCCGGTAGCAGACCGTGTACATTCGGTGACGATACGCATCCGCCTGCTCCGGGACGAGCCAGACACGGCGGTTCCGGCGAAACGGCTATTCGGCGCCGTCCGGCTTGTCCGCTTCGGGGGGACGTGCGCTCTTGGCCGCCTTGGACAGGATCAGCGCGCCGAGCAGCAGCTTCCGGCTGCGCCGCAGCGGACGCGGAACGCGCACCCGGGGCCTCGGCGGCGGCTCGGGCGCCATGATCACCGGACTCCGGGGCGTGCCGAGCCGGGTGGGACGGCTTCGCCCTCGCAAGGTCACCGACCGGCCGACGTCCCACTCGTCCGACTCGGCGAGGTGGGCCAGGTCGAGGACGGCCGACGACGCCAGCACCCGTCCGTCCACCCCCTTGGCGAGGTCGCTGAGCCGGGCCGCCTCGTTCACCGGATCGCCGATCACCGTGTACTCGAACCGCTCCTTGGCGCCGATGTACCCGGCGACGACCAGGCCCGCGGACACACCGATCCCCGCGTCCAGCACCGGCACCTCGGCGCGCAGCCGCACCGCCAGCTCGCGGGCCGCGCCGAGCGCGCCGCCGGCCGAGTCCTCCAGCTGGGTCGGCGCGCCGAAGATCGCGAGCGCCGCGTCCCCCTCGAACTTGTTGATCCAGCCGCCGTGCGCCGCCACCACCGTCACCACGACGCCGAAGAACCGGTTGAGGAGCCCGACGACCTCGTCCGGGCCGCGCGTGTCGGCCAGCCTGGTGGACCCGGTCAGGTCGACGAACAGGACGGCCACCTCGCGCGTCTCGCCGCCGAGCGTGATGTCGCCGCGCTCCAGCGCCAGGTCGGCGACCTCCTCGCCGACGTGCCGGCCGAACAGGTCGCGCAGCCGCGCGTTCTCGCGCAGCCCCGCGACCATGTGGTTGAACCCGGCCTGCAGCTGCCCGACCTCGCTCGCGTCGTACACCGCGACCTCGGCGCCGAGGTCGCCGCGCTCGACCTGCGCCATTCCCTTGCGCACCGACTTGATCGGATCGGCGATCGCCCGCGTCGCCATGTAGAGGACATAGACCCCCGCGACCAGCGCGACGCCGCCGAGCCCGAGGATCGTGATCGCGAGCTGCGTGACGTTGATGTCGGGCGCGGCCAGCGCGGCGATCGCGACGCAGATCAGCCCGAACACCGGGATCGCCGTCCCGAGCGCCCAGGCGAGCATCACCCGCGTGGTCACCCCCGGCAGCCGGAACCGTTTCGGACGTTCCGCGCCCAGCACCATCCCCGCCGTCGGACGCAGCAGCCGCTCCGACAGCAGGTAGACGATCGTGCAGGTCGTGGCCGCGCCGAGCAGGCACGTCAGGCCCGTCTTCACGGCGAGCCGCCCGGTGAACAGGACCAGGTCGAGGACCGCCCAGCCGAGGGCGCCGACCGTCCACAGCGCGCCGATGAGCAGGGTCAGCCGGAGCGGGCCGAGCAGCACCGCCCGCCGCTGGTGCCGGTCGGGCTCGCCCCCGTCCCGGACGAAATGGACCACCGGCCGCCACAGCCACAACCCGGTCAGCAGCGCCACGGGCGCCGCCACCACCGGATAGCTGAAGAACGCCACCGCGTTCACCAGGTGGACGTAGTCGCGGTCGTCCAGCGGCGGATCGGGGACCACGAACGTCGCGAACAGCAGCACGACCAGCGAACCGACGATGTTCGCGACACCCACCACGACCAGCAGGACCCATCGCACTCGGATCTCGAGCCTGCTGGTCATGTGCGCCTCCGGAGGGATGGAACCGCTACAGGGATCATCCCACGGCAGGCGACGTCCCGGCGGCCGGACCGCCGGGACGTCCCATGCTCAGGCGGTCGTGCTCTCCTCCGCCACGGCGACCTTGACCTTCGCGTCCTGCGAGTTGCGCCGGACGAACGGCCAGGCGATCACGATCAGCGCCGCCCATGCCGCCATCACGTACAACGCGATGCGCGTGTCCGCCTCCCACGCGATCGTCACGGTGACGAACGCGAAGAACGCCAGCACGATCCAGTTCGTGTACGGGGCCCACGGCATGCGGTACGACGACTCGGGCAGCTCCCCGGCCACCGACCGGCGCCGGTAGATCATGTGCGCGACGAGGATGACCGTCCACACCAGCAGAGCGCCACCCGTCGACACGGACGTGATGTACTCGAACGCCTTCTCCGGCACCACCGCGTTGACGATCACACCGATGCCCATGACGAGCGCGGAGATGACCACGGTCAGCACCGGCACACCACGCTCGCTGAGCCGTCCGAGCGCCTTCGGGCCGTCGCCGTTCACACCGGCCGTCCGCAGCATCCGGGACGTCGAGTAGAGCCCGCCCGCGTTGCAGGACGACAGCGCCGCGGTCAGCACCACGAAGTTGACGATGTCCCCGCCGCCCGGAATGCCGATCTTGTCGAACGCCAGCACGAACGGGCTCGCCCCGCCCTTGAACGCCGTCCACGGCACCACGGCCAGGATGACCAGCAGCGACCCGAGGTAGAACAGCGCGAACCGCAGCGGCAGCGCGTTGATCGCCCGCGGGATGTTCTTCTCCGGATCCTTCGCCTCGCTCGCCGTCACACCGACCAGCTCGACGCCCAGGTAGGCGAACATCACCATCTGCAGCGTCATGATCGTGGCACTGGTCCCCTCGGGGAACACGCCCCCGTGGTCCCACAGGTTCCCGACCCGCGCCGTCTCGCCCGCGTCGCTGAACCCGAAGATCAGCACCCCGAGCCCGACCAGGATCATCATCACGATCGCCGCGACCTTGATCATGGCGAACCAGAACTCCAGCTCACCGAAGAGCTTCACCGAGATCAGGTTCACCACGAACAGGATGATCAGCGCGACCAGCGCCGTCTGCCACTGCTCGACCCCGGGCCACCACTTCTGGATGTACTTGCCGGCCGCGGTCAGCTCCGCCATGCCGGTCGTCACCCAGATGATCCAGTACGTCCAGGTAGTGGCGTAACCCCAGAACGGCCCCAGGAACTCCCGGGCATACCCGGCGAACCCGCCCTCCGCCCTGCGGTACGTGAGCAGCTCACCGAGCGCCCGCATGACGAAGAACAACGCCAGCCCCGCCACGGCGTACGTCAGGATCAGGCTCGGCCCGGCCTTGGCGATGTTCTCCCCGGCACCGAGGAACAGCCCGGTACCGATCGTCCCGCCGATGGCGAGCATCTGGATCTGGCGGGTCCCAAGCCCGCGCTGATACTCCTCCGCGCTCTCGTCTGCTGGGAGCTTTGCGACCACGCGGCCTCCCTCACCTCTAGGGCCGCCCTCACGCGAACGGCGCCACCCTCTGATCACGCACGGTTGCGCAACCCGGACAGACTAGGACCCCGGCCCCAAACACGAAACACACCCGTCCATCCGGTATCGGCCCGGTACCTCTCCGTTACGATCTTGCCCCTCGCCCGCCCCCGGTAATCGAGTTGGCGCGCCCCACGGCCATCGCGTATGCTCTCGGACGTCGCCAAGCGCCGGATCACTCGGCCGAGACACCCCTCCGGAGCCGCTAAGCTCGGAGCAGCAAGGTCCTGTGGAGCAGTTAGGAGTGCTCGCCACCCTGTCAAGGTGGAGGCCGCGGGTTCAAATCCCGTCAGGACCGCCAGACGCACCAACACGCGTCCTGGGCAGGTAGCTCAGTCGGTACGAGCGTCCGCCTGAAAAGCGGAAGGTCGGCGGTTCGACCCCGCCCCTGCCCACCTTAATGACCAGCAGAAACGCCCCGGAGCCAACAGGCCCGGGGCGTTGTGTTTGACAGCAACGAGCGATGCCCCACGGCGGACGGTCGAGGAATCACCGCACATAGATCGTCCCCCGGCCAGGGCCACCAACGGATCCGGGGCTGGACAGACTCGGTTTCGAGACTTACCGTCGATGGTATATATCATCAATCGTATGTTCGAGATCGAGATGGAGCCTGAGGTCGTCACGTGGCTGGACACGCTGACGTTCGCCCAGTATCAGCGCGTCATGCGCAACGTGGACGACTACCTGGTCGACCGAGGTGACATGCTCGATGGAGACCACACCAAGGCACTACGCGACGGCGTCCGCGAACTGCGCTTCCACCTGGAGGACACGGCCTGGCGAATCACGTACTGGCTACCGACCGGGCCTGGCCGCTTGATCGTGTTACTGACGGTGTTCCAGAAGGTTCGCAACGACGCGCAACCACGGGACGTGGAGCGAGCAGCGAACGCACGACGGGTCTGCGAGACGTCCCACACAGGACCAGCAGACCATGTCTACGAGAGGAGCGAGTGATGGCCGGGCACACCCGTTGGAAGCTTGACCGTGAGCGGCGGCTGCGCGAGGGAGCACCCAGCCACCCCGAGTACGACCTTGCCGGCCTTGACCTCCGGCTCGGCGACATGATCCGCGAGCGCCGCAGGGAACTGGGGCTCACCCAGGCAGAGGTGGCCGAGCTCGCAGGCATCACACAGCCCGCGCTGTCGCGCATCGAGGGCGGTGGAGGTGTGCCGACCCTGGCGATGCTGGACCGGATCGCCAAGGCCATGCACACCACGTTCACCATCACCGTTGGCGAGCACGCAGCAGCGTGATCCAACCACCTCAGGACGCTCCGAGTCGGCCCGGCGTCGCAGAGCCAAGCCAGCTGACAGCAACGGTGACAGCAACAGCGGCAATCGTTCCCTGCCGTCGGCACACTTCGCCCACCGTCCGACCTCGCTCGGAGTCGTCGGTCTTGGGGCGAACGAACCGCAGCGCTCCCCCGACCCGTTGGAGCGTCTGCGTGACTTCCAGCGTGGCGCTCTCGACGCCGCTATCGGCGCAGGTCTGGCATTCGGCGCCGTCCACCTCGCCGCCCTCCCCCTCGCAGGCCGGCAGCCGACGAGGGTGGCGTCCTCCCAGCGCAGGCCGAGCAGCTCGCCGCGCCGCAAGCCGAGGCAGAGTGCCAGGACGTACAGCGCGTAGAGCCGTTCGTGGCGGGCCGCCTTGAGGACATTGCGCGCCTGGTCGACCGTAAGTCCGCGGTTCACCTTGTACTTCGGCGCACCGACCTTGACCAGCCTGGCCACGTTGCGGGGGATGACCTCCTCGCGGACAGCTGACTCCAGCGCGTTGCGCAGCACGGCGTGAATCGATTGGACCATTCGCACGGACGGGTGCGACTCGCAGCACTTGCCACCCTTGAGAGCGCAGCACCGGGACACATCGTGGAGCGCGTCGACCTCGTGCTTGCAGCAGAGGCACTGCGCCCGGACGCGGTTGATGAAGGCCCGAACGTCGCGAACGGCCAGCTTGCCGAGCCGCTTCTTGCCCAGTTCGGGGACGAGGTAGAGCCGAATGACGCTCTCGTATCCCTGCACCGTGCGCGGCTTGCGCTCAGGCCGTACGACGTTGTCCAACCAGTACGTGAGGTACTGCTCTACGGTCCAGCTCTCGGCCGATACGGGGATGCCATGGTCGGCCTGTTCCAGGAGCTTGGTCAGTTTGCGCCGCACCTCGTCACGAGTTTTGCCGTACACGCGGACCCGCTTGAAGGTGCCGGCGGTGGTCGGGACGAAGGCCGCGCCCTCGTATCGCCCGTCCTTCCGCTGGTAGATCGTCCCTTCCCCGTTGGCGCGCTTGCGCGAGCGGCTCTTACGAGGCTTGGAGCCCGGTGTCTCTTCGGGCTCGTCCGGGACGGCGAGCAGGGTCATGGTCATCAGGCAGCAACCTCCGAGAGCTGGTCGAGGCATTCGGCGAGGGTGTTGGCGGGGACGAGTCGGCGGCGGCCGATCTTGACCGTGCGGAGTTGGTTGGAGCGGATGAGGTTGTAGAGCGTCCAGCGGCTCACGCGGAGCCCGTTCGGCGGCTTCGTCGACGGTCAGGACGAGGTCGGTCAACTCGTGGCCCCTTGTGGCGTGGTGGGCGAGGCGGACGGGTCGAGTGGCGGCAACGGCTTGCCGGTGATGGCGGCGGTGAGGAGTGCTTCGCCGGGGGTCCTGCCTTGGCCGAGGTAGCGCAAGTGCGCGATGACGAGGACCTGGTCGTCCTCGAAAGGCAGACGCCCGGTCGAGATCTCGTCGCCGTGTTCGCGCCGGTTGTGCTCGACGCGGTCGGCGCTCAGGCAGCCGAGGGTGGTCGAGTAGCGATCAAGGGGCAGTCACGGTCACTTGCGGTACGAGTGGAGGCCAGGTCAGGCGCCCTGACGACCGGGCGCGGTTTGATTCCCGAGCTAACAGCGTGGACTTCGCTGAGATGGGTGCCATACCTCCCAAGGAGGCTCGCAGCAGCTTACGCAGCGCACATCAGCGCATGTCGTAGGAGGGGGGTGGCGAGGCGTTAAATGCCGGTGGGTCGCATCGAGAAACTCGGCCGCTCCTGGCCGTCGTCTCTCCCGCTATACCGAAATCAGCAGTTCTGGCTGTACCGTGAAGGCATGTCTGGTTGATCTTGCCCGGCCTACGGTGATCCGGGTTGCGCTGGCGGGAGCAGGGCCATGCGAACCAAGGGCCGAGGAACGCCCTATGCGGGGAAGCCGTGGGACGAGATCGTCCCGTTGCTGTGGATGGGCGGCCACTACTACCGGGACCCGATGGGGAACCGGGCGCCGGTCATCGTGGGTAATGAGTTCGATCTAGTGATCAGCTTGTACACGCGAGAGGGGCACGGTCCAAGCGGCGGCGTCGACCACCAGTGTGTGGAAGTTCCCGATGGACCGCTGACCGCTGAGCAGATCACGGCGATCTGTCAGGCAGCCGAACTGGCGGTAGAGGCGATCGGCCAAGGTAGGCGTGTGCTGGTCCGCTGCCATTCCGGCTACAACCGATCCGGTCTCGTCATCGCCCATGCCCTCACGCTGTCGGGTTACAGCACCGATGACGCCATCTTCCTAGTCCGCTACCGCCGATCGAAGTGGGCGCTGAACAACTCCTTGTTCGTGGACTACCTGAACACCGGACTCGATGTAGCGCGCTTGCTTACCGGGCTCGAAGCCTGACCCGACTGCTAACGCCAGTGCTAACAACCAGCTCGTATGACCGTGGACCGATCGCCCATGATGGAGCCGTGGTCCGGCGAGAGCAGTACGAGCGGTTGGAGCGCCATCTTCGGTCAGACGGCCGCCAGCGCATCGAGATGACGTTCGCGGAGGTCTCAGCAGTGATCGGCGCCGCTCTCCCCCGTAGCGCTTTCGACTACCAAGCATGGTGGGCCACCGACTCGAAGCACACCCAAGCGGTTTGGCTCAATGCCGGCTTCCAAGCCCGGCCCAACCTCACCGCACAGCGTGCGACCTTCACGAAGACGGCCGACGGGTGACAGCAACGGCGGCACACGACCCCGACCACTGGCACACCTCACCCACCGCCCAACCGATCATGCCCGCCGCCGGAATTACGAGTACCTGGCCTCTCACCTGCACAGATATGGCCTTGTGGCGTCTCAGGGCTTGCGGCCGATGCCGGCCAGTTGATCCACATCCCGGACGACGCCGAGATCAAAGCCGTCCGGACGCCACCGCGTCGTGGTGACCAGACCGGGTTCCAGCATGTCGAGGCCCTCGAAAAAGGCCGCGATCTCCTCGGGATGGCGCGGAACCAAAGGCGGCTTGCCGACCTTGTTCCACTCGGCGGCGCCCCTGTCCATCGCCTCACTGTGCGCTGCGTGCGCGATCCCCAAGTGGCTGCCCGGCGGGACTGCCTCCAGCAGCCGCCGGACGATCGCCTGAGCCTTCCCCGTGTCCGGGATATGGTGCAAGATCGCGATCAGCATGATGGCGATGGGCTGGTCGAAGTCCAGGATGCCGGCCGCCTCGTGCAGAATCGTCTCGGGGTCCTGCAGATCGGCCTCGATGTAGTGGGTGACGCCGTCCGGGGTGCTACTGAGCAGGGCCTCCGCGTGCACCAGTACAAGCGGATCGTTGTCGACGTAGACGATCCGCGATTCGGGGGCGATGGACTGCGCAACCTCATGGGTGTTGTTGGCCGTGGGCAGCCCCGTTCCGATGTCGAGGAACTGCCGGATCCCGGCCTCGCCGGTGAGATAGGAGGTGCCACGTACCAGAAAGGCCCGGGAGGCTCGGGCCAGGTGGATCACATCCGGGTTGACCTCGGCGACCTGTGTCCCGGCTGCCTGGTCGGCCATGTAGTTGTCCTTGCCGCCGAGAAACCAGTTCCAGACCCGGGCGGTGTGCGCCACGCTCGTATCGAGGCTGCGCTGCTGCGGTTGGCTGGCGGAGGAGTCGCCGTTCACGGGCGTGTCACCGTTTCAAGGTTAAATGGTTGCTGACAGCGCCAACGCTATATCCCTTACCTTAGTTCGCACCAGGCGAGCGACCGCCCCACGATCTGCCCCGACAATCTGGCAAGACGTCCCACTTCATCGACCTGATCGACGATGTAGACCAGATCGTCGGCGAGCCGGTCCAGAGTGGTGAGGACTGGAAAGTCGCCTGGACGAAAGCCAACACACTTTGCGCACCGCTCATCGGCAGAGCTGAGCAGGCCAGCGCCCGACCGGCGGCAGAAGAGTGCGTTCTTTGGTCTTGTGGGCTTGAGCATGGCCTAGCGCCGCCTTGACGATCTGGATCGTCTCGGTGGTCGGTGCCGACGCCGGCGATGACCGCCGCGCATTCGCGGGCGGCGCGGCGGGCCTGCTCGCGGGCCGGCTCTCCGGCGGCCGAGACGAACGAGTCTCCGTACAAGAAGATGGTCGGCAGCGACCACACCAGACTGGGCGCGGCGAGGGCGTCCTCGACCCGCATGATGACATCGGCCGTGAGCGACGCCTCGTCCTGCGCCCGGGCTCGTCAGCACCTGGCGCAGCTGCATGACGATGCTGGCGCCAGGCCCGGCGAGGCCGATCAGCACGTGGAGCCCGCCGGGTTCGGTGAAATCCTTGATGAGAACGCCGTCGCTGGCGCGGTTGCGGACTACGGCTTGTCCCATGATTGTGGGGACCTGGTCGAGCGAAACGTTGAACTGGCTCTGCCCGCTGGGCCGTTTCAGGTAAATCACCAGCTGCCGTGCCACGCGCAGCGCGATGTCCTGCCCGTGGTCGTCGGCGACCAGCGCGGGCGACAGGTCCGGGCACGCGCTCAGCCCGGCGCCCGTCCACACGTCGCCGTCGCGGATGAAGACCGGGTCGCGTCACCACGGTGTCGGGTACTCGGTGGCGAGTTGGTCGGCGGTGGACGAGTGCGTCGTAGCCGGCCCCCGGAGCGGGCCGGTTCGTGGCAGAGTGGCGGGATGCCTGGCGCGCGGTACGGGATGGATGCGCCCTACGGGTTCGGCTTCGTGGGCCTGGTCGTGCTGGGGTTCTGGGTGACCGGGCTGGTGATGGCGGTCACCTCCGATCTGGCCGCCGCGCTGCCCGCGCTGGTCTCCGGCACCCTGCTGGCGGGATGCCTGGCCCTGAGCCTGCACGCGACGCTGCGCGGCAAGTTCCTGGTCTGGCGGGACGTGCTGGACGAGCTGGACCTGCGTGGCGACGAACGGCTACTCGACCTCGGCTGCGGACGTGGCGCCGTCCTGTTGGCCGCCGCCCGGCACCTCCCGCGGGGCCAGGTGGTCGGCGTGGACCTGTGGCGCGGACGGGACCAGTCCGGCAACACCCCGGCGGCGACCCTGCGCAACGCCCGCGCCGAAGGCGTCGCCGACCGCGTTCACGTGCAAGGGGGTGACCTGCGCAGACTCCCGTACGCGGAGGCAAGCTTCGACCTGGTCGTGTCCAGCCTGACGGTGCACACCATCTTCGGCGCGGATGCCCGCGCCCAAGCGATCGCCGAGGCGTACCGGGTGCTGCGGCCGGGCGGCCGCCTGCTGATCGCCGACCTGGCGCGGACCCCCCGCAAGTACGCTGCGGTGCTGGCCCGGCTGAACGCCCAGGACATCCGCGTGCGCGGCCTCGGCTGGCGCGCGTGGTGGGGCAGCCCGTGGGTCCCGACCCGCCTGCTCACCGCCCGCAAACCGGCCACCCTCTGAACACACCTACCGGCACGCCCCAGGCCCCATCGTCACCAGGCGTCCAACGAGCATCATCACCGTCATCGCGGTGTCGGCCGCGCTTGCGGCCACCGCCCCCGTTGGTCGCCGACACCATCAGGGGCACCCAATTTCACCCCTGGGATTTACGATCCTGGTCTGCGGACATGTCGTCATCAGTTCCCTGGTCAGGACCGGGCTCCGGGCGATTCCGGTCTCCAGATCCCCGACCAGGTGACCGTGCAGCCTCGCAACGACCTGTTCGGCGGAGGCCGGGACATCGAGATGCGCCTTCAGGGGCGGCGGCGCAGGCGTCCCACCGACGCACCCGACCGTAACCACGATGGGCCACCAGCGACACCGCCAGAAATTCGCCCCCTGCCTACCTTCAGGCCTCTGACCAGCAGAAACACGGTCAGCGGTGCTCTCATTTCCGGCCTCGAAGCGGCCTCAAGGCGGATGTACATGCGGCGTATCGGCGGAGGGGATATCTGGTACCTGCTATCGATTCGGCTCCGCGTCCCGGTTCACGCGCTTGGCACGTGTCGACCCGGAGGGACCTCCACGGAAGGGCCGGAAGCCGTGGCTGTCCTGACCGATCACGGTCTGGCCATCTGATCGGCCTCGGAGCGAGCCGAGTCGGCTGGAGCCTATCCGCCGAATCCGGACTTCGTCGTTCTCGCCGACCCGGACGGAACCTGTTTTGCGTCGTGGACCTGAGCCGGGCGCCGTCCGGTTCGAATTGGAGAACCAGCGGAAGAGGCTGAGGCCATCACCCCGCTCGGGCGGGCACTTATATTCCGCTCGCCGGCACGACGGCGGCGCGGGTGGTCTGCAGGTGGGCTGCGAGCGCCCGGTCTAGCATCCGACCGGCGGCATGAGCGGACGTTGGTCGGTTGACGGGCACGGTAAGGCACGCCTCGGGTGGTGGTTCCGCGGGAGTTCGCTCTGGACTTGCGGGTGGGTCACTGTATCCGGGTGGCGATGCCGGGGTAGTGGAGAATGAGGCCGTGCTGGTCGTAGACCAAGCGGCAGGCAAAGTCGAATGCGGGGGCGGTGTAGTCGTAGTGCTCTTCACTTTGCTGTGAATAGGTCTGTTCCAACCGCCCGACCTCCAGTCCGACCGCGCGGACGTAGGCCGCTGGCGCGGCGACCGCACGATTGGCGGGCAGGCGCAGACGGTGCACCGGGAAGGTATTGGTCATCGCCGATGCCTCCAGGTCCAGGTCCAGACATCCCTGCAGGTGGGGCGCGGCAACGCCGTCGACCTGCCAGTGGCCCCTACCGTCCGTCTCGATCACCGTGACGATTGTGGAGCCGCCGCTGCGTCCAACGATCCGTGCCGATCTGGTCAGCCATGAGTCGTCCAACTGGATCATGTAGTCCACGACCCAGGACTTGCCGTCCTCGGTGGCCGTCGTGGTGCCCTCGGCCCGTGGGCCACGGTCATCATGGGAGAAGAACGCGACCTCGAACCCTGTGCGAGTCCCCCCATGCCGCCAGGAGGCGGCTGAGGGCAGCGTGACGAACGACATCGGCGACCTCCGCGATCCACATTCATCCGTCCAACCCCGAGGAACACCGACCGATTCCGGCGTGCGCCAGTGACCGTTGACGGCCCCCTTCTGCGGCCGAACGAGCCGGCCTCGGGAGGACGGACACGGGGGGCGGCGCGCGGAGGCGATCACCCACCGGTAGGCGACCGTGTGTTCGAGGCCCATCCGGAGCCGGAGAGCAGGACACCGGGAAGTCGGCGTGGACGGCCTGCCGTTCTGGTGATCGTCCCGCGGTCTGGGCGTGGCCACCCGGTCGCCTTCCGCGGGCCCGACGGGAGGGTCGACCGCCGCGATGATGGTGATCGCGCTCCCAGGTCCTGGTGCTCCGGCCGGAGTCGTCCATCACCGGGACGTTGATGCGCGAGTTGCTGCCGCCCCACCCGCACGAACTGGACGGGGTGGAACTGGTGGCCCGCTACCGGCCGTCCGGTGACGAGGACATGGTCGGAGGCGGCTTCTACGACGTCTATCCGGTGGGCGCGGTCGATCCGGAGGCCGGGGCGCTGGTGGAGCGGGTGCACATGCTCGCCGCCGAGTGGGTCGGAGCCGGCCGGCTGCGGAGCGCCACCGCGTGTTCGATCGCGTCCTCCGGTTGTGGGACCGGCTGGACGACGGGATCGCCGTGGGGACTGCCGCACTGGATGAGTCGGCGGCCCCTGGGCGCGCTCCCGCTCTCCTTGAGGCGCGGGCTGTGATGCGCGAGCGCGACGGCCAGGACCCGTTGCCCGATCTGATGGAGGCCGCCCGGTCACTGCCGACCACCCGGCCACGGCGGCCCGCGGCCGGGTGCTCGACGAGCTGGTCACCTCCCAGCCTGGCCACCGCGAACGGCCTGTTCGACGCGGTACGCGTCCCCGCGCTCGTCATCCATGGCGTGAACGACCTGATCATCCGTCCCAAGGCCGGACGTGCGACGGCCGCCGCCATCCCCGGCGCCCGCCTGGGCACCTACCCGGGCATGGGGCACGACCTGCCCGAACCTCTCTGGCCCTCCATCCTCGGAGAGATTCAGAAGCTGACACGCGCCGACGCATCCCAGACCAAGGGCTGACATGCGATGGCCGTCGGCCGCGAGTTCGGTTCGATCGGCACTCAGGGTGATGGGACGTTCACGGGTGCGGGATTTCGTGGGTGTGGCCGGTGTCCTCTGGAGAGAGTTTTGGTGCGTTCCACAAGGTCGTCGCGGTGTGCAGTGCGTTGGGTCCCCTGTGTCATTGACCGGCTAGATGATCTTCGATAGATTTCGCTGCAATGGTGCGCTCGGCGATTTGGTGATAAGGGTTCGCGGCCGGACCATTCCGACCTGGAAGGGGGTTTATTCCATTTCCATCGTCGGCGGCCTATCGAGGGCGGCATCCGGAGATCCGGTGCCGAATTCGCTCCCACAGTGATCGGAGAACTGATGACGATCTCGCTCACCGACCAGGCCGGCGTCGACGTCCAGGACGAGTTCGACCTCGACGTCCGGGTCTCGGAGCTTTCGACGTCCGCCGAGATCCTCGACTGCACCGACTCCTGCCCGTGCTTCACCGCCCCCTGCCAGTCCACGCCCACCTGCCTGGAAGGTATCTGATCAGCCCGGTGCGCGGCGCCTGACCGTACTGCGCCTCGCGCCTTGGGATGGTGACCGTCCGGCTGGAGCATCGGACCGTTCTCGTCCGGCCGTCCCCGATGAGGGCGCGGCGTGAGAATGGTTCGTCCGGCGGGAGCCGGAGCTCCGCCGGACGGGCATTGAGAAACGGCGGGACGATCTTGCATGACGAGCGATTGACCGGGAAAGAGGTCACCGCGCTCGCTCGCCGGGTGGCCGACCGATTGGCCGGCGCCCCGGCGGCCGGCGGGTGGGAGAATTTGGGAAGCGGTGACCTCGGAATTGCGCTCGCCCTTCTCCATGCGAGCGAGGTACTGGATGACGAGCGGTATCTGAAGGCCGGTCAGGCCATTCTTCGCCGCGCCGTCGAGGCCACCGCGCGGGACCCATTGGTGGCGGCGGGCCTGTTCACCGGGACGGCGGGCTTCGTCTGGGTGCTGGCCGAGTTCGCGCGGCGTGATCCGCGTTATGGGAAGTCGCTGCGGTCTGTGAGCGATCGGCTGGCCGAGCGTACGCCGGGTCTTCCTGGGCGCGGCGGTGTCGCGCTGGGCGAGTACGACGTGATCAATGGTGCGGCGGGGCAGCTGGCCGCTGTGCTGAAGGCCGCGGAGACCGTGGGTGCGGGGTCGGACGGCAAGCTGCGGGACGCCGCCGACGGGCTCGTCGCCTACCTCCTTGAGGTCACGGCCCTCGACGCGGACGGTGCGCCGAACTGGTTCTGCCCACCACGGCTGTATCCGAAGGCGGCGCCCTGGTTCCATGACCAGTTTCCGGACGGGATGTACAACCTGGGCTTCTCCCATGGGCTGCCGGGGATGCTGGCCGCGCTGACGCTGGCGGCCCGAGCGGAGATCCGGCGGCGGGAGGCGGAGGAACGGGTCGCCGAGCTCGCGGACCGGCTGGCCGATTGGCGGTTGGACGAAGGTGGCGGCCCGAGCTGGCCGGGCGCCTTGCGGCCCGCCCCCGGATCCCGGCTTCCCGTCCGTACCGAGGATGACGCCCCAGCCCGTACGGCCTGGTGCTATGGCGCACCCGGTGTCGCGGCCGCGCTGCTGTCGGCCTCCGCGATCAGCGGAGACACCTCGCTCGCGGTCGCGGCGCTCACCCGGGTTCGGGACACCCCGCAGTCCGAGCGCCGGACGTTCGCCCCCACCCTCTGCCATGGCCTGGCCGGGCTGCTCGCCGTGTACACGCGGGCCTACGCGCAGACCGGCGACCCCGTTCTGGAGGAGATGCGGAACGACACTCGCGCACAGTTGTGCGCCATGGCGGCGGACGAGCATCCTTTCGTGTTCGCCGACCTGCCCGAGCCGGACAGGCCGTCGCACAACCCGGGGCTGCTCGAAGGCGCGGCCGGGGTGCTGCTCGCCCTGCTCGGTACGGTCTCCCCCGAAGCCTCCCGATGGGACGAGGTGCTGTTCCTGGCACCGACGGCCATGAGCACGGCGAGCACGGCATGAGGCATCCCTACAAGGCGCGCGGGTTCTTCCTGCTCAGAGCGCCGGCGCTGCCGGTCCGTCCGATGCTGGACGTCCTGGAGTCGTTCCCGGCCGCGGCGGGCGACGCCGAGGACGGCTGGCAGGACGGCTATGCCCAGGCGCTGCTCAAGCTGTGGGCCGTGCCCGGAGTGTCGGCCGCGGTCCGGGCCGCGACGTCCGACCTCGCCGATGCCGTCGACCGCTTCGATGACCTGTCCCCCAAGGACCGGCGCCGGGCCGTGCTGAGCCTCGGCCGCTACCTCAACAGGATGAGCCTCCGCGCGACTCCGTTCGGGCTCGTCGCCGGGGTCGCCGGCGGCTTCTTCGGCCGCCCCGGCGACCCGGCACAGGCGCGGCTCGGTGATACCGCCATCGGCAGGGCGCGGGCCAGGGCCGACATGGGCTGGGTGATGCACCTGGCGAAGCGCCTTGCCAAGGACGCGGGCCTCGCCCCTGACCTGCTGGTACGCCACAACGATCTGCTTTACGCGGGACGAGGCAGGGTGTGGCTCCAGTCGGCCGACGGCTACGGGACGAAAGAGAACCGCGCGATCAGCGTTCGCCTGAACGGGCCCGTCCTCGCCGTCCTCGAATACACGACGGCGCCGAGGACCCTCGGCGACATACGCGCCCACCTGGTGGCCGGCTACCCCGGTGTCGCGGCGGAGAAGATCGACGGCCTGCTGCGGGAGCTTCTCGAACTCGACATCCTCGTCACCGTCGAACGTCCCGGAATGCTGGCCGGCCGCGAGGACACGCCGCTCCGCTCCATGCTGCCCGCCACCGCGGACCCGGTGATGGCGAAGGCCCTCGACGATGTCGATGCCGCGATCCAGGCGTTCAATCAGAAGCGTGACGAATGCGCGCACATCGAGTCACGGGCCAGGGCCGTCGCCGCGGACTTCGAGGGCCAGGTCCTGCAGATCGACTCCGCGCTGGATGTCGCGTCGCCGGCCGTCCTCCCTCAGGAGGTGGCCCGTCTAGCGGAGGACGCGGGGCGCGTGCTGTCCGTGGTGGGTTCCGATCAGTATCCGCCGCCGCTGCGGGAGTACGCCGACGCCTTCGTCGAGCGTTATGGGCTCGGCGCCGAGGTCCCTGTGCTGGAGCTCCTTTCCGAGGAGTCCGGGCTCGGGCCTCCGGCGGGCTACCTGTGCCCGGAGCGGTCCTATCCCCTTGCCGGCGTCGGCGAGCGGGCCGATCCTCCGGCCTGGACCGACCGCGAGGCGCTGCTCGTACGGCTGGTGTCCACCGCGCTGGCCCGGCGCAGCATCAAGGTCGATCTCGACGACGACCTCCTCGCCGAATTCGCCGACGCCGCGCACCTCGCCGGCGACGACCGGCCTCGGTGGCCCTCGATCGACGTCCATCTGCAGGTCACGGGCCCCGGCGGAGATGGCGAGGGCTGGCGCGGCGTCGTCTCGGGGGTCGGCGTCACCCTCGGCGGCCGGACCTTCGGACGGTTCCACGACCTGCTCGCGCCGGACGTCCAGTCCGCGCTGCGTGACCTGGCCGCCGCCGAGGAGGAGCTCGTCAGGGACGCGCTGACCGTCGAGCTGACCTACCTGCCCTCGGACGCGCGGGCCGCGAACGTGTCGATACGGCCGCTGCTGCACGAGTGGGAGCTGCCGGTCAACGTGGCGACCTGCCGGCCCGCCGACCGGCTGATCGAGCTGGCGGACGTCGTCGCCGGCGTGGACGGCGGACGGCTCTACCTGCGCAGCCCTCGGCTGGACCGCCGCCTGCACGTGACCCAGCGTTCGATGCTGAACCTGGGTAAGGCGCCGAACGTGTGCCGGTTCCTCGTCGAGACCTCGACCGCGCAGGCGCGGCGGGTCTCGCCCTTCGAGTGGGAGCGCCTCGCCGAGGCCACCCCGTTCCTGCCGCGGATCGAACGGGCCGGGCTCGTGCTGCGGCGCGCCCGCTGGAGGATGCGCGAGGACTCCGTCGCCCGGAGCGCGGGGTGGGGGCACGCGGATCCGCTGGGCCCCTTCGCCGATGCCGTGCGCACCTGGATGGAGACGTGGATGGTGCCGCGCCGCGTCCACATGATCCAGGCCGACAACTCCATCCTGCTCGATCTCGCGAGCGCGCCGTCCCTGGCCGAGCTGCGCGCCGCGATGGCGCGAGCGCGGGCGCAGGGCGGCGGCGTGCTGCTGGAGGAGGCGCTGCCCGACCCGGACGAGGGTTTCCTCACTGACGCCTCCGGAGAGCGGTATGTCTCGGAAGTCGTGGTTCCGCTCCTGCGAGTCGGCCCTGGTCCCGCAGGGGAGGCCGCACCGCGGAGATCGGGGACGCGGCGCGCACCCTTGACCGAGCGCGTCAAACCGGTCGGCAGCGACTGGCTGTACGTCAAGCTCTATGCCGAACCGGACGCGCACGACGCCCTGGTGACGGGCGAGCTGGCCGCGTTCGCCCAGCGGCTGACCGCACAGTACGGCGTCGCGGAACCGTTCTTCCTCCGTTACCGCGACCCCGCGCCCCACCTTCGCGTCCGGTTCCACGTTCCGGACGAGGCGGTCCGCGAGAAGATCCTCGGCGCGACCGCGGATTGGGCACGCGCGCTGACCGCCAACGGCCGGATCATCGAGTTCACGTTCGCCGCCTACCACCGCGAGATCGACCGCTACGGGGGCACCGAGCTGATCGGGCACGCCGAACGCTGGTTCCAGCGGGACAGCACCGCGGCCACGCTGCTGCTCAGGCACCTCGGCCAAGAAGATCGGGTCACGCGGACCGCGCTCAGCCTGGAGCACATGGGCCGGCTGCTGCTCCCCTCGCTCGACGACCGCCGCCGCCTGGCGCGGTCTGCCGCCCCCGCCCACATCGGTGGCGCGGAATATCGCGAGGCAGGACGCGCGCTCTGGTCGGACCTCACCAGCGGCACCCGCCCGCTCGCTGAGGCCGAGGAGATCTGGCGGCCCGCCGCGGCGGAGATCACACGGCGCACCGACGAACTCGCGACGGGCCGCATGAACATCGCCGGGAGCCTGCTGCACCTGCACTGCAACCGGATGGGCCTGCCGCGCGACAAGGAGGAGATCGCGTTCGGCGTCTGGCGGCGCCTGCTGGACAGGGTCGCCAACACCTGACGGGACGAGGGCGTCAGGTGAGGTGGTCGATGACCGCCGCGGTGACGTCGGTGGTGGTGGCTCGTCCGCCTACGTCCGGGGTGAGGACGCCCGCGCCGGTGGTGGCCTCGATGGCTTTGGTGAGGCGGGCGGCTTCGTCGGTCAGCCCCAGGTGGCCGAGCATGAGGGCGGCGCTGCCGATGGCGCCGATCGGGTTGGCGAGACCCTGGCCGGCGATGTCGGGTGCGGAGCCGTGGACCGGTTCGAACATGCTGGGGAAGCGCTTCTCTGGGTTGAGGTTGGCGCTGCTGGCGAGTCCCAGGCTTCCGGCCATTGCACTGCCCAGGTCGGAGAGGATGTCGGCGTGCAGGTTGGAGGCGACGACCACCGACAGGTCTTCGGGATGCAGGACGAATTTGGCGGACATCGCGTCGACCAGCACGCTCTCGGTTTCGACGTCCGGGTAGTCGGCTGCGACCCGGGTGAAGACCTCGTCCCAGAGCACCATTCCGTACTGCTGGGCGTTGCTTTTGGTGACGCTGGAGACCTTGCGGCGTACCCGGGTCCGGGCGAGGTCGAAGGCGAACCGCATGATGCGTTCGCAGCCGGTTTCGGTGAACAGCGCGGATTGGACGGCGACTTCGCTGCCGGGTCCGCGGGCGGACAGGTTGCGTCCGCCGAGTCCGGAGTATTCGCCTTCGCTGTTCTCGCGGACCACCACCCAGTCGAGTTCGGTGTCGGCGGCCTTGCGCAGCGGGCTGAGCACACCGGGCAGGAAATGCACCGGCCGGACGTTGGCCCACTGGTCGAAGCCCTGGCAGATCTTGAGCCGCAGTCCCCAGAGGCTGACGTGGTCCGGGACGGTCGGCCAGCCGACGGCACCGAAATAGATGGCGTCGAAGTCCTTGAGGGTTTCCAGTCCGTCCTCGTCCATCATCCGGCCGGTCCGCTGGTAGTGGTCGCAGCCCCACGGGAATTCGGTCCAGTCGAAGGCGAAGGTGCCGTGGGAGGCGGCGGCGAGCGCGTCAAGGACGGTCCGGCCCGCGGCGACGACTTCCGCGCCCACCCCGTCGGCGGGGATCGCGGCGATCCGGAAAACGCGCTGGGACGTCACTGGCACTCCTTGGGAGCGGTTATCGGGTGGGGACGCTCTGAGTGAAGCGCGGGTTCTCGGCTTCAGTCCAAGACCCGCTGCCGATGCCGTCCATAGGCATTTCCTATGAGCGCTGCTCGCCCTCGGCCGCCGCGTGCGCGGGGGGTGTGTAGTCGCGCGCGGTCGCCAGGAACGCGGCCGCCGCGGGGCTCAGCGGCGCCGCGCGGCTCACCAGGGCGATGTGCAGGCGCGCGGGCAGGTCCAGCGGGACGACCCGTGCCCCGGCGCTGCGTGCGAGCGGTGCCCAGGCCGCGGGCAGGACCGCCAGGCCGATGTCGCGCAGCACCAGCGGCAGGATCGAGGTGCGATGGGCGACTTCGGCCACGATGTGCAGGGCGATGCCCGCGGCCAGCATGTCGTCCACGATCTGCCGCATGAGGCTGCCGCGCGGCGACACGATCATCCTCGCGTCCACGAGCGCCTCGGGTGCGACGGGGTCGCCGTGCGGGAACGGGCCGGCGCCCGCTCCCACCAGGACGAACTCCTGCTCCTCCAGGGGGAGCACGTCGACGCCCGGATGCGGGGACCAGCCCGCCGATCCGACCAGCCCGAGCTCACTGGCGCCGCTGATGACCTTCTGCGCCACCTCGTCCGGGGTGAAGGCCGCCTCGGCGCTCAGGGTGACGCCCGGGTGCCGTTCGCTGAACATGCGGGACAGCGTGCCCAGCGGTTCGATGCCGGGTGAGGGCATGGTCACCAGTTCGACCCGCCCTCGGCGCAGCCCCTTCAGCGACTCCATGGCGGCGCGCGCGGTGCTGAGGTCGCGTATCACCTGGCGGGCGGGACCGATCAGCTCGCGGCCGGCGTCGCTGAGGACGGCGCCTCTGCCGGTGCGGTGGAACAGCTGGACGCCGAGGTCCCGTTCGAGCTGCGCGATGGCCTGGGACAGGGACGGCTGGGCGATCAGGAGACGCTCGGCGGCCCGGCCGAATCCGCCGTGGTCGACGATGGCCAGAAAGTATTCGAGCTGGCGAGCGTCCATGTCCTCTCCTGCCTGCCGGGGCTCATAGGCAGAACCTATAAAACCTGTAGGAAGCGGGTCTTGGACGGATCCTTGTGACAGGGCTCACTGTGGTCGGCACCACCCCCAGTGAGGAGCACGAGCCGAACATGACACGACCGCCGTCCAAGCCCTGGTACCGGCAGCTGTACTTCTACGTCCTGCTCGCGATCGTCATCGGGATCGTCCTGGGGTGGCGATGGCCGAACGCGGGCGAGTCCATGCAGCCCATCGGGACCACGTTCATCACCGCGATGAAGATGCTGATCGGCCCGATCGTCTTCCTGACGATCATCGGCGGCATCGCCGGCGTCGCCGACCTGAGGAAGGTCGGCGTCACCGGGCTCAAGGCGCTCGGCTACTTCCAGGTCGGCACCATCATCGCGCTCGCGGCCGGGCTGCTGGCGATCAACCTGTTCCGGCTGGGGGACGGCGTGCACGCCGACCCGTCCAAGATCACTGTCAGCGGCACCGCGAAGGACTACATCTCCAGCGGGGAGTCCCGGCACTGGTACGACTTCCTCACCGGCCTGGTCCCCGACAGCTTCTTCGGCGCCTTCGTCGAAGGCGACATCCTGCAGGTCATCTTCCTCGCCGTGATCTTCGGAATCGCGCTGAAGGCCGTCGGGCCCGCCGGGGAGCCCCTCATCGCCGGGGCGAAACGGCTCACCGAGGTCGTGTTCAAGGTCCTGAACCTCGTGATGAAGACCGCCCCGCTCGGCGCCTTCGGCGCGATGGCCTACGCCATCGGCAAGTTCGGCCTCTCGACGCTGACCAGCCTCGGCTCGCTGATCGCCCTGTTCTACGCGACCTCGATCCTGTTCGTCGTCGTGGTCTTGGGCGGCGTCCTCGGCGCCTACGTGCGGCTGAACATCTTCCAGCTCTTCCGCTACCTGAAGGAGGAGTTCCTCCTCATCCTGGGCACCTCCACCGCGGAACCCGCCCTTCCCGGCCTCATGCGCAAGCTCACGTTCATGGGGGTCGACCGCACCACGGTGGGCCTGGTGGTCCCCACCGGCTACAGCTTCAACCTCGACGGCGCGGCCATCTACCTCTCCCTGGCCACCCTCTACATCGCGCAGGCGACCGACACTGATCTGAGCATCGGCCAGCAACTCGGCCTGCTCGCGGTCATGCTGCTGACGTCCAAGGGGGCCGCCGGCGTCGCCGGCGGCGGCTTCATCGCCCTCACCGCGACCCTGTCCACCGTCGGGACCGTCCCCGCCGCCGGGATCATGCTCATCTTCGGCATCGACAAGTTCATGTCCGAGTGCCGCGCCCTGGTCAACTTCTTCGGCAACGCGGTCGCGACCCTGTTCATCGCCAAGTGGAGCAAGGAGCTGGACGTGCAGCGGGCCCGCGAAGTCCTCTCGTCGCGCCTCATGCCCGAGCCGACCGCCGACGAGCCCGAGCCGGCCGCCC
>NZ_SMKY01000096.1 GCF_004349235.1 Actinomadura darangshiensis | reverse complement strand
GCCCACCCCGACACCCGGTGGTGGCCCGGCCGGGATGGCGTGCCCCGCCACCGCCGGCCTGCGGCCACCGATACGAGTGATTGCGGCGCACCTCCCGCCACACCGTCGACCGGTTCCGGCCGACCGCCTCCGCGATCTGCGGAAACGAATGGCCCGCACCGAACAACACCTCGATCTGCGCACGCTCAGCGAGCGTAAGACGACGTCCTGGCACAACAAGATCCTTCCAGGAACCTCGTTGCAACAGACACTAGAAACCGCCGGCGCCCATGACAACGACACGCCGCAAGTGAACGGAGCGCTCGGGCGGTTAGATCATCGAGCGCATGGGGCCCTGGGGCGGCTCTATGTCCAGGTCCGTCAGGGCGCTCACGTGGTAGACCGAGCCCGGGACGTGGATCGCGTGGGCCAGGCCCACGTGCGCGTCGCGCCAGAACCGCTGGATCGGGTTGTCGTTGCGCATCGCGTTGCCGCCCGACCGGACGACGATCTCGTTCATCGCCTGGCAGGCCCGCCACGCGGCGCGGACCTGGGTGCGGCGGCCGGCGGCGCGCTCGGCGAACGTCGGCACGTGCCCGGCGGCGACCGCGTCGTACATCCGCGAGCAGTTGTCCAGCAGCGCCGTCCGGGACGCCTTGATCTCCTCGGCGGCCTCGCTGATCGCGTACAGCACGTACGGGTCGTCCTTGATCTTGGTGCCGGTGATCTGGACGCGGTTGCGCTGGTAGGCCAGGTGGTGGTGCAGCGCGCCCTCGGCGATGCCGATCACGGCGGCGGTGATGCCGAGCGGGAACACGCAGGAGAACGGCATCAGGTAGGACGGGTTGGTCAGCCCGGCCTCGCGCGGCGCGGACCCGTCCACGACCTTGGTGTACTCCAGCGTCCGGTAGCCGGGGACGAACGCGTCGCGGACGATGATGTCCTTGCTGCCGGTGCCCTTCAACCCGGCGACGTCCCACGAGTCCTCGACGATCTCGTAGTCGGAGCGCGGCAGGATGAGGTGCAGCGACCGCGGCGGCATCACCATCTTGCCGTCGTCGTCGCCGAGCATCCCGCCGAGGAAGATCCAGTCGCAGTGGTCGGTGCCGGAGGAGAACTGCCAGCGGCCGTTGAAGACGTAGCCGCCGTCCACCGGGCGGGCGATGCCCATCGGCGCGTACGGGGACGCGATCCACGTGTCGGGATCCTCGCCCCAGATCTCCGCGCGGACCTTCGGGTCGGCGTAGGCCATCTCCCACGGGTGGACGCCGACGATGCCGGCGATCCAGCCGGTGGAGCCGTCGAGGGAGGCGATGCCCATCACCGTCTCGGCGAACTCGCGGGGGTGCACCTCCAGGCCGCCGTGCGCCTTCGGCTGCAGCAGCCGGATGACGCCCGCGTCCTTCAGGATCTGCGCGGCCTTGTCGTCCAGCCGGCCGAGGGCCTCGTTCGACGGGCCGAGCTCGCGGATCTGCTCCGCCCTTTCCATGATCGTGTCCAGCACGCGGTTCGCCATCGCCTGTCTCCCGTATCTCTTCAGCCGTCGTAGGTGATCTTCAGCCGGTCGCTGACCGGCCTCGCCTGACAGGCGAGGATGAGGCCGTCGGCGAGATCCTGCTCGTCGAGGACCGAGTTGGCGTCGAGGGTGACCTCGCCCTCCAGCTTCACGCAGGCGCAGGCGGAGCAGTTGCCCTCCCGGCAGGAGAACGGGGCGTCCACCCCGGCGCGCAGCAGCGCGTCGAGCAGCCGCTCCGACCTCGGCCAGGGGACGGTCTGCGTCTCGCCGTCCATCTCGACCTCGATCTCGCCGGCGTCGCCGTCGTCGGCCGCCTCCGCGGGGGCCTCGGGCTCCTCGAAGGGGTCGCCCTCCAGCGAGAAGAAGCGCTCGACGTGCACGCGCATGCCGAGGCCGGCGAGCGTCTCCGCGACCAGGTCCATGAAGATCTCGGGCCCGCACACGTACGCGGGACGCCCGGTGCAGGAGGCCGCCAGCGACCGGACGGCGGCGGCCGTCGGCAGCCCCTGCACCGACTCCAGCAGATGGACGACCGTGAGCCGATCCGGGTACCGCTCGGTGAGCGCCCGCAGCTCGGCCGCGAAGATCACCGAGCGCTCGTCCCGGTTGGCGTAGAGGAGCGTGACCTTCGCGGTGCCGCCGGCCAGGCACGACTTGAGGATCGACATCACCGGGGTGACGCCGCTGCCGCCCGCGACCAGCAGCACGTCGTCGTCCAGCGAGGACGGGGTGAACGTGCCCGCCGGGCGCAGCACCTCCAGGACGTCGCCCGCCGTGACGTTGTCGCAGATCCAGTTGGACCCGAGGCCGTCCGCGACCCGCTTGACCGTCACCTTCAGCCGGTCGTCGGTGAGCGGCGAGCTGCACAGCGAGTAGCAGCGCGCCGCCCAGCCGTCCCCGGCCGGGACCCGGACGGTGAGGAACTGCCCGGGCCGGTAGGTGAACCGGCCCCGGTCGCCCTCGGCGGGTTCGAGGACGAGCGAGTGCGCGTCGGCCGTCTCTCGGACGACGTCCACCACCCGCGCCTTGAGTGCCGTCATGACCGTTCGGTGGCCTCTCCGGCGGGCGCGCCCGCCGCGTGCCGGGCCGCGATGTAGCCGAACACGATGGACGGGCCGATCGTCGCGCCCGGCCCCGCGTACTCGTTGCCCATCACGGCCGCCGACGAGTTGCCCGTCACGTACAGGCCGTCGATGACCGTGCCGTCCTCGCGCAGGACGCGGGCGTGCTCGTCCGACACGAGGCCGCCCTTGGTGCCGAGGTCGCCGACCTCCATCCGGAACGCGTAGTAGGGCCCGCCCTCGATCACGTCGAGGTTCGGGTTCTCCAGGTTCGGGTCGCCGTAGTAGCGGTCGTAGGCGGAGTCGCCGCGGCCGAAGTCGGGGTCCTTGCCGGCGCGGGCGTACCCGTTGAACGTCTCGACGGTCGAGGCCAGCGCGTCCGCGGGCACGCCGATCTCGCCGGCCAGCTCAGCGAGCGAGTCCGCCTTGAACGCGATGCCCGCCTCGTAGAACGCCTTCGGGATGGGCGCGCCCGGCAGGATCTGCGCGAACGGGTAGCGGGCGCGGGCCTTGGCGTCCATGACGAACCAGCACGGGACGTGCCCGCCTTCGAGCTGGTCGTGGACGAAGTTCACGTACGGCGCCGACTCGTTGGTGAACCGCTCGCCGTCCTGCGACACGATGACCGAGCGCGGGATGCACCGCTCGGACAGCAGCGGGATCACCGCCCCGGCCGGGTGCCGGACGGCGGGCATCCACCAGGCGTCGTCCATCAGGTCCAGCGCCCCGCCGGCGCTCTGGCCGGCGCGGATGCCGTCGCCGGTGTTCTCGCGGGCGCCCATCGCGAAGTCCTCCTGCCCGCCCTTCGGCAGGTAGGCGTCGCGCATGTCCTGGTTGTGGTCGAAGCCGCCCGTGGCGAGCAGGACGCCCTTGCGGCCGCGGATCCGCACCGTCTCGCCGTCCCGCGTGGCGACGATCCCGGTGACCCGGCCGTCCTCGCCCGTGACCAGCTCCGTCATGGTCGTCTTCAGCCAGAGCGGGAGGCCCGCGTCCTTCAGCGCCATCCGCAGCCGCGCGGCCAGCGCCCGCCCGCCGGTCGCCATGTGCCGGCGCCGGACCATGTTGGACGACACGCGCCACGCCGCGACCAGCGACGCGCGCCGGCCCGCCCAGGTGCGCTTGGCCATCGCGAGGTCGTGGTAGTCCTTCGCGGTGATCCACAGGCCGAGCGGGCCCTGCATGCTGTTCGGCCGCTGGGACTTCTCGTCGTCGCCGAGCTTGCGGGTGTCGAACGGCCTGGCCTCGATGGACCGGCCGAGCGGCCGCCCGCCCTCGTACTCGGGGTGGTAGTCGGCGTAGCCCTTCGTCCAGAAGAACGTCATCCACCGGCTCCTGCCGATGAGCTCCATCGCGGCGGGGCCGTGGTCGACGAACGCGTCCAGCCGCGCGGCCGGGACGCGCCCCTCGGTGAGCAGGTCCAGGTAGCGGCGGACCGACTCGCGGCTGTCGTCGTGGCCGCGCGCCTTCAGCGTCGGGTTGTTCGGGATCCAGATGCCGCCGCCGGAGATCGCGGTGGAGCCGCCGAACCGCTTGCCCTTCTCCACGATCAGCGCCGAGAGCCCGGCGTCGTGCGCGGCCAGCGCGGCCGTCATCCCGCCGCCGCCGCTGCCGACGATGACGAGGTCGTACTCGTGGTCCCACGTGCTCATGCGTCGTCCTTCCGCGTCAGGAAGGCCAGCACGGCGCTCTCCCAGGCGGACTTCTGCTCGATCATCACCCAGTGCCCGCAGTTCGGGAAGATGGTGACCTGGACGTCAGGGATCGTGCGCATCGGCACGAGCATCATGTCGACGGGGCTGACCCGGTCGTCGCGTCCCCAGGTGATGAGCGTCTTCGCCTTGAGCTTGTGCAGCATCGCCCAGTACGGCGGCTCGTCGGAGGCCGCCATCGCCTTCGCGCGGGCCGCCATCGCCTTCGACCCGTACATGCGGCGGGCGCTCGCGAGGGTGCCCGGGTCGGTGGCCTGCGCCCAGCGCTCCTCGATCATCTCCTCGGTGACCGTGCGCGGGTCGTAGACCATCGAGTTCAGCCACCGGATCAGGCCCTCGCGGGTGGGGTCGTCGGTGAACTCCATCAGCAGCTTGATGCCCTCGCCGGGCGCGGGGCTGAAGACGTTCCGCCCGATGCCGCCGATGGTGACCAGCCGCCGGACGCGGTCCGGGTGCTTCAGCGCCACCTGCGTCGCGATGATGCCGCCCATCGAGTTGCCGATGACGTCGACCTGGTCGAGGCCGAGGCCGTCCAGGAACCGGACGGCGGCGCCGCCGGCGGCCATCATCGGGTGCTCCTCGGTCGGGTCGCTGACCCCGAACCCGGGGAACTCCAGGACCAGGCAGCGGAAGTGCTCGGCGAACCGGGCGAGGTTGCCGCGGTAGTTCCGCCAGCCGGTGACGCCGGGGCCGGACCCGTGCAGCATCAGCAGGGGCGGGCCCTCGCCGGCCTCGTGGTAGCGCAGGACGCCCTGGTCGGTGGCGAGCTCGCGCAACGTCGACTCGTAGGTCAGCTCCGCAGGCATGATCTCCCAGTCCTTCGACGGTGGCTTGTCCGGAACGTAATCGGCGGGGCGGCGCGGTCACGCCGCGGATCCCGATCAGCGGGACGCTGGGCCCACGGCGGCCGCACCGGCCCGCTTCGGCGCCCGCTTCCACTCATCGGGATCGGGCCGCGCCGGCGGTGCGGGACGTGCCTACGTTCGGGCTGACCGGCCGTCCCCCGGCCGGCCGGCCCTTGACCGGCGGCGCGTCCGTACCGCTTATTGGACATGTCGCTCACCCGACCCGGTAGTCCACCCGCCCGCAGCCCCGAGGTGACCAGATGCCAGCCGAACCCGCGCTCTCGTCCGTGCCCGACGCCGCCGCGGCGGCGCCGGAGCCGGTGGACTTCCGCAAGGCCATGGCGGAGTTCGCCACGGGGGTCACCGTGGTCACCGCCCTGCACGACGACGAGCCGGTCGGTTTCGCCTGCCAGTCCTTCGCGTCGGTGTCGCTGGAGCCGCCGCTGATCCTGTTCTGCGCCGACAGGCGCGGCAGGTCGTGGCCGCGGATCCGCGCGGCGGAGCGGTTCTGCGTGAACGTGCTCGGCGAGGAGCAGCGCGAGCTGTGCGAGCGCTTCGGGTCCAGCCGGGGCGCCAAGTTCGACGGCCTGGACTGGACGATGTCGGAGTGGGGCACCCCGGCGCTCCCGGACGTCCTGCTCGCCGTCCACGCCGTCGTGCACGACGTCCACGAGGCGGGCGACCACGACGTGGTGATCGGCCGGGTCCTCTCGGTGGAGCGGCACGAGATCGTGGACGGATCCTGGCGCCGGCCGATGGTGTTCTTCCGCAGCCGGTTCGGCGTCGGGGAGCCGGACGCGCCGATCGCCCCGGACCCGTGGGGCATCGGCGACCGGTGGGGCTGGGGTTGACGTCACATCCAGTCGCCGCGGCCGTCGACCGCGACGAGCCGGTTCATCGTCTCCGGCGACCAGGTCGTCCCGTCGCCCGTCCCGCCGCCGCGGCGGGCGCGGCCGCCCGGACGCCCGGCCGGCGCCGAGCCGGGGAAGAGGGTCTGGGACGCCTCGCGCGCGGCGGTGACCACCAGCGGCGCGACGTTCTCCAGCGGCGCGCGGATGTCGCCGGCGAGGGAGATGCCGGCGACCGGCCCCTCGGCGCTGCGGATCGCGGCCGCCACGCAGGCGATGCCGGGGAACGACTCGCCGCGCTCGAACGCCAGGCCGCGGCGCTGCCGGATGCGGTGCAGCTCCTGGTGCAGGATGCCGAGTTCGCCGATGGTGCGGCTGGTGAGCCGGCTGATGCCGCTGCCGAGCAGCGCGTCCACCTGCTCCGGCTCCAGCCACGCCAGCATCGCCTTGCCGAGCGCGGTGCAGTGCGCGGGGGCGCGCCCGCCGACCCGGGACGGGACGGACGTGGCGAGCCGCCCGCCGAGCTTGTCCAGGTAGAAGATCTCGGCGCCGTCCAGCACCGCCAGGTGCGCGACGAGCCCGGTGGTGACCTGCAGCTCGTGCAGCAGCGGCGCGGCGGCCTCGCGGATCTTGCCGTGCCCGCCGTCCTGCCCGCCGAGGCCGAGGGCGCGCTGGCCGAGCCCGTAGCCGAACGAGTGGTGGGCGAGCCAGCGCTGCCGGACGAGCTGGTCGAGGATCCGGTGCGCGGTGGAGCGCGGCAGCCGGGTGCGGCGCGCGACGTCCTCCAGAGTCAGCCGCGCGGTGGGGCCGCTGAACGCGTCGAGGATCAGGGTCATCCGCTCGATCATTGACGGCGGCGACTCCCGGCGGGCGGACGCGGACGTCATGGCCTCCGGCGTCGCTGCCTCCGGCGTCATGGCCTCGGTCATCGCACCTCCTGGAACCTGACTGAAATGAATTCTTGTTACCTGGAATGTAGCAACTGCTTGCTCTCAACGGAAGAGGGCCTGTAAGACCAGGTCAGCCCGAGCTTGGACGGCCCGCTCCGATGCCCAGGTCGGGCCGGGTGCCGTGATAGAACCTTTTTCTGCCAACGAGGGGAGCACCGATGCGGGTCGGGATCGTCACGCCGGTGGTGGCGCAGCCGCCGCCCGGCAACGCCGCCTGGGAGCGGGACGCGGGCATCGACGAGATCGGCCGGATCGCCGAGACCGCCGACCGGCTCGGCTACCACCACGTGACCTGCAGCGAGCACGTCGCCGTCCCCGCCGAGGCGGCCGAGCAGCGCGGCGGCGCCTACTGGGACCCGCTCGCCACCTTCGGCTACCTCGCCGCCCGGACGTCCCGCGTCCGGCTCGCCACCCAGATCCTCGTGCTCGGTTACCACCACCCGCTCGCCATCGCCAAGCGGTACGGGACGCTCGACCGGGTCAGCGGCGGCCGGCTCACGCTCGGTCTCGGCGTCGGCAGCCTGGAGGAGGAGTTCGACCTGCTCGGCGCCCCGTTCGCCGGCCGCGGCGCGCGCGCCGACGACGCCCTGGCCGCGCTGCGCGCGTCGCTCGGCCGGCGGATGCCGGAGTACCACGGCGCGCACTACGACTACTCCGGGCTGGTCGTGGAGCCGCACGCCGTCCAGGAGCACGTCCCGATGTGGATCGGCGGCCGCTCGGAGCGCTCCCTGCGGCGCGCGCTGGCCGCCGACGGCTGGGTCCCGTTCGGCCTGCCGCTGCGCACGCTCGCCGAGATGCTCGCCGCCCGCGACCTGCCGCCCGGCTTCGACGTGGTGCTCGCGCCGTCCCGTCCGCTGGACCCGATCGGCGACCCGGACGCCGCCGGCACCGCCCTCGCCCGCCTCCGCGAGGCGGGCGCCACGATCGCGGGCGTCAGGTTCGTGTCGCGGTCGGCGGAGCACTACTGCGAGCAACTGGCCGCCCTGCGCGAACTGTCCGGCACCTACGACCTGGTCTTCGGGGAGGAACAGTGACCGTCGAAGCCCGCCTGGAGGCTCTGGAGCAGCGCCTGCACGCCCTTGAGGACGAGCGGGAGATCACCCGCCTGATCCTGTCCTACGGCCCGCTGGTCGACAGCGGCTGCGCCGCCGACGTGGCCGCCCTCTGGGAACCCGGCGGCGTCTACGACGTCGACGAGATCCTGATGACCGGCCAGGCGGAGATCGAGGCGATGGTCCGCTCCGGCAACCACCAGCGCTGGATCTCGGGCGGCTGCGCGCACGTCGTCGGACCCCCGCACGTCACCGTGTCCGGCGACGAGGCCACCGCGGTCGGGTACACGCTCATGATCGTGCAGAAGGACGGCTTCGTCCTGCGCCGCGCCACCGCCAACCACTGGCGCCTGCGCCGCACGGAGTCCGGCTGGCGCGCCGTCGACCGCACCAACCGCGTCCTCGACGGCCGCGAGGAGTCCCCCGACCTCCTCGCCTCGCACTTCCCGGCCGCCACCCGGCACCGCTGACCAGCACCGCTCACCGGCGCCGCTCACCGGCGCCGGCGGACCGCGTCAGCCGGCGGACCGCGTCACTGGCCGGAGCCGCCGAACCACCTGCCCGCGGCGCGGGACGGCTGCTCGGCGGGCGCCGCGGGCGCGGGCGGCGGGTCCTGCCGCCGGGAACCGAGGCGCTCCTGGAGGGCGGCATCGGTCCGCATCTCGTGCTCGGTCGGCGCCATCGCGATGATCAGCAGCAGGACGACCGCCACCACGCCGATGCCGCAGACGAGCGGCAGCAGGAAGTCGCCCGCGGTGGCGCCGCCCGGGGCCGGCATGCCGTGGTGCATGCGGACGCGCATCGCGGCCATGCCGGTGTAGTGCATGCCGCTCACCGCGACCCCCATGATCGCCGCGGCGCCGGCCATCGCCCACATGGTCGTGACCCGGATGCTGAACCACAGCGCCACGGTGGCCGCCACCACCGCGATGAGGACCGACACGGCCACCAGGCCCGGCCGGTAGTCGATGTGCGCGGGCATGTTCATGGCCGCCATGCCGGTGTAGTGCATGCTGGCCACGCCGGCGCCGGTGATGAGCCCGCTCGCGGCGACCATGGGCGCGCGCGTCCCGCCGAAGCCGACGACGAACAGCCCGCCGGCGACGACCACGACCGCGATGGCGCAGCTCAGCAGCGTCAGGGGGACGTCGTAGCGGATCTCGGTGTGCGCGACGCTGAAGCCGAGCATGGCGATGAAGTGCATCACCCAGACCCCGGTGCCGCCGATGGACAGCGCCCCGAGCGCCAGCCAGGAACCGCGCGACCGGCCGGTGGAGGCCCGCGCGCGGGAGGTGCACATCAGGCCGAGCAGCGAGCCGATGACCGACATGCAGTAGGCGGCCACCGGAGTCAGCAGGCCGTAGGAAAAGTGATGGACTTCCGCCATGGGTTCCCCCTGGAACGCTCAAAACCATGATCGGCGGCATCCTAGCCACGGAATACCGGCACGAAAGCGCACGTGGGGGCGCATTGGTGGCCAATATCGGACGACCGTCCAATACGGTGTCAGCCTCCGGTCACCATGCGGTTCGGCGGACCCCGGAAACCATTCGGAAGAATTGCGGGGAGCATTCAGGCGGTATTCAGGGGGTGATGGCCATGGTGGCCAGAATCCGCGCGGCGAGGTCGCGGTCGCCCTCGGTCCGGACGGTGACGTCGGCGGCCGTGCAGCGGCCTGCGGCCAGCCGGACGTAGGTCTCCCAGTCCATGGCGAGCTCGGTGGTGGGGGCGGCCTCCGACCAGCTGCCCCGGCCGCTCTCGTCCACCGTGACGGTCACGTCGAAGTCGGGCGGGCCGGTGATGGCGAAGGCGACGGACTCCCCCGGCGCGGCCTTCGCGCGGCGCGCGACGACCAGGGGCAGGCCGCGGCTCAGCAGCTCCCAGAAGCAGCGCGCCGCCGGGGCGTCCAGGTTGCCGGGCCGGCCGACCGCCCGGCGGACATCCTGCTCGTGGGTCCAGCAGTCCATGGCGCGGAACTTCATGAACCGCGAGTAGGGGCCCTCCCTGCCGTCCGGGCACATGAGCACGCGGTCGGGGTCCTCGCCGGGAAGCCGCGCGAGGCGGCGTTCCAGCGCGTCCGCCAGCTCGGCCAGCACGTCCGGGCCCGGGACGGGGCGCCGCGCGTGCACCGCGATCTCCAGGTAGCGGCCGAAGTCGTTGCGGACGTGGTCGAACTCGCGAGGCTCGGCGGCCGGCGCGGGATCGCCGAGAAGGTCGCGTTCCACGCCGACGAGGTGGGCGAGCTGGTCCTTGACCGTCCAGCCGGGGCACTCGGTCGGCCGGCCCCAGTCGGCGTCGCCGAACGTCCCGGCGAGCGCGATCGTCGAGCGGACCGTCTGCTCGTAGGCGGCGATGTTGGCCTGCATCTCGTCCATGTCAGTCCTCCTTCGGCGCCACGAGCCTAAGGCCGCCCCGATCGAGCCGGTCGACCGGGACGGCGCTCGAGAGGGCTCAGGAGTCGAGGGCCCCGCCGATGATGCCGGCGTAGGCGGCCTCACCCTGGGCGTTCGGGTGCAGGGGGGCGGCGGCGTGGACGGGCACGTAGCCCTCGACCCAGCGGCGGGAGGACGACTGGCAGGCGTCATGGCCGGCACTGGGCGCGACCAGGTCGATGTAGGTGCCGCCGTGCGCCGTGGTCCGCTGGCGGATGACGTCGTTCATCGCGTTGACGGAGCCCTGGAGGAAGTTCGCGTCGGTGGGCAGGACGGGCTGGAGGGGCCAGCAGCCGTCCTTCTTGATGTAGAGGCCGTAGCCGGTCAGGACGATGCGGGCCTTCGGGGAGCGGGCGCGGATGCCGTCCAGGACGGCGTCGAGGCTCGGGCCGAGGTCGCGGGTGCGCTGGGCGACCTCGTCCTCGAACTCGCCCTTGCAGGGGGTGGCGGTCGGGTCCAGGTTGATGCAGTCCTCGGCGATGCCGACGAGGCCGACGTCGTTGCCGCCGATGGTGAGGGTGACGAGCGTGGTGGACGCCGACAGCGCGTCGAACTGGGGCGGGACGGTGCCGGTGTCGACGCCGCCGACGCTGGTGCTCTGCGGCTCGGTCATGTGCTTGGTCCTGGCGCCGCTGCAGGTGGCGTCCCGGAGGTTCGCGCCGAGCTCGGCCGCCAGCTCGTGCGCGTAGTTGTGGGTGGAACGCCCGCACCCGATCGGACCGGTGATGTTCGGGATGAGGGGGCCGGAGGCCATCGAGTCGCCGAGCGCGACGTACTCCACCGCGGCCGCGCGGGCGGGGGCCGCGGCCAGGACCGTGCCCGCGAGGACGATCGCGCCGACCATGCCGTGCAACAGACGCTTCATGCTCCACTCCCGGCGTCATGGACGATGTCGCCGTGATCGTCCAGAATCTGGACACACCGTTCAATTGGCGTGAAAACAGACTCTGGCGGGAGCGGTTGTGGCGCGGGACAACACGCGGGCACTGAACACGCGGGCACCCAACGCACGGGCACAGACCACGCGGGCACAGAACACACGGGCACAGAACACACGGGCACAGAACACACGGGCGCCGCTGTGCATGGCGGGGCGGCCGCTGGCGGCGCATCTGCGGGCCCGCGCGCCGCGGCTGACCCGCCGGGTGGTGGCGCGGCTGCTCGCGGAGCTGCCGGTGTACGCGGAGCTGCCGCAGGAGGAGGTCGCCGGGGACATCGCCGGGATCGTCCAGCACAGCCTGCGGCAGTTCGCGGACGTCCTGGAGCGGCGCCGGCCCGCCGAGCCCGGCGAGTTCGGCCCGCAGCGCGATTCGGCGGCGCTGCGGGCCGAGGAGGGCGTGCCGCTGGACGCGATCCTCGCCGCGTACCAGATCGGCGCGGCGATGGCCTGGGAGGAGCTGACCGCGGGCGCGGAGCCGTCCGACCTGCCCGCCTTCCAGGAGGCGCTCGGCTACTTCCTGGACTTCCAGCGGCTGCTCGTCTCGGCCGTCAGCGCCGCCTACCTGGAGGTGCGGCAGATCCTCGACAGCCAGGAGCACGGCGGCCGGCACGCCCTGATGACCGCGCTGCTGGCCGGGGACACCGCGGGGCACCGCCCGGCGCCCCGGTACGCGGTCCTGACGCTGGTGTTCGCCGCGCATCCGGACGAGGCGGGCGCGGGGCAGCGCGCCCGGATCGCGGCCCGCCGCAAGATCCGCCGCGTCCGGACGGCGCTGGACGACGTCGCCGACGAGCCCGCCCTCACCGCGCTGGACGCCGCCGGCGGGACGGCCCTGCTGCCCTTCTCCGCGGGCTGGGACATCCTGGACGACCTGGTCGCGAGGGCGGCCGAGGCGGCCGGCATCGGCATCGTCGCGGCGGCCGAGATCACCGGCCCGGAGGGGATCCCGGCGGCCGTCACGCAGACCGCGGAGATCATGGACCTGGTCCGCCGCGCGGAGCGCCCGCCCGGCCTGTACCGGCTGGCCGACGTCCTGCTGGACTACCAGCTCAGCCGCCCGAGCGGCGCGCTGGCCGCGCTCGCCGCCCTGCTGGCGCCGCTCGACGGGCGGCCCGACCTGCTGCGCACGCTGGAGCGCTACCTGGCCTTCGACCTGGACCGCCGGGTGACCGGCGCGGCCCTGCACGTCCACCCGAACACGGTGGCCTACCGGGTGCGGCGCATCAGCGCCCTGACGGGCCTGGATCCGGCCCGCCCGAGCGACCTGCAGCTGCTCAACGCGGCACTGGTAGCCCGCCGCACCCTTCTGTGAACAGCGGGGCGGACAGCCCGACGGCGGTCAGTGCTCGGTGCGGAGGTGGTAGTTCAGGCTGGCCAGCTCAAGGTGGGGCTGGTGGCAGCGGGTGCAGGCCCAGACACCGGTGGGCACGGTGTAGCCGTGCGCGGCCGCGTCATCGCGCGCGCAAAGGCGTGTGTAGGCCTGGCCTAGGCGCCGCCACATCCGCCGGACAGCCGATGACATTCCCGCTCCTCTCCCGAGCCGGTCGTTCGTCGATCGGCCCAGGATAAGGCAACGGGAATGTCAAGGCGAAACGCCGAAGATCACTGGCCGATCTTCACGCCCGGCTCGCCGTGCCGGTACTCCAGCGGGCGGATCCCGCGGCCGCCGGGGATGTTGCCGCCCGCGCGGTACTTGCCGGTGGGCAGGATCGTCCGGCCGTAGGTGTTCTCCATCATCATGGCGGCCGCCGCGTACAGGGCGATGACCGCGGCGGCGACGAACAGCCAGCCGCCGACGTCCAGGCACCAGTTGGACGGCGCCCAGAAGCCCGCCGAGGTGAAGCCGGCGCCCGCGGCGAGGCACGCCAGCAGCAGTGCCAGGACGATGTTCTGGCCGAGCGCGGCGAGCGCGCACAGGCCGGTGATCACCGCCAGGGCCACGAACCAGAACGCGAATCCCTCCCGGACCGTGCCGAGGGTCGGCGCCAGCGCCGCCGGGGCCGCGCCGATGCTGACCATCATGAACAGCAGGCCCCAGGCGAGCCAGAACGCACCCCACATGCCGTGCACCGCGGTGGCGAGGCTGTCGCGGGCCCGGTAGGCCCACATGCCCGCGAGCAACTGCGCGAGACCGCCGAAGAACAGCACGAACGGCCAGAGGATCAGCGGGGTGGCGGCGTTGCCGTACCAGCCCGCCTGCCAGGCGCCGACCATCATGGTCGCGCCCGCGAACGCGAACAGCCCGAGCACCGACGGTGCCGCGATGGGCTGCAGCATGATGCGGCTCCGGTCCTCCCAGAGCGCGTGCTCGCCGGGCCCGTCGGCGCCCCTGCCGGGTGCGGGCGCCGCGCCGGGCGCCGGCGCGGCCGCGCCCTGCCCGGGCATCGCGGATCCGGTGCCCCTGCCGGCCATCGGCGACGCCGCGCGCTCTCTACGCCTTGCCATGAAGATCCCCCCTCGGAATCGGAGAGCTTTCAATGCCTCCTAACCCTGGTTTGGGGGGTCAAACAGCCGGACACCCGCCATGTTCGAGGGCGAAAGGGAACATTTGCCGTTAAATCGGGCAAGTGTGAGTGTTCACTGAACGTCCGGGCCGGTCAGCGCAGCGGACGGCAGTGGATCTCCAGCCCCGCGGAGGCGGCCCAGCCGATCATCCCGAAGAGCCGGTCGATGTGCGGGGAGACCGAGTGCAGGACGAGGAGGCGGCTGCCCGCGTCGAGATCGCGGGCGGCCTTGGCGAACGCGCGCAGGCCGGCGACGTCCATGAACTCCAGCCCGGACAGGTCGACGTGCAGGTCGCCGGGCAGCCGGTCCCCGGCGGCGCGCAGCGCCTGCGCGACGTCGGGGGCGTTGGAGACGTCGATCTCGCCGCTCATCCGGAGCCGGGGCGACGCCGACGCCGCGGAGATGCGCAGCAGCGCGGTGTCGTGCTCGACGATGTCGTAGCGCGGCTCCGCACGCGCACCCGATTCGAGGCCGCCCTCGCCATCGGTGATCCGCCAGACCGTCATCCGCTCCTCGCCCTCGGACGGGGCGCCGCTACCGTGCGCGGCCCCGTGTATGCCAGGCTCTCACCTGTCGGCACCTTCTGAACCCCAGCGGGCGGAATTCATGGACGAGAAGGCGATTCTGGAACGTATCAACGAGTTCATCGAGGAGGAGCACACCCTCCGGCAGGCGCACGAGCGCGCCGAGACGACGAACGAGGACGCGCAGCAGCGGCTGCGGAGCCTGGAGGTCGCGCTCGACCAGTGCTGGGACCTGCTCCGGCAGCGCCGCGCCCGCATCGCGGCGGGACAGAACCCGGACGAGGCCGAGGTCCGTCCCGCCGGCGAGGTCGAGGGCTACCGGCAGTAGCCCCCGGCGGCGGCCCCCGTCAGGGGACCATCCAGCCGAGGATCCCGGTGGACTGCAGGCCCGACAGCAGGCACATCCCGGCGAGGAACAGCAGGCTCCAGAGGACGACGCGGCGGAAGATGTCGCCCTCCTTCCCGTCCAGGCCGACGGCCGCCGCAGCGATGGCGAGGTTCTGCGGGGACACCATCTTGCCGAGGACGCCGCCGGAGCTGTTGGTGGCGGCCATCAGCACGGTGTCGAGGTCGGCCTTGTTCGCGGCGGTGACCTGCAGCGCGCCGAACAGCGAGTTGGACGAGGTGTCCGAGCCGGTGACGGCGGTGCCGAGCCAGCCGAGGATCGGCGACAGGACCGCGAACGCGCCGCCCGCCCCGGCCATCCAGGTGCCGAGCGTGACCGTCTGCCCGGACGCGTTCATCACGAACGCCAGGGCGAGCACGGCCATCACCGTGATGATCGCCCACTTGAGCTGGACGAGGGTCGTCCAGTAGGCGCGCAGGGCCTTGCCGAACCCGACGCCGAGCACGGCCATGGTGATCAGGCCGGCGACGAGCATCTGCGTACCGGGCGTGGTCAGGTAGTTGAAGTTGAAGGTGGGCAGGGTCAGCGGCTTGCCGGACGGGCTGGTCAGGTCGAGGCCGGGCCAGGAGAACGTCCGCGTCGCCTTGTCCAGGAGGTCCTTCACCTGGTCGATCTGGCAGACGACGAAGACCGCGATGATGATCGCGTAGGGGGCGTAGGCGCGGGCGACCTCGGCGCGCGAGTCCCCGCCCTCGACGCGGGCGGCGAACTCGGGGGTGGGCTCGTCGGCCGAACCGCCGGCCACGGGAGCCGGCCTCGCGGGCGCCGCGGAGGGGCGCAGCCGGACGATCAGGACGACGGCGGCGGCCGAGACCAGGGACGCGACGACGTCGGCGAGCGGCACGGAGATGAAGTTCGCGGTGACGTACTGGGCGACGCCGAACGCGGCGCCGCAGAACAGGGCGATGGGCCAGGTCTCGCGGAAGCCGCGCTTGCCGTCCACGATGAAGACCAGGACGAGCGGGACGAACAGGGCGAGGATCGGGGTCTGCCGCCCGACCATGGCGCCGAGCGTGTCGCTGGACTCGCCGGTGACCTTGCCGAGGGTGAGGATCGGCGTCGCCATCGCGCCGAACGCGACCGGCGCGGTGTTGGCGGTGAGCGCGAGGACGGCGGCCTTGAGCGGCTGGAAGCCGAGCGCGATCAGCATGACGGAGGTGACCGCGACCGGCGTGCCGAACCCGGCAAGCGCTTCCAGCAGCGCGCCGAAGGAGAACGCGATCAGCACGGCCTGCAGCCGCTTGTCGTCGCTGACCTGCGCGAACGACCGGCGGAGCACGTCGAAATGGCCGGTCGTGACGGTGATGTTGTAGACCCAGAGGGCGTTGATGACGATCCACAGGATCGGGTAGAAGCCGAACGCGGCGCCTTCGGTGCCGGCCAGGAACGCCTGGCCGGCGGGCATGCCGTACGTCCAGATCGCGACGGCCAGCGAGACCGCCAGCGCGATCAGCGACGCCAGCCAGGCGCGCATGCGGACGCCGCCGAGCAGCACGAACAGCACGGCCAGCGGCAGCGCGGCGACCAGGGAGCTCCAGCCGAGCGAGTCGGCGACGGGATCGAGGACCTGCTGGTACACGGCGATCACCTCGCGGGTAGCGCGGGTAGGGGGCGCCCCCGAGCACGGGATCGATACCCACCTGCATGACGGAGATCACCTTGATAGTGAACTTTTCAACCGGTCAGAGGGCTGTGAGAAGCCTGGCCGGGGTGATGGGCAGGTCACGGACGCGGATCCCGGTCGCGTGGTGGACGGCGTTGCCGACGGCGGCCGCCGCGCCGACGATGCCGATCTCGCCGATGCCCTTGGAGCCCATCGGGTTGAGGTGCGGGTCGGACTCCTCCACCCACACCGCGTCGATGTCGCGGACGTCGGCGCAGGCCGGCACGTGGTACTGGGCGAGGTCGCGGTTGAGGTAGTCGCCGAACTCGGTGTCCATGACGCTCTCCTCCATCAGCGCCATGCCGACGCCCATCGTCATGCCGCCGATGAACTGGGAGCGGGCCGTCTTGGGGTTGATGATCCGACCGGCGGCGAACACGCCGAGCATCCGGCGGACCCGGACCTCGCCGGTGTCGGCGTCCACCTCGACCTCGGCGAACTGCGCGCCGAACGCGTGCCGGGCGTACTCGTCCCGCGCCTTGAGCTCGTCGCCGGTGTCGGCGGACGCCTCGATCCCTTCCGGCGGGACGGCGCCGTTCATCTTCCCTCGCAGCGCTTCGCAGGCGCGGACCACGGCCGTTCCCCAACTGGCCGTCCCCGCGGAGCCTCCCGCGACGGACGCCCTGGGGAACGCGCTGTCGCCGATCTCGACCTTCACGTTGCCGAGGTCCTCCTTGAGGGTCTCCGCGGCGATCAGGGCGAGCGCGGTGCGCGCGCCGGTGCCGATGTCGGCGGCGGCGATCCGGACGGTGAATGTCCCGTCGTGCTCGGCGCGGGCCATGGCCTTGTTGGGGCGCTGGTAGGCGGGATAGGTGGAGGAGGCGACGCCCATGCCGACGAGCTTGCGGCCCTCCCAATGGACGCCCGGCTCGGGGGCGCGTCCGGCCCATCCGAAGCGGTCGGCGCCTTCCCTCAGGCACGCGACCAGATTGCGCGAACTGAACGGCAGGCCGCTCCCCGGCTCGTGGTCGGTGTCGTTGCGGATCCGCAGCTCGATGGGGTCGATGCCTGCGGCGACGGCGAGTTCGTCCATCGCGGATTCGAGCGCGTAAACGCCCGGTGTCTCACCTGGGGCACGCATCCAGGACGGTGTTGGGACGTCCAAGGCCACCACACGGTGAGATGTACGGCGGTGTGGGGCCTTGTAGAGGACGCGTGTGGGCGTCGCGGTCTGCTCGGCGAACTCCTTCACGGTGGACGTCTGCTCGGAGACCTCGTGCAGGATCGCGTTGAGCCGTCCGTCCGCGTCGGCGCCGAGCCTGAGCCGCTGGATGGTCGGGGTCCGGTAGCCGGTGGTGGCGACCATCTGCTGGCGCGGGACGGCGAACTTGACGGGACGTCCTGCAGCGCGCGCGGCCATCGCGGCGAGCACGACGTTCGGCCTGGGCGTTCCCTTGGAACCGAACCCGCCGCCAACGTGCGGTGAAACGACGTGCACCTGCGTGGGGTCGAGGTCGAAGACCTGGGCGATCGTGGACTGGACTGTGGAGGCGCCCTGGTTGGAGTCATAGAGCGTGAGGGTTTCGTCGCCGTTCCACTGGGCGATCGTGGTGTGCGGCTCCATCGGGTTGTTGTGCTCGGCTGGGGTCGTGTAGGTGACGTCCACCTGGAGGGGCGAGTCCCTGAAGGCGTCTTCGGGTTTGCCTTGCTCGGTGTCCGAGGGGAAGACGGGGTTCACCTTGTCGGGCTTGTAGAGGCCGGGGTGGTCGGTGCGGAGCCTGACGTCCGGTTCCTCTTCCGCGTACTCGATGCGCACGAGTCGCGCTGCTTCGCGAGCGGTTTCGAGCGTCTCGCCGACCACGGCGGCGACGAACTGGCCCCGGTAGGAGACCGTCCGCGACTGGAAGAGGGCCAGCTCCCCGTCTGGGACGTCGCCCAGGTTCGGGGCGTTCTCACAGGACAGCACGGCGAGCACCCCGGGCAGCCTCAACGCGGCCTCCGTGTCGACGGACCTGACCTGGCCCTTCCCCACGCTCGCCTGCACGGCCGCCGCGTACGCGGCGTTCTCCACGGCGTACTCGAACGCGTACTTGGCCGCTCCGGTGACCTTCTCGCGGCTCTCCAGCCGGTCAGTCATGACCCTTCCCCCAGCTCCATCAGCGTCCGGACGATCAGGTTGCGCGCCAGCGGCACCTTGTAGGCGTTGTCGCGGAGCGGCTCCGCCGCCTCAAGCTCGGCCTCGGCGGCCCGCAGGAACGATTCCTCTGTCGCCTGGGCGCCGCGCAGAACTTCTTCTGCGCGCCATGCGCGCCATGGCTTGTGGGCGACGCCGCCTAGGGCCAGCCTCACGTCCCGCACCTGGCCGTCGTCCACGTCCAGGGCCGCCGCTATGGAGACGAGCGCGAAGGCGAACGAGGCGCGTTCCCTGACCTTGCGGTAGCGGGACGGCATGCCCACCGGAGGAACCTCTACGGCCGTGATGAGGTCGCCTGGTTCGAGCGTGGTGTCGCGCTCTGGCTCGTTGTCGGGCAGCCTGTGGAAATCCTCGATCGGGATGGTTCGTTCACCGTCCCGCCCTTGGACCCGGATGGACGCCCCTAGGGCAGCCAGTGCGACCGCCATGTCGGACGGGTGCGTCGCCACGCACGCCTCCGAATGCCCCAGGATCGCCAGATTGTGGTGCTCGCCCTCACGCGCCGGGCAGCCGCTGCCAGGATCCCGCTTGTTGCACGGCTTGGACGTGTCCTGGAAGTAGGAGCAGCGTGTGCGCTGGAGCAGATTGCCGCCGACGGTCGCGAGATTGCGGATCTGGCCGGACGCCCCTGCGAGGACGGCCTGCGCCAGCAGGGGATGGCCTTCGCGCACGGTCCGGTCCGCGGCGAGAGCACTGTTGCTCACCGCCGCGCCTATGACGAGGCTTCCGTCCGGCCGCAGCTCGATCCGGTCGTACGGGAGGTGCGCGACGTCCACAAGCCTGGACGGCTCCTCCACACCGAGCCGCATCAGGTCAACGAGGTTGGTTCCGCCACCCAGGTAGACGGCGCCGTCGTTGTGGCGCTCTAGGGCGTCCTCGGCGCTGGTGGCGCGTTCGTAGGCGAAGGGCCTCATGCTTCCGCCGCCTCCTTGCGCTGGGAAGCCTCCCGCACGGCCGCGACTATGCCGACATAGGCTCCGCACCTGCACAGGTTGCCGCTCATGCGTTCGCGTATCTCGTCGTCGTCCAGGGCGGGGTCGGACCCCAGGTCGGTGGTGACGGCACTGGGCCAGCCGTTCTCGGCCTCGTCCAGCACGGCCGTCGCAGAGCAGAGCTGACCGGAAGTGCAGTAACCGCACTGGAAGGCGTCGTTCTCTATGAACGCCTCCTGGACGGGACTGAGCCGGCCGTCCTGCGCGAGCCCCTCGACCGTGACGATTTCCGCTCCGTCGTGCGCGACGGCCAGCGCCAGGCACCCGTTCGCGCGGCGTCCGCCGAGCAGGATGGTGCAGGCCCCGCACTGGCCGTGGTCGCAGCCCTTCTTCGACCCGGTCAGCCCGAGATCCTCACGGAGGACGTCCAGCAGTGAGGCGCGGGTATCGACGCTGAGCCGGTGCTCTGTGCCGTTCACTCGCAGCGTGATGTCGGCATGTACCGGGGTGACTTCGCTGTCCATGACCCGGTGCCTACCCCGGATCGTCCCGCGGTCACAAGACCTCGGCAGTTACAAGATCTCGACGGCCGCGTCCACCGCGCCCCGGACGTCGCCGTCCGGCGGGTACAGCAGGGACCGTCCCACGACGAGGCCCTTCACACCCGGAATCCGCATCGCGCGCCGCCAGCCGTCCAGCACCCCGCCCTGGTCGCCGGAGACCTCGCCGCCGAGCAGCAGCGCCGGCAGCGTCGTCGCCGCCATCACCCGCTCCATCTCCGGCACGACCGGCAGCTTCAGCCACGTGTACGCCGACGTGGCGCCGAGGCCGGACGCGACCGACACCGCGCGGATCATCGCCTCCGGCGTCAGCAGGTTCCGGACCCGGCCCTCGATCCGGTGCGACACGAACGGCTCGACCATCGCCATCAGCCGGTGCCGCGCGAGCCCCGACACCGCCCGGGCGCAGCCCTCCAGCGTCCGGGCGGTCGCCCGGTCCGCGTCGTCGATGCGGAGCAGCATCTTGCCGCCGTCCAGGCGCGCGCCCGCGATCGCCTCCGCGTCGTAGGCGGTGAACCGGTCGTCGATCTCGAAGGACGTCCCGGCGAGGCCGCCCCGGTTCATCGACCCGATCGCGAGCCGGCCGTCCAGGACGCCGAGCAGCATCAGGTCTTCGAGGACGTCGGGGGTGCCGAGCACGCCGTCCACGCCGGGCCGGTCGAGCGCGACGCACAGCCGTTCGAGCAGCTCGCCGCGGTCGGCCATCGCCACCGGGTTCCCGCCGACGCCGAGCGCGCCGCGCGCGGGATGGTCCGCCGCGATGATCATCAGCCGGCCGCCGGCTCCGGGCGGCGCCTCCCGGCGCGCGCGTCCGGCCGCCGCCTCGGCGATCGCCTCCGGCCGCGCGGCCCGCACGCCGGCCAGCTCGCTGATGCGCACGCCGCCGAGTCTCCCGACGCCCACTACCGGCTGTCAATCAGTCATTGTCGGAGAGTATCTCCACGACCTGGCGGGCCGTGTCGGTCGGCAGCGGCGGCGGCAGCCCCTTCCACTTGCGGGACGCGGCCATCGCGGCGGCGCCCGCCCCTCCCCCGTACACGGCGGCGGCCACGAACGACGCCAGCTCGGGCGGCAGCCTCTTCTCCAGCAGCAGCACGTTCATCCGGTACGTGGCGGCGGTCGCGAGGACGCCGAAGGCCCCCGCGACGGCGCCGAGCCGCAGCGCGGGGATGCGCTGCCTGGCCTTGTCGACCATCTCCTGCTGCGCGGCCTCGACGACCCGCCGGGCGAGCACGAGGTTCTGCTCCAGCGGGTCGCCGGCCTTCGCGGGTTCGCGCGACTCCGTCATGACCTCGCCTTACCCGCAGACCGAGAAGGGAACCGGGAGAGCAATGTGTCACTGTCGGTAACTTTGCGCGTGCTGTAAGTTGCCGAACCGGGCCCCGCCCAGTGCTTGCCACCGACAGAACAGTCTTCGGAGCCGACAGAGAGGCCGGTCGATGCAACCGTTCGAGCTGCCCGACTTCTACGTCCCGTACCCCGCCCGGCTGAACCCGCATCTGGAGGGCGCGCGGACGCACACGATGGCGTGGGCGCGCGAGATGCGGATGCTGGACGAGGACCGCGACCCCGGCACCCCGGACATCTGGGACGAGCGCGCGCTCGAAGCGATGGACTATCCGCTCCTGTGCGCCTACACGCACCCCGATTGCGACGGTCCCGAACTCGACCTCATCACCGACTGGTACGTCTGGGTGTTCTACTTCGACGACCACTTCCTGAAGGTCTACAAGAAGCCGCAAGACCAGGACGGCGCACGCACCTATCTCGACCGGCTGCCGCTGTTCATGTCGCTCGACCCGCCGGAACCGGTGAACGCCGTCGAACGCGGCCTCGCCGACCTGTGGGCGCGGACCGTCCCGTCGAAGTCGGACGCGTGGCGGCACCGTTTCTCCGTCAGCACCCTGAACCTGCTGCGCGAGTCGCTCTGGGAGCTGTCCAACATCAGCACCGGGCGCATCCCGAACCCGGTCGAGTACATCGAGATGCGCCGCAAGGTCGGCGGCGCGCCCTGGTCGGCGGACCTCGCCGAACACGCCGCGGGCGTCGAGATCCCCGAGCGGGTGGTCGGGACGCGGCCGTTGCGCGTCCTCAAGGACACCTTCTCCGACGCCGTGCACCTGCGGAACGACATCTTCTCCTACCAGCGCGAAACCGAGTCCGAGGGCGAGGTGAACAACTCCGTCCTCGTGATGGAGCACTTCCTGTCGGTGGCGCCGCAGGTCGCCGCCGACACGGTCAACGACCTGCTGACCTCGCGCCTGCGCCAGTTCGAGAACACCGCGGTGACGGAACTCCCGCACATCGTCGCCGACCACGCGCTCGATCCCGCCGAGCAGGCGAGCGTCGCGGCCTATGTGAAGGCTCTGCAGGACTGGCAGTCCGGCGGCCACGAATGGCACATGCGCTCCAGCCGGTACATGAACAAGAAGTCGCTGGGCATGTCGGCGTCCCGCATTCCCGCGCTGCTGCGATCGGCCCGGATCAGCCTCCCCCACGTCCCGTTCCAGCGGGTGGGGCCGACGCCGCTGCCCGACTTCGACATCCCGTACCGGGCCCGCGTCAACCCGCACCGCGACCGCGCCGGCCGCAACGTCGTCCCCTGGGCGCGCAAGATGGGCATCTTCGACCCGCAGCCCCGCGCGCCCATCCCGCTGTGGAGCGCCGAAGGGCTCATCGGCATGGCCTACGAGATCTGCGCCGCCTCCATCGATCCGGACGCCGGGCCCGAGACGCTCGACCTCGCGACCCAGTGGCTCGCCGCCGGCACCTTCGCCGACGACTACTTCCCCGCCGTCTTCAACCGCGACCGCGACATGGCCGGAGCGAAGCAGTTCAACGCCCGCATTCCGGCGTTCATGCCGCTGGACTGCGGCGCCACGCCCGTCCCGGAGAACGCGTTCGAGGCCTCCCTCGCCGATCTCTGGCCCCGCACCGTCTCCCACATGGACGACCGCGGCCGCCGCGAGATCCGCACCTCCGTCGAGCGCATGGTCGAAAGCTGGCTGTGGGAGCTGAACAACCACCTCCAGTCGCGCATCCCCGACCCCGTCGACTACCTGGAAATGCGCCGGTGGACCTTCGGGTCCGACCTGACGATGGGCCTGAGCCGAATAGAGCACTCCCACGAGATCCCCGCGCACGTCTTCGAAACGCGCACCCTCCGCGAGATCAACACCTCCGCAATGGACGTCGCCTGCCTCATGAACGACTGCTTCTCCTACCAGAAGGAGATCGAGTACGAAGGCGAGCTGAACAACGGCGTCCTCGCCATCGAGAACTTCTTCGGCTGCGGCCGCGACGAGGCCCTCCCCATCGTGGGCGACCTCATCACGTCCCGCCGCCGCCAGTTCGAGCACCTCATCGCCGCCGAACTCCCGGGCCTGTGCGACGACCTGGACCTCGACGACACCGCCCGCACCGCCCTTTCCGCCTACGTCGAGGAGCTGCGCGACTGGATGGCCGGCATCCTCAAATGGCACCGCGAGACCGACCGCTACGACGAACGGGAGATCCCGCCGTCCCTGCCGAAGCCGACCGGCCTCGGCACATCGGCCTTCCGCCTGTTCAGCCGCTCATCCCGCTGAGGGTTCCGGGGCCGCGGCGGCTCGCGGTGCCGGGATCATGAGGATGTGGCGCTCGTCGGGAGTCAGGCGGCGGAACACGCGGCCGCGGGCCCGCTCGACGAGCGCCGCACCGTCCGTGACGGCCTCCCACACCCGGACCGTCCGGTCGGCGGACGCGGTCGCGATGCGGGCCCCGTCCGGCGACCAGGCGACGTCCAGCACCTCGTCGTCGTGGACGGCGGCGACGGACAGTTCGCGGCCGGTCGCCGGATCCCACAACCGGACCGTCCGGTCCGTGCAGGCGGTCGCCAGCAGCCGCCCGTCCGGCGACCACACCAGCGACCGCAGCCAGCCCTCGTGACCCGACAGGGCGGCGGCCTCGGTGCCCTCGGCGGCGTCCCAGACCAGCACCTCGGAGTCCTTCGACACCGCCGCGATGCGGGTGCCGTCCGGCGACCACGCCATGGCCCGGACGGCGCTCTGCGGGACGTTCAGCCGGGTGAGCCGCAGGCCCGTCCGGGAGTCCCAGATCTGGATCGTCCCGTCCTGGGACGCGCTGGCGACGCGCTCGTCGTCGGGTGACCACGCGACGGCGCGCACGGTGTCCTCGTGCCCGGCCAGGACGAGCGGCTCCCCGCCGTCTCGCCATGCGTGCACGCGCACCGTCCGGTCGTCCGACGCCGAGGCGAGCCGCGCCCCGTCCGCGGACCACGCCACGGCCCGGACCCAGTCCTCATGGCCGGAGAGGACGGCCTCCTCCGCGCCGTCCGCCGTCCACACCCGCACCGTGCGGTCGCGGGACGCGGTCGCCACCCGGCCCCCGTCCGGCGCCCACGCGGCGGCCCACACCTCGTCGGTGTGCCCGCGCAGGACACGGGGGCCGTCGTCGGCCCAGATCCGCGCCGTCCCGTCGTAGGACGCGGAGACCAGCACACCGCCGCGGGACCAGTCGACGGCCGACACCGCGCGCCGGTGGCCGCGCAGCACCGTGATCTCAGCGGCGTGCTCGGCGTCCCAGAACCGGACGGTCCGGTCGTTGGAGCCGCTGGCCAGCCGCGTGCCGTCCGGGGACCAGGCCACCGCGCGCAGCGGCTCCCCGTGCCCCCGGAACATCGCCAGCTCGGTGCCCTCCGCGGCCGACCACAGCCGGATCGTCCGGTCGTGGGACGCCGTGGCGAGCCGGGCCCCGTCCGGCGACCACGTGACGTCCCACACCACGTCGGCGTGCCCCTGCAGCACGGGCCCGGACGCGCCGGTCGCCGCGTCCCACAGCCTCGCCGTCCGGTCGTAGGAGCAGCTGACCAGCCTCGTCCCGTCGGGTGACCAGGCGGCCGTCCGGACGGTGTCCTCGTGCCCTTCGAGGCGCAGCGCCTGCCGGCCGGTCGCCGCGTCCCAGACGCGGATCGTGCGGTCGTCGGAGCTGCTGGCGAGCCGCGCGCCGTCGGGCGACCAGGCCACGTCCCGGACCCAGCCCTCGTGGCCGCGCAAGGTGGTGACGGCCGTTCCCTCCGCCACGTTCCAGATCTTCACGTCCCCGTCGCGGGACGCGGACGCGACGCGCGTTCCGTCCGGGGACCAGGTCACGCCCCACACCATGTCGCCGTGCCCGCGCAGCAGGGCGACCCGGGCGTGCGCGGCGGCGTCCCACACGCGCACGGTGCCGTCCTCGGACGCGGACGCCAGCCGCAGCCCGTCGGCCGACCATGCGACCGACACGACCGCGCCCTCGTGCCCGCGGAGGACCGCGGCCACGGTGCCGCTCCCGGCGTCCCAGATCCGGACGGTCCGGTCCGCGGACCCGGTCGCGACCAGCGAACCGTCCGGGGACCAGGCCACGGACCAGATCCGGTCCTCGTGGCCGCGCAGGACGCCCCGGACCCGCGACACCGCGAGCGCCGCCGACAGCGCCCGCCTCGCGAGCGGCGTCGGCGCGCACTCCTCGTGCGCGGCCAGCGCCAGCAGCAGGCTGTGCTCGGGATCGGTCAGGTAGCCGACGAGCGCCTGCCGTGCGATCGAGTCGGCGAGCCGCCGCATCGCGACGCCGTCCGACCGGTGGGAGATCTCGACGAACTCGGCGGCCAGCGGCTCGATGGCGGCGAGGCCGGCCGCCTCGTCGACCCACTTGCGGGCGCCGGCCAGCCGGTCGCCGCGCAGCAGGTACGCCTCCTGGCGGCCGTAGCGGTCCCACTCGGCGGCCCACTGCTCCAGGTCGGCGATCCGGCGCAGCACCTCGGCGTGCATGGCGATCGTCTGCCGCAGCGGCGCCCACGCGGTGAACAGCGCCTCGTGCGAGACCTCGAACACGGCCTCCTCGCCGTCCCGTCCGCTGGTGCACAGGCGCTCCCGGACGAACGCGTCCACGACGCGGCGCCCCGGCTCGTCGAGTTCGCCCGCCGGCACCGGGCGGCGGGTCGGCCGCCCCTCGGTGAACTTGACGAACCTCAGCAGCGCCGGCAGGACGGGCGGCGCCGGGTCCAGCGCCTCCAGCTCGCGCAGCAGCCGGTCGGCGCGCCGTGTCAGCGCGCCGTCGACGCCGCCGCTGCGCCGGTAGTGCTCGGCGGTGATGGTGCCGTCCCGGCCGACGTGCAGGTACAGCTCGTGCAGGAGGTAGGCGAGGAGGGGCAGCGCCGTCCCGTCCCCGGTGTCGTCGGCGATCTGCGCGACCAGTTCGGGCGGGTCGAACGCGACGCCCGCCCGTTCCGCGGGCTCTCGGACGACCGTCCTCAACGCGGCCCTGTCGAGCGCGGTCACCGTGAACGGATGGCGGAACAGGTCGGCGAACGCACCGCTGAGGAACGCGGTCAGGAACTCGGCCCGGAAGACGAACACGACCCACACCTTGGTGTCGGCGTCCAGCGCGTCCCGGAGCATGCCGAGAAAGGCGTCCCTGTCGTCCGCACCGGTCAGGGTGAGCAGTTCCTCGGCCTGGTCGACGACGATCAGCACCGGCCGGTTCCGCCGTCCCCGCCGCAGCGCGCCGAGATGCACGCGGAGCGTCCCGGGATCGCGGCGCAACCCGTCCGCGATCTGCTCGGCCTCGCCGTTCCCCAGCGCGTCGGCAAGGCCATGGGCGAGACTCTGGAACGGATCGTCCTCCGGAGTCATCGGCGGCAGGACGATCCACCGCCGCTGCTGATGGACGCGCGGCAGCAGCCCGGCGTACAGCAGCGACGACTTCCCGACCCCGGACGGCCCGGTCACCGCGACGGACCGCGGCTCGCCCCGGAGCCGCTCCATCAGCTCCTGGGTCTCGTCCTCACGCCCGAAGAAGACCCCGTCGTCCTCCTCGGTGAACGCGTCCAGCCCTGGATACGGCGACCGATCGGCCTTCCATCCGGGCCGCGCGAGATTCCGCCGCTCCTGTCCCTTCTCCCAAGCCAGCACGAGGGGAATGAGCAGCATGCACAGCACGATGACCGGAAGCGCCCATCTCTGCACCATGTGCGTTGTTTGTGGTGAAACCTGCAACGCCAATCCCAGCAGCGCCACCAGCAAGATCATCAGGTACCCGGGGAAGACCGGACCCTGCCGACGCCGCCGCATACAACTCCCCCAGCACAGGAACGGCCACAAACCCGTCCCATGCTACGGCCGTGTTCCGCTCCGATGATCAGCAAGTCCGCAAGGAATCCAGGACTCTCACCTCAGGGAAACTACGCGCCCGTCCCCACTCGACCTCGGGGATCACCAGATCAGGGCGCGGGCGGACGCGGCAGCAGGGCGCTGACCAGCGCGATGGCCAGGCCGAGGCCGGCCGCCACGAGGAAGACCAGGTCGTAGCCGGAGGCGAGGGCCGCTGGAGAGCTCCCGGTCTCGGCCTTGGTCCCGGCGATCGTCGCGAGCACCGCCAGGCCCACCGACCCGCCCACCTGGCTCGCGGTGTTGGCCAGGCCGCCGACGATCCCCGCGTCGCCCTCGGCGACGTCGGAGGTGGCCGCCGCCATCAGGGTGGGGAAGGTCAGCCCGATGCCGGCCGCGACGAGCAGCGTGGGCCCGAGCACGCCGGTCAGGTAGCCGCTCCCGGCATCGGCCTGGGCGAGCCAGCCGAACCCGGCGACGAAGCCGGCGCTGCCGGCCAGCACCAGGGCGCGCACGCCGGCTCGCGCCAGCAGTCCGGCGGCCACCCGCGCGACCACCACGAACGTCACCGCGGCAGGTGTCTGCCCGAGCCCGGCCTCCAGTGCGCTGTAGCCGAGGACGTTCTGCAGGAAGAGCGCCGAGAAGTACCACATCGCGATGGCGATCCCGCCGAACAGCAGCAGCATCCCGTTCCCGACGGCCACCCTCCGGATCTTGAACAACCGCAGCGGCATCATCGGCCGGACGGAGAACCGCGCCTCCACCACCGCGAAGGCGACGAGCAGGACGAGGCCCGCTCCCACCGGCCCGGCGACCGGCCAGGACGTCCAGCCGTGCTCGGCGCTCTGCATGACGCCGTAGATCAGGGCGGCCAGTCCCCCGGTGCCCGTGACCGCGCCGGTGAGGTCGAGCGGCTCCCGCCGCCCGGCGCGCGTGCCGGCCAGCGCCAGCATGGCCACGACGATCAGCACCGCGCCGATCGGCACGTTGATCAGGAAGACCCACCGCCACGACAGGCCGGTGGTGATGGCGCCGCCCGCGACCGCGCCGGCCATCCCGCCCACGCCGCCCGCGGCGGACCACGCCCCGAACGCCCGCGCCCGCGCGGGCCCTTCGGTGAAGCCGGTGTTGATCACGGCGAGCGTCGCCGGGGCGAGCATGGCGGCTCCCGTGCCCTGCGCGACGCGGGCCGCCACGAGGACCTCCGGAGCGGCCGCCAGGCCGCCGGCCAGGCTCGCCGCGGAGAACACGAGCAGCCCGGCGACCAGCATCCGGCGGTGGCCGAACAGGTCGGCCGCCCGGCCGCCCAGCAGCATGAAGCCGGCGAACGTGAGCAGGTAGCCGTTCACCACCCAGGCCAGGCCGGTGCCGGTGAAGCCGAGGTCCCGCTGGATCGAGGGCAGCGCGACGTTAACGATGGACGCGTCCAGGATCACCATGAACTGGGCGGCGCACGCGAGCGCCAGCACCATGGAGGCGGCGCCGGCGCGCGGCCTGGCCCGCCGGGTCGCGGTGGTGGTCGTCATGACCTCCTCCTCGCTGTCAGGTAGCATTAGTTACGCACATAACTATTATGCGCATAACTATTTCTGTCAAGGAGAGCCCATGGACTTCGCGCAAGCCGACGCCCTCAACCAGGCGATCCGCCTGCTGAGCCTGCGCCACCGGGCCAGGGCCGCGGCGCTGCTGGCCCCGCTCGGCCTGCACCCCGGCCAGGAGGCGCTCCTGCTCGAACTGGCCCGCACCGGCCCGATGATCCAGGCCAAGCTCAGCGAGGCGCTCGGCATCGAGCCGCCCAGCGTCACCCTCATGACCCGCAAGCTCGAAGCCACCGCTCACATCAGCCGCAGCCCCGCACCCGACGACCGGCGCGCCAGCGTCGTCGCCCTCACCGACAGCGGCAGGGCCCTGGTCGACCAGGTGAAACAGCTATGGCGAAACCTGGCGGAGGAGACCGTGACCGGCCTCCCGCCCGAAACGGTGGCCGGTCTCCCGGCCGTCCTCAAGAAACTGACCGACAACGTCGACCCCAAGCACCCCCGCCC
>NZ_SMKY01000095.1 GCF_004349235.1 Actinomadura darangshiensis | reverse complement strand
GTTGGTCGTTCGGTGGTTTTGGCGAAGGGGAAACACCCGGTCCCATCCCGAACCCGGAAGTTAAGCCCTTCAGCGCCGATGGTACTGCATGGGAGACCGTGTGGGAGAGTAGGACACCGCCGGACTCATATTGCAGGATGGCCCCGCCGACACCGGCGGGGCCATTCTCATTTCTGCGGTGAGCGGTCACTGGACATCAGGGGTTCAGAGCAGGCTTAGGAGCCTTTCTGCCTGCCGAATGAGGACGGGCGATCTGTCCGGGCGTGTCCCTAGGATCCGGAGCAACCAGAACAGCGCAAGCAACCGACGGCACTCCCTCGACCTTGCGGCTTCCGATGCCTCCAACTCGACCTGCTCGAAGGCCGCGGCCAGGTCGACCCCACCGTCCTCCCGCGCCGAGATGTGCTCGATCGCCTCCGCCAGTTCATAGGCACGATCGCTACGGCCGGAGTATTCGAAGTCGACCAGGCGGACCTCGGAGCCGTCCCACAAGTAGTTGGACAGGTTGCCGTCACCGGTGCCGAACACCGGTCGGTCCGTCCGGTGGAGGAGCTCGGTCAGGCCAGGGCGGTGGGCCCAGTCCGTCCCGGCGGTGAGCGCTTTGGCCGCGACCGGGTGGCTCTCCGCACTCGATGCCTTGCTACACCACCCTCTGACCTGCTCCAACAGTTCGACCGGGTGGCCCGCCCTCGGCGGCAGATCAGCAAGGACCCGTCGAGGGATCGACTCTTGGAGACGGACGACGGCAGCCGCCACCGCGCCGGCCTGCTCGGAGCTGACCGGTCCGTCCAGCGGGCGTCCTGGTAGGCGCGACATCACCACTTCCGGCGGGTCGGCCGTCAGCCTCGCCGATACCGGTGTCGGCGCCAGCCCCGAAGCATGCTCGTCGAGCAGTTCCAAGGCACTCCACTCCCGCTCCTGCTGCCGGTGCTCCCACGACCGATAGCGCTTGATCACCACGTCCGCCCTCAGTTCGAGCAGATGCGTGCTGGGCCGTTCGCCCATACGTCCCCTTCCGGCCGCGGCGGTGGTGACCATCTTGCCGTTCGCAACCCCCGGTTTGCCGGACTAGGCAAAGGTCAACCATGCCGATCAGATTCGGAACGTCCCAAAACAGGTCCTTGGCGTGCGGCGCATAGCGAGGGTAAAGATCTCCCTGAACGCAGGGAGGGACCAATGGACCGTGCCGCTCGTAGTTGTATCGCATGGCGCAAGAGCTCCTGGAGCAATGGCTCGAGCAATTGCGTCGAGATCGCCGGCTTGCGCCCCGGCATCGGAATCAGAGACAGCAAAGCGCCGGCCGGGCCCGTGCTCGTCCTCGCCCCGGAACGATGGATGGCGTTCGTCGAAGCACTCAAGGCAGGCGACCACGATCTGACCTGACTCAAGTGATCTAGGACGGTGCCATGCCTGCGGCCATCGCGGAGCCGCTGATGGCCGCGGGCGGGCGGGGCATGCTCATGCGTCCGTAACGGCCGCAGCGCTTGGCAGGCACATGTCGTTGCGGCTGACGGGGCTTGTCCTCACGTGGGCGGTCTCGGTTCGCTCTCGGCACGCGGGTGCCCGGCGAAGGCCCCGGCGGATGCGGCGAGGGCGGCGGTTCTGGCCGCGTGGTCGGGCAGGAACGGGTCGGGCGGCGTCCAGAGAAGCACCAGCTGGTGGTACAGGGGCGCCGTGGCGGTGACGAGGAGTCGTCGAGCGTCGGTGTCCGGCGGGAGTTCGCCGCGCTGTGCGGCCCGGCTGACGATGCTCTCGCAGCGGGCGTACCGGTCCTCCCAGAGCCGCCGTTGGGCCTGTTCGGCCTGCTCGGAACGGAACGAGGCGGCGATCAGAGCCGGCACGATCGGCGGCTGCGCGGTCAGTGCGTCCTGGATCTCGTGGTTCAGCGCCGCCAGGTCGCCTTCCAGGGAGCCGGTGTCCGGGGGATGCCAGGCGTCGTCGCCCGCCGCGTCCAGGGCGTCGGCGAGCAGTCCGCCGACGTCGCCCCAACGTCGGTACACCGTCGCGCGGTGCACACCGGCACGGGCGGCGACGAGCTCCACGGTGAGGCCGTCGTAACCGCGTTCGCCGAGTTCCGCGAGGACCGCGTCGAGCACCTGCGTGCGGATGCGGGCGGTACGGCCGCCGGGGCGGCGCTGGGGCGGTGGCAGGTCCGGTCGTGGTGCGGGGAGAGTCATCGCTGGTGGTCCGGTTGCTCGGTGGGTAAGCGTCGTGGCAGTATCTTAATGCATCAGTTGTCGCACTAAAGGAAAACGCCTGATGACGCCGCCCGTTCCCGCCGACCCCACCGTGGTGCACCCGATGCCCGAGCAGCCGCGGGTGGTGTTGTTGAAGCCGCTGGTCACCTCACCGCTGATCGAGGTCGGGGAGTTCTCCTACTACGACGACCCGGACGATCCGACGGCCTTCGAGACCCGCAACGTGCTGTACCACTACGGGCCGGAAAGGCTCGTCATCGGGAAGTTCTGCGCGCTGGGCGAGGGTGTGCGGTTCATCATGAACGGCGCCAACCACCGCATGGACGGGCCCTCGACGTTCCCCTTCCCGATCATGGGCGGTTCCTGGGCCGAGCACTTCGACCTCATCGCCGGCCTCCCCGGACGAGGGGACACCGTGGTCGGCAGCGACGTCTGGTTCGGCTACCGGGCCATGGTGATGCCCGGCGTCCGCATCGGTCACGGGGCGATCATCGCCTCCGGCTCCGTCGTCGTCGACGACGTCCCCGACTACGGGATCGTCGGCGGCAATCCCGCCAAGCTGCTCCGCCGCCGCTACAGCGATGCCGACATCGACCGGCTCCTCGCGCTGGCCTGGTGGGACTGGCCGCTCGCGCACATCACCGAGCACCTCCGCACGATCATGTCCGGTGACATCGGCGACCTGGAGAAGGCGGCACCCGCGCCCCCGCGCCGGTGAACCACTCCCGTTCCAGCACTGAGGAACCGAGCACTGAGGAACCGAGCACTGAGGAATCGAGCACTGAGGAATCGAGCACTGAGGAATCGAGCCATCGGCATGCCTGCTTCGACACACCGCGACCCGTTCGCCGACCGGCTTCGCGGCCATGCCGTCCCGCTCACCCACCTCGACCCCGAGGCGCCGCTCGACGACCTGGAGCCGCTGCGCGACATCATCGGCGACGCGCGCGTCGTCGCGGTCGGCGAGCACTCCCACTTCATCGACGAGTTCGCGCTCATGCGCCGGCGCATCCTGCGGTTCCTGGTCGAACGCTGCGGTTTCACCGTCCTGGCCTTCGAATACGGCTTCAGCGAAGGCTTCTCCCTCGATGCCTGGGGCCAAGGCGAGGGCGGGGACGATGAACTGGCGTCCCACGTCGCCGGCGCGATCCCCGTGGGACTCGACGAACCGCTGCACTGGATCCGCCGGCACAATCGCACCGCCTCGCAACCGGTGCGTTTCGCCGGCATCGACATCCCGGCGGCCGGTGGCTCCTTGCTCCCCGCACTGACCCCGGTCGCCGACTACCTGCGCCAGATCGATCCCGAAGCCCTGCCGGCGGTCCAGGCGGCGATGCGGATCGCCGAATCGTTCGCCGGTGGTTCCGGGGCCGTGGCCGCGCCCGCGTGGGCACGTCTGTCCACCGCCGAACAGGACGCTCTCAGCGCGCTCCTGATGCGCCTGCTCATCCGGTTCCGCTCCGTCCAGCCCTTGTACGTGTCCCGCGGCGACCAGGACGGCTACGACATCGCCGATCTTCGGCGGGCACGCCTTGAGACCTCCGGCGGTGCCGGTCCCGACCGCATCCGGATGCAGAATTCCTACGTGCACACGCCCGTCCTTGACGCGTTCGATGGCGTTCTCAACACGCAGGCCTCCACCGTCGCCGCCGACATCCGAATGTGAAAGGTCCCGACTACCCGGCTGCGCCGCGCCAGGCGATCGGCACCGTCCCGGTAGCGGGCACCTCGTTCATCGGCGGAGGAGGAGCGCGGCCAGGGCGGCTCCGGCCAGGCAGACGGCACCGGCCGTGAGGGTGGCCGTGTGGAGGCCCGCGAGGGTGTCGCCGGTGGCTTCGGTACGGGCGGCGACGATGGCTGCCAGGCCGGCCGTCCCGATGCCGCCGAGGAACTGCGGCAGTTGCGACAGGCCGCCGGCCGTGCCCTGCTCGTCGTCGCGGAGCCCCGAAGTCATGGTGGTGATGAAGGCGACCACCGTGAGGACGTGCCCGAACCCCATGGCGCCGGACGTCAGCAGGAGCAGGGGTAGGCCGTCCTGCGAGGGGAGCAGGATCATCGCGCCGGTCCCGATTCCCTGCACGGACAGGCCGAACGTCATGACGCCGGCCTTGCCCCACGCGGCGATCAGCCTGGCCGCGAGCGTACCGCCGATGAGCGCCGTGGTGCCCTCCGCGAGGAACGCCGCGCCCGTGGCCAGCGGGGAGTAGCCGAGGACGTCCTGCATGTAGAGGCTCAGCAGGACGGTCGTGCCGCCGCACATGCCGAGCGTGATGAAGCCGATCAGGCCGCTCCACTTCACGGTCGGCCTGTTGAGGAGCCCGAGCGGAACCAGCGGGGCCGGGTGCCGCCGTTCGACCTGGAAGAACGCGGCGAGGGATACCGCCGCCAGGGACAGTGAGCCCAGCGCCGGGACGCCGGCCCAGCCGCCCCCGGCACCGGTCGAGATGCCGTAGACCAGGGCGAACAGGCCGATGCTCGCCAGGACGGCGCCGGGGACGTCCAGCCGGGCGGGGGCGCGCGTGTCGTTCCGGGGGAGGACGGCCACTGCGCCGAGCAGCACCAGCGTGCCGATCGCGGTCAGGAACAGCATGGTCCAGCGCCAGTCGAGGCCACTGGTGATCACCCCGCCGCCCAGGGTGCCGAGGACGAACCCCAGCGACAGCACCGCGCCGTTGACGCCGAGCGCCCTGGTGCGCCGCGGGCCGTCCGGGAACGCCGTCGTCAGCAGTGCGATGGCGGTCGGCGCGATCATGGCGGCGGACGCCCCCTGCCCCACCCGGGCCGCGAGCAGCATCGCCGGGCCGGCCGCCGCGGCGGCGAGCAGCGAGAACGCGCTGAACAGGGCGACACCGAGGGTGAAGAGCCGGCGCCGGCCGATGATGTCGGAGAGGCGGCTGAACAGCGGCAGCAGGCTCGCCGTCGGCAGCAGGCAGGCCGTCGCCACCCACTGCAGCGAACCGGCGGTCGCGAAACCCAGGTCGCGTCCGATCTCCGGCAGCGCCACGGTCACGACCGAGTAGTCCAGCCCGGTCATGAAGGTCGCGCCGCAGAGGGTGAGCAGAATGAGCCGCCCTCGGCCGCCGAGCCGATCGGTGTCTTCCGTGCGTACGTCCAGTGATTCGGTCACGGGGCCAGCCTGTGGCGGGCGGCGGCCGCTACCCAGCCCTCCGCTGGGGCTATCCCCGCGGTGCCTACACCTGGCAGGTGCAGGCAGGCCGGGGTGAAACCGGGCATGCTGGACGGCATGGCGCAGCGTTCCGAACTCGGCGAATTCCTCCGGACCCGCCGCGCGCGGCTGCGGCCGGAGGACGTCGGCCTGCCCGACTACGGCGGGCGGCGGCGCGTCCCCGGCCTGCGGCGCGAGGAACTGGCGCAGCTCGCGGGCGTCAGCGCCGGGTACTACACGCGGCTGGAGCAGGGGCAGAGCCCCAACGCGTCCGAGGCGGTGCTCGACGCGATCGCGCGCGTCCTGCGTCTGGACGAGGCGGAGCGGTCGCATCTGCGGCGCCTCGCCCGCCAGAAGGCCAAGGCGCGGCGGCGTCCGCGGCCCGAGCGGCTGCGGCCCGCTGTCCGGCTGATGCTGGACGCGTTCGGGGACGCGCCCGCGCTGATCCTCGGCCGCCGCTATGACGTCCTCGCGTGGAACCGCGCGGCGCACGCGCTGCTCGCCGGGCACCTCCCCTACGAGGCCCCGGACCAGCCCGGCGAAAGGCCGAACATCGGGCGCCTGGTCTTCCTGGATCCGCACACACGCGAGTTGTACGCCGACTGGCGGACCAAGGCGCGGGACACGGTCGCGGACATCCGCGTGACCGCCGCCCGCTCCCCGGACGACCCCGGACTGACCGGCCTCATCGGGGAGCTCACCGTGCACAGCCCCGAGTTCGCGTCGCTGTGGGCGGCGCATCCCGTCCAGGATTGCGCCGTCCGGTACACGCGCGAGTTCCGGCATCCGCTGGTGGGCGCGATGACGCTGAACAACGAGATCATGGAGCTGTCCAACGACGAGGGGCAGCGCATGGCCGTGTTCACCGCCGACCCGGACTCGCCGTCGGCCGCGGCCCTGCGCCTCCTCACCGACCTTGCCGCAGAGAAGGCGCAGGAGCCGCGCCTTAAGTCAGTGCGTTGAAGACGGCCTCCGGGCTGTCGCGCTTCGCGTAGAGGTTCCAGGCGGTGTCGGCGATGGTGTCCGGATCGAGTGTGCCGGCGGTCATCTCGCCGAGGCCGTCCTGCCCGGACGTCAGCACGCGGTGGATGTCGCCGCGTTCGATGAGGCCGCCGATGGTGAGCGTCCCGGCATAGACGCCCTGGTCGGCGAGGGCCGCGTGCAGGGTCAGGGCGTAGTTCCGCAGGGCCGCGGAGGAGAGCGCGAGGTGGCCGATCATGGGGATCGGCACCACGGAGCTGAGGCCGCCCGCGAACAGGAGCCCGCCGCCGCCGCGCTCCAGCATCCCGGGCAGCACGGCTCCGACCACGTCGATCGCCGGATAGACCCAGCTCATCGACTCCTTGGCGGCGGCCGCGTCCGTTGCGGTGATCGGAGCCGGCCTGGCGCTGGGATCCATGGCGCCCGGGCCGTAGTAGGCGACGTCGATGTCGCCGGCCGCGTCGAGGGCGGCGAGGAGTGCGTCGCTGTCGCGGACATCCGCCGTGTGGGACGTGGCCTCGATGCCCGCGGCCTCCAGCGACGCGACGTATCCGGGATGGCGCGTCGCCGTCCGGGAGATGAGGGCGATCCGGTGCCCTTCGCGGCCGAACCGGTGCGCGATGGACATGCCGAGGCCGGGGCCGACCCCGATGACGACGGTGGTCGCGGACATGGCGACTCCTTAAGTTGAGGTTCTCCTCAACTTAGCATGGAACTTGAGGGTCTCCTCAAGTTCGTACGATGGGGGGTATGGCCGCACAGAGCAGGGCGCCCCGAGCGGACGCCGCGCGCAATCGGGACAAGCTGGTGGCCGCGGGTGCGGCGGTGTTCGGGCAGCGCGGTCTCGACGCGCCGCTGGAGGAGGTCGCGCGCCGCGCCGGCGTGAGCATCGGCACGCTCTACAACCACTTCCCCGCGCGGCAGGACCTCTTCGACGCGATCTTCCCCGCCCGGCTGGCCGCGTTGGACGAGATCGTCGAACGTTCCCTGGCCGACCCGGATCCGTGGCACGGGTTCGTCGTCTACATCGAGGGCTTCTTCGCGCTGCAGGCCGAGGACCGCGGGCTCACCGACACGCTCGCCCGGCGCTTCCCGATGTCGGCCGAGCTGGACGCCGCCTGCCATCGGGGGTTCGCGGACCTGGCGCGGATCATCGCGAGGGCCAAGGAGGCCGGCGCCCTGCGCCCCGACTTCGAGCCGCCGGACGTCGTGACCCTGATCTGGGCGATGTCGCAGGTCATCCGGGAGTCCATGGACGCGGCGCCGGACGCCTGGCGGCGCTGCCTGGGGTTCTTCCTCGACGGGCTGCGCGCCGAGGCCGCCCATCCGCTGCCCGTCCAGGCCCTCACCCCGGACCAGCTCGCACGGTTCCTCGGATGACGCCGCCGCGGCGGGTCAGAGTTCTTCGCGGAGCCGCCCCGCCCGCTCGGTGACCTGGGTCAGCACCCGCTGCGCGACGGCCAGGTCCGCGGGGGCGAAGCCGTCATAGAGCCGGGCGGTGGTGTTCTGGATCGTGGCCGTCAACCGGGCGAGCAGCGCCTCGCCGTCCGCGGTGAGCGTCACCGGGGCGCCTCCGGTGATCAGCCCCCGCCGGGTCAGGCCGTCGAGCAGCCGGGACGCGGCCGCCTGGTCGAGGCCCAGCTGGGGCTGGTCGCAGAGGTGGTCGCGCAGCGCGCCCTGGTCGGCCCACGGTCCGCGCCCGGCGACCACCCGCAGGGTGATGTGCTGGTTCGGAGTCGTGCCGGTGCCGTCGAGGACGTGGTCGTGCAGGCCCCGGACGGCGCCGTGCGCTTCGGAGATGTCCTGGCCGGTGAGAGTGCGGGTCTCGGTCATGGTTTCGCTCCTGTCGGAAGGATCGAGCAGAGCCTGGAGGGTGCGGATGAGCTCGCGGTTGCGCGGTCCGGCGATGCCGCCGATCGGTGCGGTGAGTTCGTCATGGAGGGCGTGGACGATCGTCACCGCATCGCGGATGACCGCCGAGCCCTTGTCGGTGAGCGTGAGCTGGAAGGCGCGGGTGTCGGTGGGGTGTCCGGTGCGGACGACCATTCCCGCGCCTTCGAGCGTGCGCACGAGTTTCGAGACGTAGATCGCTTCGAGCCCCGCGTAGTCCGCGAGTTCGCGCTGGCTGGGTCGGGCGCCCGACCGCGCGAGGCCGAACAGCGAGCCGAGCAGGGTGTACTGGGCGTGTGTGAGGCCGAGGGGTGCCAAGGCACGGTCGACGGCGGCGCGCCACCGCGTGGTCACCCGCCACAGAAGCCGCCCCGTGGCGGTGTCGTCCAGCGTCATGACAGATACAGTACATGGAAACAATATCCATGGAAACTATCGGCCCGCGGACGGGCCGGCGGAGTCAGCCCTCCAGGGCCGTCAGGAGGGCGGCGATCGCGTCCAGTTCGTCTTCGCTGAAGACCCGGATGCCCGAGCGGCGGAGCAGGGCGGTCGTCACGCCGGTGCCCGGCGCCGCCGACCCCGTGAACGTGCCGTCATGGGTGCGGTGGCTGCCGCATGACGGGCTGCCCTCCTTGAGGAGGGCGATGCGGGCGCCGGACCGGGTCGCGGCTTCCAGAGCCAGGCGGGCGCCGCGCAGGAACTCGTCCGTCACGTCGTCGCCGGTGCCGGTGCGGATGCGGGCCGTCCCGTCGAGCACGTCACCGCCGTCGCCGCCGACGATCTCGGCGGGCGGGCGCGGGACGGCCAGGCCGCCCGACACCTCGGGGCAGAACGGGACCAGCCGCCCCTCGCTGCGCCATCGCTCGAAGAGGCCCCCGGCCACCGGCTTGGCCGCGCCGTCATAGCGGACAGGCCGTCCGGCGAGGCACGAGCTGACCAGAATGCGTTCCACGCCGTCCAGCCTAGGCGGGCCACCCGGATGTCTTGCGTCGCCAGGGACCCAGGCGAATAGTGGGTGCAACCCCCGTCTGGCAGGGAGCCCGGCATGGTCCTTCACGGCCGTCTGCTCCCGGAGGCGACCCCCACGCGGCGTCCCCGGGGCTCGATGTTCGTCTCCTGGCTGACCACCACCGACCACAAGGTGATCGGGAACCTGTACCTGGTCACGTCGTTCGTGTTCTTCCTGCTGGCCGGGCTGATGGCCATGGTGATCCGCGGCGAGCTGGCGGAGCCCGGCCTGCAGCTGGTCAGCAACGAGCAGTACAACCAGCTGTTCACGATGCACGGCACGATCATGCTGCTGCTGTTCGCGACGCCGCTGTTCGTCGGGTTCGCCAACGTGATCATGCCGCTGCAGATCGGATCGCCGGACGTGGCGTTCCCGCGGCTCAACATGTTCAGCTACTGGCTGTTCCTGTTCGGCGGGCTGATCCTCTTCGCCTCGTTCATCTCCCCGGGAGGCGCCGCGAGCTTCGGCTGGACGGCCTACGCCCCGCTGAACAGTGCGCTGCGGACCCCGGGCGTCGGCGGCGACATGTGGATCATGGGGCTGGCGCTGTCGGGGTTCGGGACGATCCTCGGCGGCGTCAACTTCATCACCACGGTCATCTGCATGCGGGCCCCCGGCATGACGATGTTCCGGATGCCGATCTTCACCTGGAACGTGTTCCTGACGAGCCTGCTCGTGCTGATGGCGTTCCCCGTCCTCGCCGCCGCGCTGCTGTGCCTGGAGGCGGACCGCCGGCTCGGCGCGCACGTCTTCGACGCCTCCAGCGGGGGAGCGCTGCTGTGGCAGCACCTCTTCTGGTTCTTCGGCCATCCCGAGGTCTACATCATCGCGCTGCCGTTCTTCGGCATCGTCACCGAGGTCATCCCCGTCTTCAGCCGCAAGCCCCTGTTCGGCTACTTCGGAATGGTCGGCGCCACAATCGCGATCACCGGCCTGTCGATGTCGGTGTGGGCGCACCACATGTTCACGACCGGCCAGGTCCTGCTGCCGTTCTTCTCGTTCATGTCGTTCCTCATCGCGGTGCCGACGGGTGTGAAGTTCTTCAACTGGGTCGGCACGATGTGGCGCGGCAACCTCACCTTCGAGACGCCGATGCTGTTCTCCGTCGGGTTCCTCGTGACGTTCCTGTTCGGCGGGCTGACCGGCGTCATCCTGGCCTCACCGCCGCTGGACTTCCACGTCCAGGACTCCTACTTCGTGGTCGCCCACTTCCATTACGTCGTCTTCGGGACGGTCGTGTTCGCGATGTTCGCGGGCTTCTACTTCTGGTGGCCGAAGATGACGGGGAAACTGCTGCACGAGGGCTGGGGCAAGGTCCACTTCTGGACGCTGTTCATCGGCTTCCACACGACGTTCCTCGTCCAGCACTGGCTCGGCGCCGAGGGGATGCCGCGCCGGTACGCCGACTACCCGGCCGAGTTCACGGCACTGAACCGGGTCTCCAGCGCCGGCGCGTTCCTCCTCGGCATTTCCACGCTGTTCTTCATGTACAACGTGTACCGGACGGCGCGCCGCACCGCCCCGGTGGAGGCCGACGACCCGTGGGGCTACGGGAACTCCTTGGAATGGGCCACGTCCTCCCCGCCGCCGAGGCACAACTTCACGTCGATCCCGCAGATCCGCTCCGAACGCCCCGCCTTCGACCTGCACCACCCGAAACTGGCGCAACTCGAAAAGGAGCCCCCGGCCCAATAGCCGGGTCGGCGGTCTACTTCCCTGCGCGGATGCGGTTCACGGCGATCTGGGCGACCCGGACCGCGCCGCCCGGGTTGAGGCGGACGCCGCGCCAGGCGAGGCGGCCGTGGGCGGGGGCGACGATGAGGGCCTGGTTCTTGGCGATGCCGCGCATGACGTCGCGGGCCAGCTTCTCCGCCGTATAGAGGCGCGGGGACGCCTTCGCGATGTCCCCGGTCGCGTCGCCGCTCAGCGGCGTCTCGGGCAGGTCCGGGTTGACGTTGTGCAGCAGCGGCGTGTCCACGAAGCTCGGGCAGACGACGCTGACCTTGACGCCGCGTCCGGCGGCCTCGGCGCGCAGGCCGAGGGAGAGGCCGACGACGGCGTGCTTGGTGGCGGTGTAGGGGATGCCGATCGGCATCGGGACGAGCCCGGCGAGCGACGCGGTGTTCACGATGTGGCCGCGGCCCTGCTCCAGCATGATCGGGTAGGCGGCGTGGACGCCGTGCACGACACCCTTGAGGTTGATGTCGATGGCGCGGTTCCAGTGGTCGAGGGTGAGCTCCTCGGCCAGCCCGCCGACCGCGATGCCGGCGTTGTTGAACACCAGGTCGAGCCGCCCGTGCTCGGCCCTGACGCCCTTGTAGAGGTCGGCGACGGCGTCGGCGTCGGTGACGTCGAGGACGGCGGAGGCGGCCTTGCCCCGGCCGAGGGTGTTCAGCTTCTCGGCGACCTTGGCGGCGCCTTCGGCGTTGATGTCGCTCACGACGACGGTGTCGCCGCGCGCCACCAGGGACGTGGCGATCGCACGGCCGATACCGGACGCTCCTCCGGTCACGATCGCGATGCTCATTGCGCGCTCCGCTCGATGGACCGCGGGTCCGGGCTCGGGGGGCGAGCCGGGACCGCGGGTTAATTGGATGTCAAGTTCAATTGCGCCGATTCTAGGTGGCGGGACCGGGCCGCCGATACTCAGTGCGCGACGAAAGCGGGCACCGCCGTCTCGTCCCGCCGTTAGGCGGTCTTGGGGGAATCGACCGGACGGCGCGCCTTCGGCTCGTCCCAGATCCCGAAGGCCTTCCAGACCCGCTTGTTCACCGGGTCGACCACGCCGAGCTCGGCCATCAGGTCGCGGATCTTGCCGACCGAGTTGGAGATCTCCGCCTGCGACGCGTCGCTCCTGTAGGCGGCGCGGACGACGTCCTTCGGGATGCCGAAGTGCCGCACCATCGGGCCGGGCGGGGACAGCATGATGCGCGCCATCACGCCGAGCACGACCGGGGTCGCGGCGCCGAGGATCCGGCGGCGCAGCGGGGTCATGTTCGGCACCCGGTGCTTGAGGTAGTGCCGGGCGAACGAGATGTGCCGGGCCTCCTCCGCGATGTGGATCTTCATGATGGTCTCCTCGAGCGGGTGCTTGATGTGCCCGCCCTTGAGGGACTTGCGCTGGACGTAGTCGATCGGGTCCTCGCCGCCGAGCACGAACACGAAGAACATCTCCGTGCTGATCAGCGGGATCCACGGGGCGGCCTGCGCGACGAGGCTGAGCGAGCGCGGCATGCCGCGGATCGGCATCTTCGTCCGGTTCACGAACTCCTGGAACATCATCCCGTGGTGACATTCCTCGGTCGTCTCGTGGTAGACGTACCGGAACTCCGGCCGGCCGTTCGGCAGCCGGTAGGCGTAGTTGAGCAGCCCGCGCTTCAGCAGGTTCTCGAACTGCAGGCCGATCTTCATCGCGGTCGCGACGCGCCACAGCCCGATCTGCGACTGGACCTCCGGCGGCTGCGACCGGTACCAGTCGGTCTCGCCGAGCCGGTCGAACTGGGGCAGGACCCAGCGCGGGTCGTTCTTGTCGACGGTGAACTCGGGGTCGTCCCAGGGGATGTCGGCGTAGGCCTCCCAGTGCTTGTCCACCGACGCCTTGTTCAGGCGGTCGATGACGCCGAGGTACGACTTCTTGTCCTTGACCTGCTCGCGGACCTCGTCGGCGAGCTCGGTGGGGGCTTTCGGCATGTGAGGCGCTCCCTCGGGTGGTGCGGTGGGGCTAGAGGTCGTCGGTAAGGGGGTGGGGATCCGGCTTGCCCTGCTCGGGGACGATGAGCCGCGCGACGTCCTTGACCTGGCGCAGCACCGCGGCCTGGTGGCCTTCGACGTCGTCGTCCAGCGCGTTCTGGATGGAGAGCCCGACGAACATCGCGAACACGCCGCGCAGCATCGTCGGGACGAAGTCGGGGGGAAGGGTGTTGTCGGGGAACAGCCGCTCGAACACCTCCAGGATCACCTGGAGGATCCGCTCGTTCAGGTCGCGGCACAGGGGCCGGAGCTCGTCGTCGGTGCGGGCCGCCACCGCCAGTTCCGTGAGGGCCTTGGCCGGACGGCCGCGGAACACCTCCCAGAGCAGGTCGAGCGCGCCCGACACGTTGCGCCGTTCCGCCGGCAGGACCGCGAACGCGGTCTCGTAGGCCAGGCGCTGCGCCTCCAGCAGGTGCTCCAGCGCGGCGGCGACGAGCACCATCTTCGTCGGGTAGTGGTGCTGCTGGGCGCCGCGCGAGACGCCGGCGCGGCGCGCCACCTCGGTGGTGGACGTCCCGGACCAGCCGAGGTCCACCAGGCACTCCATGGTGGCCTCCAGGAGCCTGGCCTGCGTGCGCGACCGGCGCTCCTCCTGCGTCCGGCGTCCGGACGGGCCGTGCCGGTGACGTCGGCGACTGCTTACTGACACGCCTACGACGGTACGAGCGCGGATACATGCAAGCAAGCCTGCTTGTATGTTGCCCGGGTCACAATTGGACGCCCGGTCTTATTGATCTTGCGTACCGCGGCGGAGGTAGGCGGGCGGGCCGTGCTGCCGCAGCGGGAGCAGGGCGAGTGCCTCTCCTGGCCCGACGACGCGGCCCGAGCCGCGAGGCGACGATCCCGGGCATGGGAAACGCAGCGGAAGCAAGGCGAACGATCGACGAAGGCGCCGTCCAGGGCGGCGCCCGCACGGTGGGCCTCGGCAAGGTGTACGGGTCCGGTGACATGGCGGTGCGCGCGCTCGACGACGTCAGCGTCGAGTTCCCGGCCGGCCGGTTCACCGCGATCATGGGCCCGTCCGGCGCCGGCAAGTCCACGCTGATGCACTGCGTGGCGGGACTGGAGGACGCGACGTCCGGCAAGGTCTACGTCGGCGACCAGGAGCTCGGGGCGCTGTCGGACCGCCGCCTGACCCGGCTCAGGCGGGAGCGGATCGGGTTCGTGTTCCAGGCGTTCAACCTGCTCCCCACGCTCACGGCACGCGACAACATCGTCCTGCCGCTGACGCTGGCCGGGACCGCCCCGGACCAGGAGTGGCTGGACACCGTCGTCCGCGTCCTGAGGCTGGGGGACCGGCTGTCGCACCGTCCGTCCGAGATGTCGGGCGGGCAGCAGCAGAGGGTGGCGCTGGCGCGCGCTCTCGTCACCCGCCCGCAGATCGTGTTCGCGGACGAGCCGACCGGCAACCTCGACTCGCGTACGGGCGCCGAGGTACTGGCGCTCCTCCGCAACGCCGTGGACGACCTCGGCCAGACCGTCGCGATGGTCACCCACGACCCCGTCGCCGCAGGGCACGCCGACGCGGTGGTGTTCCTCGCCGACGGACGGGTCGTCGACGTCATGGACGCGCCCACATCCGACCAGGTGCTGGACCGGATGCGCGGGCTGGGGGACCACCGATGATCGGGCTCGTCTTCAAGGAACTGTGGGGACGCAAGCGCCGCATGGCCGGCTCCCTGGTGGCGGTCTTCCTCGGCGTGACGTTCCTGACCGGGACGCTCGTCCTCGGCGACACGCTCGCGGCGAGCATCGACGGGTACTTCTCCAGCGCGTACGGCAAGACGGACGTGACCGTCCGGAACGCGACCAAGGTGAGCGACGAGCCGTGGGGCGCGCGCGGGCAGATCGACGCGTCCGTCCTGGGCAAGGTGCGGCAGGTGAAGGGCGTCGCCAACGCGGAACCGACCATCGAGGGGTCGGGCCAGCTGCTCGGCAAGGACGGGGCGATCATCCAGTCGCGCGGCCCCCGCACGGCCGGCAACTGGAAGACCGACCCGAAGCTCAACCCGTACCGGCTCGCCGAGGGACACGCCCCGCGCGCACCGGACGAGGTCGTCATCAACAAGATGTTCGCCGACGAGGGCCATCTGAAGATCGGCGACCGGACGGCCGTGCTCACGCCGGAGAAGGTCCCGGTGACCGTCGTCGGGATCAGCATGTTCGGCGATGAGGAGGCGTTCGGCGAGACGTCGTTCACGGCGTTCTCTCTCGAAGGAGCCCGCGAGCACGTCGCGAAGGGCTCCGACCGCATCAGCGGCGTCGCCATCCGCGCGGACGGCGTCGGCCAGGCCGAACTGGCGTCCCGCGTGCGGGACGTCCTCCCGGCCGGGGTCGAGGCCATCTCGAACAAGGCGCAGGTCGAGGAGGGCATGAGCCTCGTCGAGACCGGCTTCCTGCGGATCTTCCGGACCGTGCTGGCCGCGTTCGGCGGGGTGGCGCTGCTCGTCGCCGCCTTCAGCATCCACAACACGTTCGCGATCACGATGGCGCAGCGGACCCGCGAGTCGGCGCTGCTGCGCGCGCTCGGCGCCGGACGCTGGCAGGTCGTCGCGATCGTCGGGTTCGAGGCCCTGGTGATCGGCGCCGCCGCCACGCTGGCCGGGCTCGCCGGCGGATACGGGTTCGCCGCCCTGCTCCGGCAGCTGTTCACGCGGTTCCGGATCGGGATCGCGATGGAGGGCCTCACCGTCGCCGGCACCACCTTCATGATCGCGGTGCCGGTCGGGCTGCTGGTCACCTTCGTCGCGGCGCTCGGCCCCGCGCTGAAGGCGTCGCGGGTGCCGCCGCTGGCCGCGCTGCGCGAGGTCGCCGCCGAGACGTCCCGCCCGTCGGAGACCCGCGTCATCGTCGGCGCCGTCTTCGCCGCGGTCGCGGTCGGGACCGTCGTGTTCGGCGCGCTCACCGAGCAGATGGCGATGGCGGCCGCGGGCGCGGTGGTCACCGTGGTCGCGATGGTCGTGCTCGGGCCGGTCGCCGCCCGCCCGGTCGCGGCGCTGCTCGGCGGGCCCGCGGCGCGGCTGCGCGGGGTCTCCGGGACGCTGGCGCGCGACAACGCGTCCCGCAACCCGGGGCGCACCGCCGGCGCGGCGACCGCGCTGATGATCGGCGTCGGCGTCGTCACGCTCATGACGGTGTTCATCGGGTCGCTGCGCGCCTCCCTGGAGGACGGCGTCGCCGGCTCGTTCAAGGGCCCGATCGTCGTGGACGCCGGAGGCAACGAGACCGGCGGGTTCAGTACGGCCCTCGTCCAGGACGCGGCGAAACTGCCCCAGGTCAGCGACATCGCCGGGATCGGCACGGGAAGCATGCGGGTGGACGACGAGCCGTCCACCGTGGCAGTGGCCGACCCGTCCAGCCTGCGGCGCGTCCTCGACCTGGACGTGACGCAGGGCGGACTCAACGACGCCGGTACGTTCGCCGTCTCGAAAAAGGTCGCCGACGACAACGGCTGGCGGGTCGGTACCGCGGTCGGCGTGACGTTCGCGGACGGTACCGCACAGAAGCTCGCCGTGGGGGCCGTCTACAACAACACCGACATCACCGGCGACTACCTCGTTCCGCGTACCGTCTGGGACGCGCACACCAGGCAGTCCCTGGCCACAAAAGCGTTCGTGGTGCTGAAGCCCGACGCGTCGGTCGCGTCCGCCCGTCAGGCCCTGACCACCCTGGCCAAGCCCTATGGCGCACCGGACATCGAGTCGCGGGACGAGTTCGTCACCGCCCAGACCGAGGATATGGCCGGATTCATCACCGTCGTCTACGGGATGCTCATCCTGGCCATCGTCATCGCGCTGCTCGGCATCGCCAACACGCTGTCCCTGGCCGTCCATGAGCGGACCCGTGAACTCGGCCTGCTTCGTGCAGTCGGCGCGACGCGCCCGCAGATCCGGTCGATGGTGCGTTGGGAATCGGTCATCGTCGCACTGTTCGGTACCGGCGGCGGGCTCGGCCTGGGGGTGTTCCTGGGGTGGGGCCTGGGCAGCGCCCTCGGCAACCCGTTCGCGCCCGCACCCGTCCAGATGGCGGTCATCGCGGTGGTCGGCGCGATCGCCGGCGCCCTCGCCGCGATCCGCCCGGCGCGGCGCGCCTCGCGGCTGGCGATCCTGTCCGCGATAGCCGCACCGTGATGGCCGCACCGTGATGGCCGCACCGTGATGGCCGCACCGTGATGGCCGCACCGTGACGCGGCGGTTCCGGTCCCCTGGCGCCCGCCAGGGGACCGGGACGACCGGGCCCGGCCAGGGACGGGGCGCCCCGCGTGTCGCGGGCGGGCCACGGTTATGGTGAGTCCATGCAGGTCAACCAGTCGGGCAAGCTGACCAACGTCTGTTACGACATCCGGGGGCCGGTCCTCAAGCGCGCCAAGCAGCTGGAGGCCGAGGGGAACAACATCCTCAAGCTGCACATCGGCAACCCGGCCCCGTTCGGGTTCGAGGCTCCGCCCGAACTCCTCCAGGACATGATCCGCAACCTGCCGGACGCGCACGGCTACAGCGACTCCAAGGGCATCCTGACCGCCCGCCGCGCCGTCGTGCAGCGCTTCGAGGACGACGGCGTCCCCGGCATCGACGTCGAGGACGTCTACCTCGGCAACGGCGTCTCCGAGCTCATCGTGATGACGCTGCAGGCGCTCCTCAACGACGGCGACGAGGTGCTCATCCCCGCGCCCGACTACCCGCTGTGGACGGCGTCGGTGTCGCTGTGCGGCGGCACGCCCGTCCACTACCTGTGCGACGAGGACGACGGCTGGCAGCCGAGCCTGGACGACATCGAGTCCAAGATCGGCGACCGGACCCGCGCCATCGTCATCATCAACCCGAACAATCCGACCGGCGCCGTCTACTCGCGCGAGGTGCTGGCCCGCATCACCGAGGTCGCCCGCCGCCGCAATCTGATCATCTTCGCGGACGAGATCTACGACCGGATCCTGTACGACGAGGCCGAGCACGTCCCGATCGCGTCCCTGGCCCCCGACCTGCTCTGCCTCACCTTCGGCGGCCTGTCCAAGAACTACCGCGTCGCCGGGTTCCGCTCGGGCTGGGTCGTGCTGTCCGGGCCGAAGGAGCACGCCGAGTCCTACATCGAGGGCCTCGACATCCTCGCCAACATGCGGCTCTGCCCGAACGTCCCCGGCCAGCACGCCATCCAGGCCGCGCTCGGCGGCTACCAGAGCATCGACGACCTCGTCCTGCCGACCGGGCGCCTCGGCGAGCAGCGCGACCGCGCCTGGAAGCTGCTGAACGACCTGCCCGGCGTGAGCTGCGTCAGGCCGAGCGGCGCCCTGTACGTCTTCCCGCGCCTGGACCCGGAGATGTACCCCGTCGAGGACGACATGCGTTTCGCGCTCGACCTGCTGGAGCAGCAGAAGCTCCTGGTCGTCCAGGGGACCGGGTTCAACTGGCCGGCCACCGACCACTTCCGCGTCGTCACTCTCCAGTACGCCGACGACCTGGAGGACGCCGTCGGCCGCATCGGCGAGTTCCTCAGCACCTACCGCCGCTGACGGTTCGTCAGGACTCCGAGGCCGCGGCGTCGAGGCGGCGGAGGGCGCCGCGGACGACGTCCGGGTCGGTGGTGGCCCAGAACGGCGGGAGCGAGTTCTTCAGGAAGCCGCCGTAGCGGGCCGTCGCGAGCCGCGGATCGAGGACGGCGACGACGCCGCGGTCGTCCATGGACCGGAGCAGGCGGCCTGCGCCCTGGGCGAGCAGCAGCGCGGCGTGCGTGGCCGCGACCGCCATGAACCCGTTGCCGCCGCGCGCCGCGACCGCCCGCGACCGCGCCGACGAGACCGGGTCGTCCGGACGCGGGAACGGGATGCGGTCCATGATGACGAGCTGCAGCGACGGGCCGGGGACGTCCACGCCCTGCCAGAGCGACAGGGTGCCGAAAAGGCACGTGCGCTCGGCCTCGGCGAACTGTTTGACCAGCAGGGACGTGGAGTCTTCGCCCTGGCACAGCAGCGGATGGGACAGGTGGTCCTTCAGCTCGTCGGCGGCCTGGCGCGCGGCACGCATCGAGGAGAACAGGCCGAGCGTGCGCCCGCCCGCCGCCTCGATCAGCTCGGTGATCTCGGTCAGGTACGCGTCGGCCAGACCGTCCCGCCCGGGTTGCGGCAGATGCCGGGCGACGTACAAAATGCCCGCTTTCGGGTGGTCGAACGGTGAGCCGACGTCGAGGCCCGACCAGACGACCTCGGTCTCCTCGCCCTTCTCCGTCGCCGTCTGCGCGAGGCCCTCCGCGGCGGTCTTCGCGTCCCTCGATCCGCCGTCGTTCAGCGGCGGCAGGCCCCACTGGCGGGCGAGCGGCTCGAACGACCCGCCGAGCGTCAGTGTCGCCGACGTCAGGATCGCGGTGCGCTGCTCGAACAGGGTCGTCCGCAGCAGGCCGCCGACCCCGATCGGAGCCACGTGCAGCGCCGGCGGACGTTTCGGACGCCCCTCCTGGACGAACGGCTTCTCCAGCCACACCACGTCGAAGCGCTGCGCCATCTCCGGCTGGAACGCCTCCAGCATTCGCACGGCGGTTTCGTGCAGGTCCTCCAGCGAGGACCTCGCCGCCTTACGCGCTGCCATGTCACCCGGATCGGAATCCTTCTTCTCCGGCCCGAGCGCCGTCACACAGGTGTGAGCGGCGTCCCGTACGGCCGCAAGAGTGTTCCCCAGGGCAGGGGACAGGACGTCCATACGGCCGGAGGGCATTTCCTCCAGCAGCAGACCGAGCCCTTCGGCGGCCTCTTTCAACCTGTCGGCGACGGTCTCCTCGATCAGGCGCCCGCACCGCCGCGCGGCCATCTCCACACCGGCCGCGCTCAGGTCGCCCGTCGCGACCGACGTCACCCGGTCGACCAGTTCGTGCGCCTCGTCCACGATCACGACGTCGTGCTCGGGCAGAACCTGAAACTCCTCCAAAGCGTCGATGGCCAGCAGCGCATGGTTCGTGACCACGATGTGCGCCTCGCCGGCCTCCGCTCGCGCCAGCTCCGCGAAGCATTCGGTGCCTTGCGGGCACCGCTGCGCGCCCAGGCACTCCTTGGCCGTGACGGCGACCTGCCGCCACGCCTGCTCGCCCACCCCCGGCACCAGCTCGTCACGGTCGCCGGTCTTGGTCTCCTCGGCCCACTCGTTCAGCCGCTTCACCTGCCGCCCCAGCGAGGAGAGCTGCTGCGGGTCGAACAGGCTCGGCCCGCCTTCCTCCTCCTCGGGCACGCCCGTCTGCACCCGGTGCAGGCACAGGTAGTTGCGGCGCCCCTTCAGGATCGCGAACTTCAGCTCCGTCCCGAGCACCGGACCGAGGGACTCCGCCAGCCGCGGCAGATCCCGGTCGACGAGCTGCCGCTGCAACGCGATCGTCGCGGTCGAGACGACCACCGTCGTCTGCTTCTCGACCGCGTACCGGATCGCCGGCACGAGATACGCGAGCGACTTGCCGGTCCCCGTGCCCGCCTGCGCGGCGACATGCTCACCGGAGTCGATCGCCTTCTCCACCGCCCGCGCCATCTCCACCTGACCAGGGCGCTCGGCACCCCCGATGGAGGCGACGGCCGCGGCGAGGAGGGTCGCCATGTCCGGAATCTTGGTATCGCTGTCGGTCAGCAGATCAGGGGCGGGCACGTCGCCCAACGCTACAGCCCGCGACGGACACCCGCGCCCCGGAACCGCCTGATCCGAAGTTATCCACAGTTGCGGGACCGGCCACGGCGTCCGGGCACCGGCTGCGACCGTCGACGCATGACACCACTGGTGATCCGTACCGCACAGGACGCCATCGCGGCCGTCCCCTACCTGCTGGGCTTCCACCCGTCGCGCAGCCTCGTCGTGATCGGCTTCGAGGGCCGCAACCGCGGCATCTGCGCGATCCGGCTCGACTTACCGTCCGACGCCGCCGAGCGCGTGGCCGCCCTCCTGTCCGGCAACGGCTTCGCCCGCTCGCTCCTCCTCGGCTACGGGCCACCGGGCGAGGTCGCCGAGGCCGTCGCCCCCATGCGCGCGGCCCTGGCCGCCGCCGGCGTGCCCGCCGTCGAGGCGATCCGCGTCGGTGACGGCCGCTGGTGGTCGCTGACCTGCGACGACGACTGCTGCCCACCCGAAGGCACCCCGTACGACATCACCGGCAGCGTCGTCGCCGCCCAGGCCACCTTCGCCGGCCACGTCGCCCTGGCCGACCGAACCGAACTCGTCACGTCCGTCGCACCACTGCACGACGCCTCCATGCACCGCGCCACCGAAAGAGCCGAGCGGCGCTACCTGGCCCGCCCCGGCAACACCGCCGACGAAGACCTGGCCTTCGTGCTGGCCCTGCTCCTCCATGCCGGCAGCGCCGTCCGCCCGACCGACGACGAGGTCGCTTGGCTCGGCCTCCTCCTCACCGACCTGCGAATACGCGACGAGGCATGGATCCGCATAGACGAGGAGGCTCCCGCCGCCGACATCGCCTTCTGGCGCGACATCGTCCGCCGCGTCCACCCCGACCACGTCCCCGCCCCGGCGTCACTGCTGGCCTTCGCCGCCTACTCCGCAGGCGACGGCGGCCTGGCCAACGTCGCCCTGGAACGAGCCCTGGACGCCGACCCCGCCTACTCCATGGCCGTCATCCTCCGCCAAGTGATCAACGCGGGGGTCCCCCCGTCCAAACTCCGCATAGGAATGAACCCCGACCAACTGGCCGCCGCCTACAACGACCACCCCGACCAGAAGGCCAGCTGACCCACCCAGCCCCCAACGTGTCCTCGACCGGCCATGCGTGCAGCAGCCGGGCGGCCGACGGCGTTGCTCGCGTTCGACAACGTAGGGTCGGCCGGGCCGGTGCCATGCCCCCGGCCGAGCCTCGTATCGCGGGTGGCGATGACCCAGGTGGAGAATGCATCGGCGTCCGGATCGTCGGTGTTCCGGCTGGCGTGCAGGGTCAGGGGGCTACGGCTTGGCCGGGGGTGCCGGGGTCTATACGGCGGTCGCGGTTGCGGTCGTTCCAGGCGCGCATGCGGGGCGGGTAGCCGACCACCTGGACGTCGTAGATGGGGAGGCCGAGGTCGCGGGCGACCTTGCCGATGACCTTGGGGGAGCCGACGCGGCGGCGGGTCCACTCGCCGTCGTGGGCGACGGCGACGGCGGTGGTGTCGGTGGCGAACGTCTCCGGCTCGACGAAGAACTCGACGCCGCGGCGGGTTTCGGCGAAGGCGATCAGCGCCTCGATGTCGGAGTCCGTCGCCTCCCGGTCGAGCTTGGTCACCGTCGACCCGCGATGTCTGCGGATCCCGAATCGATCCCGGAACCTCATCGCTCACCCCGTCGTCTGGTCCCGCCCGGAACCGCTCCGGGCTCGGATTGCGATGTACGACGATAACGACATCCGGGGCGCCCTGGTTCCCGACACAGGGCCGGAATGCCCGCCGCGCGGGGGCCAGAGCCCTAGACTGGCTGGCCGGTTCCCGTGTCGCTCGGTGACGGAAGTGGTGCGGAACGTGATCGGCGTCCGGGGTGCGGCGTGCTCGCGGGACGACATCGGGGAGCATTGGCGGGGGTGTTGATGGACGGGCCGAGCCTCGTCCGCGTCCGGCAAGGGGCAGCGGCGGTGCTCGCGGCATCGGTGTTCGGGTGGTTGAGCACGCTCACCCCCGGCCCGGGGGGAGTGGGCCTCGCCGGCGCGCAGAGCGCCGCCGCCGCGCAGAGCAAGGTCGCGAAGCCGAAGCCGAAGCCGAAACCCACGCCGAAGCCGAAGCCGCCGCCTCCCGACTGTGCGCGGGTGAAGTGCGTGGCGCTGACGTTCGACGACGGGCCCGCCGAGAGCACCCGGGAGCTGCTGGACATCCTCGCGGCCCGCCGCGTGCGGGCCACCTTCTTCCTCATCGGCGAGAACGCCGCGAAGTATCCGGACCTCGTCCGGCGCGAGCACGAGGCGGGGCACGAGATCGCCGACCACAGTTACACGCACGCCGATCTCGGCAGGGCGTCCAAGAAGAAGATCATGTCGGAGCTGACGCGGACGCAGGAGGCGATCCGGCGGGCGTCCGGTGTCACGCCGGTCATGCTGCGGCCGCCGTACGGGTCCACGTCCAAGCGGCTGACGAAGATCACGCGCGAGCTGGGCATGGCGCAGGTGCTGTGGACGGTCGACCCCCTCGACTGGGAGCACCGCGACACGGGGTACGTCGAGAAGCGGGTGCTGAGGTCGGTGAAGCCCGGCTACATCGTCCTGCTGCACGACATCCATCCGACCTCGGTGCACGCCGTCCCGAAGATCATCGACCGGCTCGCCGCGAAGGGGTACGTGTTCGTGACGGTGCCGGAGCTGTTCGGCGGGCGCCTGACCCCGGGGGAGGAGTACCTCCAGCGCGAATCAGGGGACGCTCAGGGTCTTCCCTGATGGCCCGGAGGCGGCGCGGCGCGCAGCATTGGGGGCATGGACAGCAGCTACGCGGCGGGGGATCTGCGGGTCTCGGACGCCGAGCGGGAACCGGTCATCCAGCGGCTTCAGGGCGCGTACGCCGAGGGACGGCTCGACGAGGACGAGTTCGACATGCGCGTCCAGCTGGCGATGACCGCCAAGACGCGCAACGACCTCGGTGCGGTCACCCGGGACCTGGTGCCCGCGCCGACCGCCGCGGTCCAGGGGTCCGGTGCCCCGACCGGCGAGGACCGGATGCTGGCCGCCGCCGCGCACGCCGTCGCCGTCCCGACGCTGTTCGTCGGCCCGCTCCTGCTGATGCTGCTGAGCGGCAAGCGGTCGGAGTACGTCCGCCGGCAGGCCGCCGAGGCCGTGAACTTCCAGGTGACGCTGCTGCTGCTCACGATCGTCACGTTCGGCGTCGGCGGGATCGTGTACGCGGTGGCGTGGGTGCTGTCGGCGGTCGCGGCCGTCTTCGCGCTGACCGGCCAGACGTTCCGCTACCCGTGGATCCTGCGCCTGTTGACATCCTCCCCATCCTGAAAGTGGGGATTTCAACAGCACTTACCCGGTGAGGGGCGGGTGATGTTGGGGTTCACGGTTCACCGGCCCGCCCAACGGTGGGCCTCCCCGTGCAGTGACCGCATGCCCTGCGGCCTTATCACGAATATTCAAGGCCGCGTTCACATCGGCATTGACCCGAACCCCGCAGGCCACACACGCAAAGACCGCTTGGCTCTCACGGCTCTGCCCGGCGACATGCTTGCAGGCGTTACAGGTCCGCGAGGTGTACCGCGGATCGATCTTGGTGACGCGTCCTCGCGCCTTGTGTTCCAGCCGCCGCACCAGGCCACCCCACCCGGCAGCCAGGATCCTCCGGTTCAGCCCGGCCTTCTGCGCGACGTTGCGGCCCGGCGCCTCCTCCGTGCCCCGCGCCGACCGCGTCATGCCATTTATGTTGAGAGCCTCGACAGCGATCACGTCGAACCGGCGCGCCAGATCGGTGGTGGTCTTGTCGATCCAGTCCGTGCGCCTGTCGGTCTCGCGTGCCTTCAGCCGGGCGATCGCGGCCTTGACCCTGGCGCGCCGCCTGGAACCCGGCCGGGCACGGGCGAGCCTGCGCAGCAACCGCGCCAGCCGAGCCCGCTCACCGTCCCGCAACCCCGGGGCGTGCAGCAGATCACCGGTCGACAGCGCGGCGCTGACGGCCACACCACGGTCCACTCCCACCACCTCACCCGTACCCGGCGCGGGGATAGGGTCGGGGATGGCGGCGAATGCGACATGCCAGCGGCCCGCCCGATCTCGAGTGATGCGGTAGGACTTGGCGTCGGGGACAGGCCGAGACCAGCGGAACCGCACCCACCCCACCTTGGGGATCCTGACCTGCCCCACCCGGCGCGAGACGCGCCGCACATCGCCCGGTTTGACCGCCACGATCCGGAACCCCTCATGCCGTCCGGCCTTGCGCCACGTCGGACGGCGGTGGGTCCCGGCGTAGAAGTGGGCCATGGCCTGTGCGAAGTCCTTGAGCGCCTGCTGCTGCACCGTCACCGACCCGCCGTGCAGCCAAGAATGCTCGGCCCTGGCCTGGGTGAGCTGGCGGCACTGTTCGGCGAACCCCGGCGCCGATCCGCGCCCCGGCCGCCAGCAGGCATGCTGCTCGACCGCGAGGTTCCATACGAACCGGGCGTGCCCGCAATGCTCCAGCAGCGTCTGCTCCTGAGCGGGCGTCGGCTGCAGACGGTAGCGGGACATGACCAGTAAGCTAGCGGCATCCGCCGACAAAACTCGCGGAATACCGTGCGGGCACCGTGCAGCGCTTCCTCCCCGCCTTGAAGGGCAGGGCCTCCACGCTGTTGGCCCAGGTGACGCCTGCGCGGGCCGGGTCCGCGCGGCGGGCGCGATCCGGGTGCTCGGGGGGCGTTTCGATGACGAGATGAACGCCCTCGGGTTTGTCGGCGTGCGCCTCTGGGGAACAGATGACGTGGCCGCTATGTACGCGGTTCCGGTGGCCCGGGGAGATGAAACGACGTCGATGCATACGCGAGTTGCTTTATTCCCTTCCCTGCCTGTGACTCCCCTAACGTCCGAGTTATGTGGACCATGCATGGGATGATCGATTAACTATGTGAGGGAGGGGTAGATGACGGAGCTTGCGATCAAGGGCGATCACCAGCGGGCGGTGGAGGCGCTCAAGAGGTCCTACGCGGCGATCCCGGCGGGCACGCCGGTGCGGCTGGCGAAGCGGACCTCGAACCTGTTCCGGTGGCGCGACCCCTCGGATGCGCCGGGCCTGGACGTGTCCGGGTTCGACAAGGTGCTGAGCGTCGACCCGGACGAGCGCACCGCGCAGGTCCAGGGGATGACGACGTACGAGGACCTGGTCGACGCGACGCTGCCGCACGGGCTGATGCCGACGGTCGTCCCGCAGCTGAAGACCATCACGCTGGGCGGCGCGGTGACCGGGCTCGGCATCGAGTCGACGTCGTTCCGCGACGGGCTGCCGCACGAGGGCGTCCTGGAGCTGGAGGTCCTCACCGGGGACGGGCAGATCGTCACGGCGACGCGTGACAACGAGCACAAGGACCTGTTCTACGGCTTCCCGAACTCCTACGGGACGCTCGGCTACAGCCTCCGGCTGAAGATCGAGCTGCGTCCCGTCAGCCCCTATGTGCGGCTGCGGCACCTGCGGTTCACCGACGCGGCGGAGCTCGCCCGGGTCATGGGTGAGATCACCGAGTCCGGGACGTTTGAGGACGAGCCCGTCGACTTCATGGACGGGACGGTCTTCGGCGCGCGCGAGCAGTACATCACGCTCGGCTTCTTCGCGGAGTCCGCGCCCTACACCTCCGACTACACGGGCCAGCAGATCTACTACCGGTCGTTCCAGCAGCGGTCGGTCGACTTCCTGACGATCCGCGACTACATCTGGCGCTGGGACACCGACTGGTTCTGGTGCTCGGGTGCGTTCGGCGTGCAGAACGCGACCGTCCGGCGGCTGTGGCCCGACAAGTACAAGCGCTCGGACGTGTACCGCAAGCTCGTCGCGTACGACCGCAGGTACCACATCGTCGCGCGCGCGGAGCGGTGGCGCGGCCTGCGCCCGCGCGAGGACGTCATCCAGGACATCGAGGTCCCGGTCGAGCGCCTGCCGGAGTTCCTGGAGTTCTTCCACGACAAGGTCGGGATGAGCCCCATCTGGCTGTGCCCGCTGCGTGCGAAGGAGCGCTGGCCGCTGTACCCGCTGGACGTGGGCCGCCCGTACGTGAACGCGGGCTTCTGGGGGACGGTGCGCATCCCGCCAGGTCAGATCCCCGAGTACCACAACCGGCTCATCGAGCGTAAGGTCGCGGGGCTCGACGGACACAAGTCCCTGTACTCGACGGCCTTCTACGGCCGCGACGAGTTCTGGCGGTACTACGACGGCGAAACGTATCGGCGGCTCAAGGGGACCTACGACCCCGGCGAGCGGCTGCTGGACCTCTACGACAAGTGCGTGCGCGGACGCTGACCGGGCGTCCGCATCGGGGGAGCCGCGGACCGGCCGCCGGCCGAGACCACCGCCGGCCGGTCCGGGGCGGAGAGACAGGAGGAGAAAGATGTCGCTGGCCAGGGTCTTTGAGCAGCTCGCCGGGGCTGAGGCGCCAGTGGAGTTCACGGCGTACGACGGTTCGCGCGCGGGGGTGCCCGGCGCCGACATAAGGTTCGACGTGCGTTCGCCGTACGCCGTGTCGTACCTGCTGCACTCGCCGGGGGCGCTGGGCCTGGCCCGCGCCTACGTCACCGGCATGATCGACGTGAGCGGCGACATGATCACCGCGCTGACGACGATGCAGCAGGTGCTCGGCGACGTGACGGCGCGGGACAAGGCGAGGATCGTCGGCGCGGTCCTGGGCGACCCGATGCTGCGCGCGGCGATCTCGCGCCGGCTGGACCCGCCGCCGCAGGAGGCTCCCTTCAGCCGCATCCCGTCGTGGCTGCGGCACTCGAAGAAGCGTGACGCGCGGGCCATCTCCCACCACTACGACGTGTCCAACACCTTCTACGAGTGGGTGCTCGGCCCCTCCATGGCGTACACGTGCGCGTGCTACCCGCATGCGGACGCGACGCTGGAGGAGGCGCAGTTCAACAAGCACGACCTGGTCGCCAAGAAGATCGCGCTGAAGCCGGGGATGCGGCTGCTGGACGTGGGCTGCGGCTGGGGCGGCATGGTGATGCACGCCGCGCAGGAGTACGGCGTCAAGGCGCTCGGCGTCACGCTGTCCAAGCAGCAGGCGGAGTGGGCGCAGAAGGCGATCGCCGACCGGGGCCTGTCCGAGCTCGCGGAGGTCCGGCACATGGACTACCGCGACGTGACCGAGAGCGGCTTCGACGCGATCAGCTCCATCGGCCTCACCGAGCACATCGGCAAGGCGAACCTGCCGTCCTACTTCTCCTTCCTGTACGGGAAGCTGCGACAGGGCGGGCGGATGCTGAACCACACCATCACGCGTCCGGACAACACGATCCCGTCCCGCAAGGAGAACGGGTTCATCAACCGCTACGTGTTCCCGGACGGTGAGCTGGAGGGTCCCGGCTACGTCCAGATGCAGATGAACGACGCCGGTTTCGAGATCCGGCACCAGGAGAACCTGCGCGAGCACTACGCGCGCACGCTCACCGGCTGGTGCGAGAACCTCGACGAGCACTGGGACGAGGCCGTCGCCGAGGTCGGCGAAGGCATCGCCCGCGTGTGGCGCGTCTACATGGCCGGCTGCGTGCTGGGCTTCAACCAGAACTGGATCGAGCTGCACCAGACGCTCGGCGTGAAGCTGGAGGACGACGGGACGAGCCACATGCCGCTGCGACCCGACTGGGGTTCGTGACGCGCGGCGGCTCCCGCCACGAGGACGGGCCGACCGGAGCGATCCGGCCGGCCCGTCGCCGTTTCACGCCCGTGTCCGGGGCGGGCCGTCAGACCGCGAAGAGCAGGGCCGCGCTGATGAGGACGGCCACGGCGGTGGCGAAGTGGATGCCGAAGGCGACGGCCTTGGTGCCGCCGTGCCGCAGCACGATGAGGGTGTCGCCGAGCGGCGCGATCGCCACGACCAGCATGTACCAGCCCGCGGCCTGCGCGTCGGCAAAGGCGATCAACGCGAGGCCGAGGATCCCGAAGGTCAGGTCGCGCAGCCCCTTGATCTCCAGGTAGGCGGCGTCTCCGTCCGGCTTGGCGGGGACGCCGTAGCCGGCGGCCGCCGGGCGGGGCGAGATGAGGAACCGCGCGCCGATGAAGGTCACGAGCAGGGCGAGGACGACGGCAAGGCCATAGGCGATAGGGGCGAGCATCAGCATCTCCAAGTGCTAGCAACGCTAGGAACAGGATCGACGCTAGCATGCCAATGACAGAAGCGCTAGCAATGCTAGAGTCACTGTCATGTCCATCCAGCAGCGCCGGGAGCGCGAGCGAGCGGACCGCGAGAAGCTGATCATCACGGCGGCGCGGGAACTGGCCGAGAGCGAGGGCTGGGACGCGGTGACCACGCGCCGCCTCGCCGCCGAGATCGAGTACAGCCAGCCCGTCCTCTACAGCCACTTCAAGGGCAAGGACGCCATCATGGCGGCCGTCGCGGTCGAGGGGTGCGGCGAGCTCGCCGCCGAACTGCGGACGGCGCGCACGGCGCCCGCCGATCCCGCCCAGACCCTCGCGGACGTCGCCGCGGCCTACATGGAGTTCGCCGAACGCAGGCCCGCCCTGTACGACGCGATGTTCACCAGGGCCGTCGATCTGCCGTTCGCGACCCCCGAGGCGCCGCCGGCCCTCCAGGAGGCCTTCGGTGAACTACGCGAGACCCTCCGGCCGCTCGCAGGCGAGGACGACCTGGGGGCGCTCACCGAGACGTTCTGGAGCAGCCTGCACGGCCTCCTCACCCTGATGCGCGACGGCCGCATGCGCCGCGAACACCATGCCCTCCGCCTTCAGATCCTCCTCCGCCGCTTCTCGACCTGACCACGGGCGAAACCTGCAGGCCGACCGCCGCCACTAGGGCGATCGGCCGGTACCGGCGGGCCGCGTCCGTCAGAGGGCGGGGTCGGCCTGC
>NZ_SMKY01000094.1 GCF_004349235.1 Actinomadura darangshiensis | reverse complement strand
CTGCTGTACAGCAGCGGAGTACCGCAACAGCCGCTCACAGACGCTTACACGGGCACACGTCAGCGCACGGTGTAGCTGGGGTGGGCGGTGGCGAGGTGGGGTGTGCCGGTGGTTCGCATCGAGGGGGTCAGGGGTTCAAATCCCCTCAGCTCCACCCTTTTGGGCCGCTCTGGTTGAGGCTTTGTGTCTTGCCGGGGTGGCCCGTTTTGCTTGGGGCGTTAGACGGCTGCCGGGGTGTCGAGGAGCCGGTGGAATTCGGCGGTGCACATCATGAGGTTGCGTGTCGGAAGGCTCCGCATGTAGTGGTCCAGGTCGGCGCCCAACGCGAACACGTGCACTGGGACGCCGGCGTCGCGGCCCGACTCGACCACCTGGCGAAGTGCGGCCAGGACGGCCGGATGCCGGGTCTGGTACGTGGCGGAGACCAGGTGGTTGCCGCGGTCGGCGGCCAAGTAGAACTGAATCAGGTCCTTGGTGCCGACGAACAGTTCACCGGCCCCCTCGGCGCAGAATCCGGCCGCCGAATGGACGGCGGCAGGCGTCTCGACGAAGACGCCCAGCGGCGTTTCGTCCTTCAGGCCGAGGTGCTGCCGGAGCCGCAGGAACTCGTTGCGGTCGTTGATGAACGGGACGGCGAAGCTCAGACGGTCCGCGTCCGCGCCCAGGCGCTCCCGAATGCGGGCGCGGAGTGCCCGGAAGGCGCGCGGGTAGTGGCGCTCGGTCAGCAGCCATCTGGCGCCGTGGAGGCCGAGTTCGGGGTTCGGTTCGTTCTCCACGTGCGCGCCAGTGGTGATCTGCGCGGCGTCGTCCGAGCGGAGGTCGAGCAGCCGCATGATCAGACGCTGGCCGGGGAGGAGTTCGCGCACCATCGAGCACAGCGCGGAAGCTAAGGCGGCGCCGTAGCGCTCGGCCTCCCGGACACCCGCCCGGAGTGCGTCGATCGGGCTCAGGCCGGCGGCGAGGCAGAGGAACTCCTCGCGGATGAAGTAGGAGCTCGCGCGCTCGGCGCGCGGCGCGAGGGCGTTGGTGGAACGGATGTCCGCGGCGTCGGCGATGACCACGCAGATCGACTCGATGTCGCCGAAGGCGGCGTTCAGCGGCTCGGACGGCCGCGGCCCGGGGGCGGCCTCGCCGAGAACGACCGACTCGCGGTCGAGGAGGACGGTGACCTCGCCGGCGACCGCGTCCAGCTCGGACGGGTCGATCCGGAGGACGGGGATTCCCCGCGACCGGCAGAGGGACTGCATGTGGCCCGTCCGGCCGCCTCTCGCGCAGATCACCGCGGACGAGGCGATGATGGCCTCGTACAGTTCGGGGCCGAGCCTGTCGGCCACCAGGATGGCGCCGCCGACCGGTTTCCCGGTGCGGTTGCATGGCCCCTGAAGGCGCCGCTCGTGCGAATCGACCAGCAGAACACCGGTTATTTCCCGCGTGCTCATGGACGTCCTCTCACCGAGCATGGTCAGAGGCTGACAGCCGGCGAGGTGGCCGCGCACCTTCTCGAATGCCGAGGTGGCCGTCCGGCTATCGGGGCACCGGCGGAGAGTCGAGCCCGAGCAGGGAACGAAGGTCCCGCGGCGTCACGGACAAGTCATTGAGCCTTGTCGTGGCGGCGCCGTTCACAGCGAACCGCAAGGAATGGTCCGGGGCGGGAGCCGCGCCGCCGCGGGTCATGGCATCGCGCAAAGCTTCGAGGCTTTCTTCGAGCCGGGCCGCCATGGCTTCGCGGACGGCACGACGCCGCGCGGCCATCCGGTGCACATCGAGCTGGACGGAGCGGGCGAACGCCTCCCGCACCTCCTGGTCGTTGGACACCGCCACATCACCGGCCGGCCCGGCGTAGCAGGACTCCAGTTCACGGAGCACGGTCGCGGCGACGCCGACGGAATGGTTCTTGATCGCGGCGAGGTTGAACGTGAACGCGCCCATCCGGCCGTGCCGCACGATCTCGTCCCCTTCCCGGGGGCAGCCGATCACGGTGATCGGGCCGGAGCGGGCGCCGGACGGTCCGAGGAGGAAGCCGCCGTCGTCCACCTCCACACCGCGCCCGGTGCGCCGGTGCCGCGCCGCCGTCTTCTTCCGGAGCAGGTTCGTCCAGAGCGCCGAACCAACGCGCTCGTAGTCCGTCTCCCGGCCGAAGTTCGAGATGACGAGATCCGCTTCGATCGTCCGCGCGGGCCCCGGTCCGGAGACCGTGAGCCACAGAGTGCCGGTTCCGGTTCCGGCGATCGCGTCGACCTTCCCGGTGGTGAGGACGAGCTGCCCGCCGTCCTTCAGCGCGGCGTCGACGAATTCGGTGATGTAGGCGACGGCGCCCACCCGGAGTGTGGCGACCAGGCCGCCGTAGCTGTCGAGGAGCGCGCAGAGGTCGGACGACGGGACGCGCGCCAAGATCTCGGGAAGGTGGGGCTCCCAGGACTTCGCGACCCGTTCGGTGACCACCGCGGGTGCCATGCCGGGATGCTGCTCGGCGACTGCGGCGCACGCCCGTTCCCACTCGTCCCGGCATTTCCGGACGAGGTCGTCGCGCCCTTCGTAGCCGTCGGAGTGCAGTCGCGGAGCCGGCAGGCTGAGGACGTGGTGCCGGTGGTCGGACGGGTAGGTGCGGAGCGTCATGCCGGACCGCGAGATCATGTGGATCCTCCCGGTATGGCCGCGCCGCAGCAGGACCGACGCCGAGTCGTACGCGCTCAGCAACGTGCCGACGATGGCGACCTCGGCGTCCTGCCGGATGCCGAGGATCCGCTCGATCCCGGCCTCGGAGTAGGGGTGCCGCACGAACGAGGGGTGGTCCGCCACGTCCGCCGCGAAGGGAAGGTCACGTTCCTCCAGCCCCGTCGCGAGGACGACGTGGTCGGCCTGGAGTGTCACCCGGCGCCGTCCGGCGTCGGACGGCGGGACGGTGCGGTTCTCGACGACGACCTCCACGCGGCCGCCGCCGGTCTGCAGGTCGACCACCTCGCCGTCGGCCTCGACCAGCGTCACGCCGTCCGCGGCTTCTCGCGCGGCTTCAGCCAGGCGGGCGGCGAGGTAGTCGGCGTAGATCCTGCGGGGCGCCGGTCCGGACTCGGTGAACGTGAAGCCGCTCCACTGCTCGGGCCAGCCGGACCGGTCGGCCTCGTCGTTGGCCCAGGACACGAAGTCGTCGACGTCCTCGCGGAACATCGACATGCGGCCCGCCTGGATGTTGAAGACGTGATGCCAGTGGTTGCCGTTCGGGTGGTAGGCCACCCCGGCGCTCCGGTGATCGGGACGGCGCTCGATCACCACCACCTGCAGCGGTTCCCGGGCGAACTGCAGGAGACGGACGGCGGTGGCGGTACCGCCGAGGCCCGCGCCGACGACGATCACCCTTCGAGCGTCCGGTAAGCCCACGATGGCCGCTCCCTCACGCGCCGGATGGTCCGTGGAAGTGTGCACCGTCACGTGATCATAACGAACGTTATCTTTCGTCTCAACGGCCCGGCGAAGGGTGCGGCACGGACGCCGCCGCAGGCGATATCGGCCGGTCGAGGGCCGCTTTCGACTCGTCGACGAGTCCTGTCAGGCGCGCGACCTCGGTGTCGGTCAGCTCTTCGGCGACCTCGGAAGCTTCGATGTTGGACCGGAGGTGGCCGGGGCTGCTCGTGCCGGGGATGACGACCACGGAGGGTGAGCGGCGCAGCAGCCAGGCCAGTGCGATCTGGGCCGGTGTGGCGCCCAGGCGCTCTGCCGGGCCGGTCAGCTCCGGGTGGTCGCTCAGCCGTCCGGCGGCCAGCGGGAAGTAGGGGATGAAGAGGATGCCCTGGGCCTCGCAGTCGGCGAGGACCTGGACGCCGCTGCGGTCAAGCAGGTTGAAGCGGTTCTGCACCGCCGCGATGGGGGTCATCTGCTGGGCGCGCGCCAACATCTGCGGGGACGCGCCGGACAGGCCGATGCGGCGGACCAGTCCCTGGTCGCGCAGTTCGACGAGTGCGCCGAGCGACTCCTCCAGCGGTACGTCCTGGTGTGCGCCGGGGGTGTCACCGACGAGCCGGAGGTAGGTCAGCTCGCTCGCGTCCGTTCCGAGGTCGGTCAGTGCCTCGTGGACCTGCCGCCGGACCGTCACGGGGCGGCCGTCGATGACCCAGGACTTGTCCGGGCCGCGCTCCGCGCCGACCTTGTTGCCCACGATCACGCCCTCGGGGACCGGTCCCAGGGCCTGCCCGATCAGCTGGTTCACCGTTCGCGGCCCGTAGGCGTTCGCGGTGTCGAAGAAGGTCACGCCCAGTTCCATGGCCAGGCGCAGCACCCGCCGCGCCGCCTCCGGGTCGTCCGGGAATCCCCAGACCTTCGGGCCCGCGAGCTGCATGGCTCCGTATCCCACACGATGCATCGGCTTCTCCCGTGTATCACTGGAACGCTACTTGGCGTATCACTGGTTCGTATCAGTGATACGCCTCATGGCGTAGCATTGCAACCGTGGACGATGCGAAGACCCGCAACCGCCGGCAGATCCTGGAAGTGGCGGCCGAACTCCTGGAACGGGAGGGCGCCCAGGCGCTCTCAACACGCGCCGTCGCAGCGGCGGCGGGCATCCGGGCCGCCTCCCTCTACCAGCTCTTCGGCGACAAGAACGGACTCCTCTCGGCGCTGGCCATCCACGCCTTCGACCTTTACCTGGCGCAGAAGCACACCTTTTCGTCGAGCGGCGACCCGGTCGACGACACGCGTCGCGGATGGGATGCGCACGTCGACTTCGGCCTGAAGCACCCTGCCTTCTACCTGCTGATGTACGGCACCGACCGCCCAGGCCACCGCCCGCCCGCCGCGCGGGAGGCTCAGGAACTCCTCATGACATTCCTCGGCCGCGCCGCCTCCGAGGGCCGCCTGCGGGTACCGCCCGTCCTTGCCGCCCACCTCACCCTGGCGGCGGTGACCGGCGTCACGCTCTCCCTGATCGGCATCCCCGAGAGCGACCGCGACCCGGAGATCTCACCACGCATGCGGGAAGCACTCATCGACGTCCTGACCACCGACACGAGCCCGGCTCCAGAGCCCGCCCTCGCCGCTCGCGCCCTCGCGCTCGATGCCGCCCTCAGCGGAGCGGATCCGTCCACCGTCCCGCTCCGCCCCGTCGAGACCGCCCTCCTGCACGACTGGCTCCAGCAGCTCGCCCGCTAGGCGCTGCGTGTGCGCCCGTTCAGCTGCGTGTGCGCCCGTACAAGAGTCGGCCGGTCTCTTCCCCGCGTCGTTGGACGGAGGAAGAGACCGGCCGGGGTGTTATCGGCGGGTCAGGTTTATGGCCGCGGTGTGGGCGTGGCCGGGGTTGACGCGTGCTGAGAACAGGTGCGTGGTGTTGTCGTAGGTGACGTGGTCGACCGTGGCGCCGGCCGCGTGGGCCGTTACCGGGGTCGGGGAGTACCCGTGCAGGGTGACCGGGTCGTCTCCGCTGGCGAACGCGACGGTGGCGTGCACGCTGCCGTTGTCGGACAGCGACCGTATCCGCTGCTTGCCCAGGGACACGAACTTGCCCGCGTCACCGAGGAACGCGATGCCCGAGCGACCAACCGGGACCACCTGGAAGTAGGACCCGGAGCGGGTCACCTGGGCGGTGTAGGGGGCGTTGCCGTCGACCAGCGTGCCCGTGCCGGCGAAGTAGTCGTACACGTACGCCTTCCCGGTGACTCCGAGGCCGTCAGGACGGAACTGGGCGTCCGTCGTCGTCGGGACGGTGACCTTGCCGGCGCTGACGCCGAGGTTGTCGATGTTCGGGCCGTTGGCTCCCGTCGCACTGGCCCGCACGGTGTGCCGGCCGGCGGACAGGTTGAGGACGACCGGCTGCGCCGACCACGCGTCCCAGTTGCCGGTCGAGGCGAACGGCTGCGTGGTGGCGGCGCCGCCGTCGACCGCGACCGCGAGCGGACGGTCGCCGATGGCGTTGGCGTACCGGAACAGCAGCGTGTAGGTGCCGTCGGACGGCACGTCGACGTCCCACTGCACGTAGTCGCCGGAGTCGTGCCGGAAGTCGGCGAACCCGCTGCCGGTGTAGCCCTTGTGGTCCGTGGCGACCACCGGCCCGGACAGGGTGGCGTCCTCGGCCTCGTAGGTGGTGTCCGGCGGCGGCATCGGGATGTCGCGGGCATAGGAGAAGACGTACCCGGCGGACAGCGGGCCGTGCCGGCTGCCGGTCGTGGCCACCATCGCGCGGCCTGGGTCGGCGGCGTCGTTCACGTAGGTGGCGTCGTTGGGGACGATCGGGGTGTCCGGCTTGACGATCGTGCCGTCCGCTTCGGCGACCTTCTTCAGGTTTTCCGCGCTCTCCTCACCGATCGGGTCACCCACGCCGACCAGTCCGCCGGACAGGTTCTGCAGCAGCAGGTTCTCGGTTTCGGTGCTCATGGCGACGTCCGCCCACGGCCACATCCCCAGCGCGCTGGCCAGGCGTGAGGCGTAGAGGAACTCGTCCCACTTGGACCGCTCGAACCGGTCGTTCGAGACCCGGGTATTGGTCACGTTGTCGTACAGGGTGCTCTGCAGGAAGTCCTGTGGCAGCGGCATGCAGTACTGGACGTCGAGGCCGTTGGCCGCCGCGGCCTTCGCCATGTTGCCGAGGAAGGCGGCGCGGTCGTTGAGGTTGAATTCGGGTTGCGCGTGCGAGCACAGCCAGTCCTGCTCGAAGGTGTCGACGCCGTTGGCCTTGAGGTAGCGCATCCGGTCGTTCCAGAACGCCGGGTCCGTGACCACCTGCCCGGACGTCTTGTACTCCTGGTGGTACGGGCTGGACGGGTCGATCCACCGGGCATGGGTGATCAGCGGCACGCCGACGCTGCGCTGGAACGCCTTGAGCCCGTCCGGGAACAGCGTCCTGTCCGCCTCGTAGCGGTACTCGCCGCCGTCCTTGTCGTCCCAGGCGGCGTTCGCGCCCTTCGGGTAGAACCAGCTGTCGAGCTGCAGGTTCCCCATCGGCAGGCCCTTGGACTTCCACTCGTCCCGGACGGCCTTCAGGGTGCCCGCGTAGCCGCGGTCCTCGTCGTACTTGTAGTAGTAGGTCGCGCCGTTGTCGGTCCAGTAGCCGAGCTTGGCGAGGGTATTCGTGGCGTCCTGGGACGGCCGGTGCTTGCCCGACAGGCCGGTCAGCGCATGGCCCCAGGTGTCGTACACGTCGTTGACGCCGCTGCCGAAGGCGAGGACGGTGCGCTGGGTGAACCCGGCCGGCAGGTTGCCGATCTTCGAGGAGATGCCGCTGGTCAGCGCGCCGTCCGCGTCCTTCTTGGTGACCGCGGTGGTGAAGTTCGAGGCGGGCGAGAGCAGGTAGCCGCCGCCGGAGGCGCCGAACGCGAGGTACGGGCTGAGGCCCGCGTCGCCGGAGGTGTCGAACTGCCGGTTCGCGAAGCAGCCGGAGAACGTCTCGGTGTGCGGCAGCGCGGGCCGGGCCGAGAACGCGGGGAACGGGTGGGCGTTCGCCGCCGCCTTGCGGTAGGTGGTGCTGAAGAGCACCACTCGCTGCCGGTCGTAGCTGCGGATGGCGCTGGTCCGCGCCACTCCGCCCACCGAGTAGTCGAAGCCGGTCTCGTGGTAGGTGCCGACGCCGTCCCGGCCCTTGGCCTTCTTGATGTCGTCCACGGGGACGCCGACCGAACCGGCGAAGTGGTAGCGCGGTCCGCTGGTGTCGATGGTGTAGCCGCCGTCGGCGCGCACCGTCACCGTGGTGCTGGACGCACCGGCCGGCTCGGCGGCGATCGCCACGAGCGTCGGCAGGGTGAGGGTGAGGGCGCCGGCGATCGCGGTACGCCGGAGGAATCTTCGTGTCGGCTTGGTCATGGGGCCCTCCTGATCGGCGGGGGTGCTCCGGCCTCAGCTGCGCACACATGGGGGATTTCTGTGAAATTAAAGCGTGATTCTTGCTATGTCAACGGTCTAATTTGGCTCTATTATGCTGAGAACGCGACAGATTTAACGGCGACGCACCCGTGGAGATGACGCCATGAGCCCAGCCGGCCCGCGGTCCGGGCCCAGGTCGCACCGCACGTACAACCTCGACCGAGTGATCGCGGCGGTGCGGGCGCACGGCGCTGTCACGCGGGCCGATCTGGAGCGGACGACCGAGCTGTCGCGGGCGACGGTCGCCGCGCTCGTCGCCCGGCTCATCGACGACGGCACCCTGCGTGAGCTGCCCGCGGCCGGCGAGACGCGCCCGGGCGCGGGGCCGGGCCGGCCGCCGGCCCGGCTGGTGCTGACCGAGTCGGCGGGCCTCGTCGCCGGCATCGCCTTCAGCCACGGTGACCTCCGCGTCGCCGCGGCGACGCTGTCCGGCGATGTCATCGCCGAGCGGCACGTGCACCTGGTGGTGGACAACTCCGTAGCCGCGGCGCTCGACTCCGCCGCCGACAATTTCCGCGCGGTATTGGACGAAAGCGGCCACACGGAAGAGGACGTGAGCTGCGTCGTCGTCGGCCTGCCCGCCCCGCTCGACCGCCGCACGGGACGCGTGATGGTGAACAACGTCCTGCCCGGGTGGGTCGACCTGGATCCGACGGGCGGCCTCGAAGGCCGGGTCCACCGGCCGGTGTTCCTGGAGAACGCCGTCAACCTCGGCGTCCTCGGCGAGATGACCTACGGGGCGGGCGCCGGCCTACGCGACCTGGTGTTCGTCAAGGTCTCGACCGGGGTGGGCGCAGGGCTGATCTTCGATGGGCGGCTGTACCGGGGCACCACCGGCTACGCGGGCGAGCTGGGTCACGTGCAGATCGAGGCGAACGGACGGGTCTGCCGGTGCGGCAGCCGCGGATGCCTGGAGACGCTGGTCTCGACGCCGCACATCATCGCCGCGTTGCAGCCGATGCACGCCGACCCGCTCACGCCCGCCGATGTGGTCCGGCTGCTCGAGGCGGGAGACTCGGGAGCCGTCCGCGTCGTCGGCGATGTCGGACGCACCATCGGCCGGTCGCTGGCGGACATGTGCAACGTGCTCAACCCCGAGGTGGTCATCGTCGGCGGTGAGCTCAGCCTGCCCGGGGGGGCGCTCACCGACGGCATCAGCGAAGCGATCACGCGTTACGCCCAGCCGGGGGTGGCGCAGGCGCTGACCGTGACGACCGCGGCACTGGGAAGCAGAGCCGAACTGCTGGGCGCGATCGCCCTGGCCGTCCAGCGCACCGGCGCCCCGGCCCCGCCCACCTGAGACGTCGCGTCCGGCTCAGGTTTTTGGGTGGTTGCCGGTGGAGAGCTGCGTGTAGCCGGTCACCATCGCCTCCAACTCGGCGGGATCGATCACGTCCTCGATCCGGTCGAAGCCCTCCGGGGCTCGGCGTTCGACCTCCTCGATGACCTGTTCAGGGCCGCCCAGGCGGTTGCGGAGGACGACCTGGGCCGTGGCGGGGAGGCGGTCGTCCTGGTAGGCGCGCAGGGCTTCGGCGGGGTCGGCATGAGCGGCCAGGTGGGTGCTGAGGTTCACCGCGTCCAGGATGGCCTGGCCAGCGCCGTTGGAGCCCATCGGGTACATGGGGTGGGCGGCGTCGCCCAGGAGGGTGACGCGGTCCCGCGTCCAGTACGGGAGGGGGTCGCGGTCGCACATCGGGAACTCGAAGCGGTCCCGGGTCGCCCCGATCATGGCGGCATGGTCGAAGTGGCGGGACGTGAAGAGCCCGATGTGCGCGGCCAGGTCCGCCGGGTCGGCCGGACGCGCCCAGTCCTGCTCGCTGGGCGGCGGGTCGCCGGGGCGGCCGGTCACGACGCCGAAGGACCAGTTGGTCAGTTTGGTGCCGGGCGTCGTGCCCGCCGCGATCGGGTAGACGACCAGTTTGGCGGTGTTGCCACCGATGATCACCATGGTCCGGCCGGCGTCGAACTCGGGCCATTCGGTGGCACCGCGCCACAGCATCATGCCGCCCCAGCGCGGCGGGCCCTCGTCCGGGAAGAGGGTCGACCGGACCGCCGAGTGGATGCCGTCGGCGCCCACCAGGACGTCCGCGCGGGCGCGCGAGCCGTCGGCGAAACGGGCGGTCACCGCCTCGGCGTCCTGCTCGAAGCCGACCAGGCGGTGACCGGTGCGGACGGCGTCCGCGCCGAGCCGCTCCAGCACCGCGCGGTGGAGCAGCCCCTGCAGCCGGCCGCGGTGCACGCTGATCTGCGGGTAGGCGAATCCGGCGGCGAGGCCGCAGGGACGGCGCATGATCTCCTGGCCCAGCCGGTGGGTGTAGACCAGGTCGCCGGTGCGCACCCCGGTCTCGTCCAGCCGGTCCAGGAGCCCTAACTCGGCGAGTTCCCCGGTCGCGAACGGCAGCACGTTGATCCCCACACCGAGCTCGCGGATCTGCTCACCACGCTCGTAGACCACGCAGCGGATGCCCTCGGCGTGCAGGCGCAGCGCTGTGGACAACCCGCCGATCCCCGCTCCTATGATCGCGACGTTCACGGCTGCCTCCTGTTGATGATTCGCCGTCTGGCGACAAGGACGACGGCCACGCCGGCCACGCCGGCCATGCCGGCCATGCCGAACAGGATTACGCGCAGGGTGGGCGTCCACGGCCATCGCGGGCCGGACGGCCTGAGCTCCGCCGTGGGGTACTCAAGGATCTTGCCGGTCCACCGTGCCGTGGGCGTGTCGAAGGTGCGGGCCATCGAGCGCAGCACCGGGTCGAACGCGAAGCCCTGCCGCCGGTGCGGGTACTCCAGCGGGACACCGGCGCGGCGGGCGGTGGCGGCGATCTCTGGGTCAGGGCCGGCAGCGGCGGCGGTACCCGGGACCAGCAGGCGGTCGACGTCGTCCCCGGCGTCGGCCAGGCGTGCCCGTGGGATGAAGGTCAACCCGTGCTGCGACCGCACCGTGGCCGTGGACGCGATCGCGATCGTCCGGGCGGCCTTGACCTCGGCGTACGGGTCGAACACCGAGGCCAGTTCCAGTTCACCGACGCCGTTGGTGAGGACGACCCCCACCGTTGTGGTGCCCGAGCGGTAACCGAGGTTGAGCATGTGCACGATCGCGTCGGACGGCGTTAACCGCGATCGGGGCAGCCGCGCGGGCGCGCCGGGCGAGTAGTGGCGCCAGCCGGCGGTCCGGGCGGCCGCGGCGGCGGTGTCCGGGCCCGCCAGCCGCTCGATCACACGGAGCGTCCCGTCCACCGAGGACAGCAGCCCGCCCGTGGAGATCACGTTTCCGTCGTCGATGTAGCGGACTCCGCGCCGCCAGCGCACCGCGGGATGGGCGTCCCGGAGGTCGGCGAACCGGTACCAGTGCGTGGTGGCGTCGCGCCCGTCGAGGAGACCGGCCTCGGCGACCAGCCGCGCGCCGGTGCACACGCTCAGCACCAGTCCGCCGCTCGCCGTGTCCCGCAGCCACGCGGTCACGCGGCGGTCGCTGTCCTCGTCGGCGTCAGGCATGTCCGGCACGACGGTGACGTCCGGTGCTTTCCCGTTCAGACGCCGGCTCAGCTGGGCGAAGTCCAGGTCCGGGACCAGGTCCAGCCCGCCGAGCAGCGGTACCGGACGACGTTCGGACGCGACGGTGTAGACATTGAACTTTCCCGTACCGGCGAGGATGTCGTAGGGGACGAGTGTGTCGGCCACGTTGGCACCGCTGTTGCCGACCACGATCGCCACAGTGGGCTTGTCCGGATCGTGCGCGGGCGGGACCGCGGCGGCGACGGCCGCGTCCGCGGAGTCCGTGGACGCGGGCCGCGCGTAACGGTCGGCGCCGAAACTCCGTGCGTTGGTGACGAACACCGCTCCCGGGACGAGCAGGAAGGCGGCGAGGACGACCAACCCGCCGACGAGCATGCGCAGGATCCGTATGAAGCGGCGTCCTGCGGGGTGCTTCACATCGCCGTGCTCTCGATGGTCGGGCTGCTCCGTGCTGTGCATGCCGGCCTCCGGGGCATCGCGATGGCGCGGGCGGGCAGGTCGTCCCGCGTCCGGATCACGGGCGACGCGAAAGGTGGTCATCCACGAGCGTCCAGGCTTTCGCCCGGCATGTCATTACGTGTGAGCGCACTTTCTCTTTAGCCCGCGTGCACAGTCGCGCACTCCTGGCGGAACTGGCGCGGTACGCCCGTCCAAGTGGAACAGTTTGTGCAGGGGGATGTGGTGCGCCACGGCGACCGCGCCCGGGGTCGGGCCCGTAGGGCGCCATCTTCGCGGTCGTCATGGGGCGGGCGGAGGGGTCCAGCCGACCAGTTGCGCGGCGAAGCCGCTGTTGGCGAGGCGGCCGGCGGGGACGAGCCTCAGGAGGGCGTTGCGTGCGGGCTGGCGCCAGCCGCCGCCCAGGTGCGAGGCGATGCGCGCCATCATGACCGCCTGGCGGGCGATCTTCCGGCACCGGGGGCGGCGGGCCAGATCGTAGGCTGCCATCGCGGGGGCCAGCGGGGCCCCGTGGGCGACCGGCTGGGCGATCAGCCGTCCGACGCAGGCCGCGTCCTCCAGGGAGGAGGCGACCCCCTGGCCCACGGTCGGGAGGATGGCGTGGGCCGCGTCGCCGACCATGACGACCCGTCCGGACGTGTAGGCAGGCAGCCCCTTCGGCAGGTGGTAGACGTCGTGCCGCATCAGGTCGCCGGGTTCGGTCGCCGCGAGGGTGGAGGCGACCGTCGTGGGCCAGCCCGCGAACATCTCCCGGGCAGCGGCCAGTTCGTCGTCGAAGACCGTGTTCGCGGGTGCGACGAAGTAGCCGTACCAGTAGACGTCGGTGGCGCTGATCCGCAGGGCGCCGAACTCGATGCCGGGTCCCCACATCGCGATGTAGCGGTCGTCGATGATCTCGGTGTCCTTGATCACCGCGCGCCAGCTCGTGGCCCCGCCGTACTCGGACCGGAGGCCGGGGAACAGGCACGTCCTGGCTGTGCTGTGGACACCGTCGGCGGCCACCACCAGGTCGGACTCGATGGTCCGTGCGCCCTCCGGCGACGTCCAGGTCACCCTGGCGGCCGCGCCGGCCGGGGCGCCCGGCTCGACGGCGGTGACCCTGGCGCCGTTCACCAGGTCGGCGGCCTCGGCGGCCCGGAGCAGGACGGCGTGCAGCCGCTGCCGGTGGACGGCGCACAGCCGGCTCGTCGGGTCCTCGTTGACGGGCACCTCGGGGACGCGCAGGATCCAGCGGCCATGCCGGTCCTGCGAACCGGCCGTGCGGGTCATGTGACCGGCCGCCCGGACCCGGTCGTCCACGCCGAGGGCCGCCAGGGCGGCCATGCCGTTGCGGGTGATCGCGACACCCGCGCCGACCTCGGTGAAATCGGGAGCCCGCTCCAGGACGGTGACCCGCCACCCCGCCTGCACCAGGGCCGCCGCGGACGCCAGCCCCGCGATCCCGCCGCCGATCACCGTCGCGGTCAGCCGTTCGGCCATGCGCGCTCCCAGGGACGGCCCGGCAGATCACTACTCTGATCGTACTGAGCAGGTAGTGATACTCCCCCGCGGCCCCTGGTGTTGGTCAGCGTTGCGGGGCGGGGGTGAGGTCCGCGTGCTCGACCGTGTAGCCGCCCTTGGTGACGAGGGCGAAGGGTGCCGGTGCCTGGCAGGTGCCGACCTTGCCTTCGACCGCGTTGCCGTCCTGGTCCTCTTCGACATTGCCGAACAGCCAGGAGAAGCCGACCCGGTCCCGGATGTGCCCCGGGGTGTCCCTCCCTGCGTCCTGGACGCTGAAACCCAAGCGCCTGCCGACCCAGTCCTGCACCAGATCGTCCGCGCGGACCACCTTCGCGGTGAGCGCCGCATACCCCGGGCTGGTGATCATGCAGTCCACCGCGGCCTCGAAGTGGACGGTGGTGTTCCGCTGCGCAAGGTAATGGGAGACCTTCACGGTTCCCGCGGCGTCGGACGGCAGTCCATGCGGCATCCCCGGAAAGGGCCGCGTGTAGGGAGCGGCGCGTGCGTCGAACTCGAAATGGCGGACGTCCTTGTCGGGCGTGAACGGCATCCGAAAATCGGCCGCCCCCCGGACACCCGGCCGTGCCGATTCAGCCGCCGGCCCGTCCCCCGGGTCGGCGGCGTAAGCGGTGGTGGCGCCTCCAACCGCCACGATCGCGGCGCTGGCGACGAGGACCGACTTCGTCCTGATGCTCGGCATTGCCGTTCTTCCTCCCTTGGTCTCCGCGGTTCCGCGTATCGGCCGCTGATCCAACGATCACGGTTCAAGCCTTGAGCGGCCTCACCCGCGCGAGGCAGCGCGATCCCCCGTACGGACCAGATTCAGCCGGACGGGGCGGGCTCGCGGCTCGGGGCGGGCCAGACGGCGCCGGGTCGAACCGTGTCCATGCGGTAGTCGGTGACGGGGGCGTCGAACAGGCGGGCCCCCAGGTCGAACGCGCGTTCCACGGGGCCGGCCGGGTCCCGCCTGACCTCGCCACGGGAGTTGGCGATGCCGTGCACGACTCCGACGAGATCGTGGTCGAGATAGCGCGCGAGCTCCTGCATCTGCGCGGTGACGCCGACGAGGACACCGGGGTAGCTCTCCTCGGAGCTGACGACGACCGCGGCGCGCTTGTTCATGAGCCGCCTCTTGACCTCGGCGGAGTCCGGCAGGTCGGCTCTGGTGTGGCAGAAGATCCGGTCGATGAAGATCTTCAGCTGACCGGAGATGCCGTACCAGTAGAGCGGCGTCGCGAGGACGAGCGCGTCCGCGGCCAGCACCTTGTCCCGCAGCAGGGCGTGGTGGCCGTCCGCGATCGAGCACGTCCCGTCCGGGCCGCGGCAGGTGCGGCAGTCCCGCAACGGCGCGGTGACGACGTCGCACAGGTCGACCAGGTCGGTGTCGTGTCCGCGGTTGAGGGCACCGTCCAGCACGCTCTGCGCGAGAAGGCGCGAGTTGCCGTCCTTACGGGGGCTGGAACTCAGAGCGAGCACCTTCATGAGAAGGGATCACCGCCTTTCGATGAGTGGTGGGGTGATGACCCGTCTCATGTTTCCCGTGACGAACCATGAAGACAAGCAGGACATTGTGGACGGTAATAGTAAGATTATGTGCGTGATCGACCCGACCCGGCTGCGGCTTCTGCTCGCCCTGCACGAGCAGGGAACCCTCCACGCCGCGGCGGAGACGCTGCACATCTCACCCTCCGCCGCCTCCCAGCAGCTGGCGACGCTGACCCGCGAGGCGGGCGCGCCCCTGACCGAGGTGGACGGACGCAAGCTGCGGCTCACCGACGCCGGAACCGTGCTCGTCGAACACGCCTACGGGCTGCTCGCGCACCTCGAACGCGCGCGGGGCGAGGTCCAGGCCGCCGCCGGCGGAGAACTCGGGCACATCACCGTGGGCTCCTTCCCCTCGACCATCTCCTCGCTGCTGATCCCGGCGGCGCTCGCCCTGCGGGAGCGCACTCCCCGGCTGCGCATCGACATCCGCGAGGTGACCGTCCCCGCGTGCCTGGACCGGCTCGCGGGCGGCGACCTCGACGTCGTGGTCGCGGTGCGGCCCGACGGGGCGCTCTCGGCCGACGACCGGCGGTTCACCACGGTCGCGCTCGGCACCGACGACCTGATCCTGGCGCTGCCCGCCCACCACCCGGCCGCACCCTCGGGCGTGGCCGACCTGGCACTGCTCCGAGACCAGGAATGGATCAGCACCCTGGAGGACGACGCCTGCGACCGGTTGCTCCACCTCGCGTGCGTGTCGGCGGGCTTCCGCCCGGACATCCGCCACCGGGCCAGCGACTGGACCGCCATCCTGGCGCTGGTCGAGGCGGGGATGGGCACGGCCCTCGTGCCCCGCGCCGCGCGGCTGCCCATCCCGGACGGGGTGATCACGCTCCCGACCAGCGGGCACGATGCCCGCCGCCACATCTACGCGGCCATCCGCCGCGGCACCGAGGCCCGCCCCGCCATCGCCGGCTACCTGGCCGCCCTCAAGGACGCCGCCTCGGCATCGGCAGCCCAGCACGCGAAGCCCGCGTCGCCTGCTCGGTGACCGCGTTGGCGCCGTACTAGGGTCGATCAATGACTGGTGGAACAATCCTGGCCTACCTGGGCGTCGTCGCACTTATCACGATCACGCCGGGGCCCGATACGGCCCTGGTCCTGCGGAATGCCATGCGTCATGGCTGGTCCGCCGGTGTACGCACCGGGGTGGGCAGTGCCGTGGGACTGCTGATCTGGGGCCTGGCTGCGAGCCTCGGCATCGCGATGATTCTGGCGGCGTCCGCGCTGGCTTTCAGCGTGCTGAAGCTCGCAGGTGCCGCTTATCTCGGCTACCTCGGGGTTCGCATGCTGTGGCAGGCATGGCGGCACCGCACAAATGCCGAGACGTTGCCGGCGGACGGGCAGCGTCCCGCGGTTTCGGCGGGGAAGCTGTTCAGGCAAGGGCTGACGACGAACCTGCTCAATCCCAAGGCAGGGGCCTTCTTCACGGCCGTGATCCCGCAGTTCGTCTCCGCGCACGGATTGGCCGCGGCTCCGCTCGTGATCGGTTTGGCGCTGATCGCGGCCGCGGCGAACCTGAGCGGGCAGTGCGTCTTCGCGGTGGCCGCTCACCGCACCGCCCGGCTCGTCGGGCGCCGCGCGTTCGAGCGGATTCTCGACAGTGTCGTGGGGGTGGTTCTGCTCGCGCTCGGTGGCAAGCTCGCGTTCAGCGACCGCGCCTAGACCGTTCTTCCGCCGTCATTGGTGCTACGGAGGACGGCCAGGGCCGCGGCGATGGCAGGGTGATCGCCGGTTCCCGCCCTGGTGACGGCTTCCACGGTTCGTTCCCGTCCTGGCAATGGCAGGATCGCCGTTCCGGTAGGCGGATTCTCACAGAGCATTGCGGGCAGGATCGTTGCTCCGAGTCCGGCGGCGACCAAGGCGAGGGCCGAGCGAAGGTCGTGATAGCTGTGTTCGATCAGTGGTGAGAAACCGGCACTGTGGCACGCGTGCATCATGACATCGCGGCAGGCGCTCGGCTCGGGTGTGCCGATCCAGGGGTGCCGGCTGAGTGCGGCCAGTCCGTCTTGCTCGGCTTGAACGCGCAGGTTCTCCGGCACGGCCAGGACCAGTGGGTCGGAGAAAAGCGCGTCGGCGTTCAAGCCCGGAGGTAGTGGGGTGCCCAGGTGCCGGTAGTGGTAGCCGAGTGCCAGGTCGAGTTCGCGGCGTCTGAGCAGGCGGAGCGATTGTTCCGGCTCGGCTTCGATGATTCGCGGACGAAGCCGAGGGTGGGCGCGGACGAGTGCGGCGGCCAGCGGGGCGGCCAAGGGCTGCAGGCCGCTGGGGAAGCAGCCGATCAGGAGTTCGCCGCTGATCTGCTCGTCCAGGGCCCGTACGGCGCTTTGGGCGAGTTCGAGGGCGGCCAGAACATGGTCGCTCTGCGCGGCGAGTGCCGTGCCGGCCGCCGTGAGGCGCACGGTGCGGCCTTCCCTGTGCAGCAGTGCGGCGCCGGCTTCGTCCTCCAGGGCGCGCAATTGCTGGGACACGGCCGAGGGGGTGACCCGGTGAATGTCGGCGACCGCGGTGACCGTGCCGTATTCGGCGAGATCGCGCAGGAGGATCAGCCGTTTCACGTCCAACATAAGTACAGCTTACAAGCATGTGAAGTATAGGTAGCTGGACTTCATTGCGGTTCCGCGCTCATGCTTGCCGGTGGACAGGGCGAACAGAGCGCAGGGAGCCGGACCAGTGAAGATCCTTCTCGTCGGAGCCAATGGGACCCTCGGGCAAAGCGTGCGCGCGGCCCTGCGGGAGCGTGGCCACGACGTGCTCAGCGCCTCCCGCAAGGACTCCGACATCGCGGTCGACATCACCGATCCTCGATCAATCCAGGCCATGTACGAACGGGCCGGCAGAGTGGACGCGGTGGCCTGCGCGGCGGGCAGCGTGCCATGGCGGCAGCTGTCCGAGCTCAGCCACCAGGACATGCTCGACGGCATGGTCGGGAAGGCGCTCAGCCAGGTCGAACTCGTGCGCCAAGGATCGCCGCTGGTGTCGGAGTCGGCCTCGTTCACGCTCATCACCGGGGTGCTCGCTCGGGACCCGATCTTCACCGGCACTGTCGCCTCGCTGGCCAACGGTGCCGTGGAGTCATTCGTGCGGGCCGCGGCGATCGAGCTGCCCCATCGGCAGCGCATCAACGCCGTCAGCCCGACGGTCTTCACCGAGTCGCTCGCCGAGTACGGCGACGCCTTCATCGGTTTCGAGCCGGAGCCGGTGCGGAAGTCCGCACAGGCCTACGTCCGTTCCATCGAAGGCCACCAGACCGGCAGGATCTTCGAAATCTGAGCCCCGCGGCCGTAGGGTGAATCTCGCGCTCGATGTGCGGGAGGCTGAGGTGGCCGAGACGGCGGTGGCCCAGGTGATGGCCGAACTGGCCGCGCTTGAGGATCCGAAGACACGCGCGGTGAACGAGAAGCACGGCGACGACCACGGCGTGAACCTCGGCAAGCTGCGCGCGGTCGCGAAGCGGCTGAAGACGCAGCAGGAACTCGCGTGCCGACTCTGGGAGACCGGTGACACCGCGGCGAGACTCCTCGCGCTTCTGATCTGCCGCCCGAAGGCGTTCGAGCGTGAGCGGCTGGACGTCATGCTGCGCGAGGCGCGCACGCCCAAGGTGCACGACTGGCTCGTCAACTACGTGGTGAAGAAGAATCCGCACGCCGAGGAACTACGCCTGGCCTGGTTCACCGATCCGGATCCGGTCGTCGCGAGCGCCGGGTGGGCGCTGACCACCGAACGCGTGGCGAAGAAGCCCGAGGGCCTCGACCTCGCGGGGCTGCTCGACGTCATCGAAGCGGAGATGAAGGACGCGCCTGACCGCCTGCAGTGGGCGATGAACCACTGCCTGGCCCAGATCGGGATCGACCACGCCGGGCACCGCGCCCGTGCGATCGAGATCGGTGAGCGCCTGGAGGTGCTCAAGGACTACCCGACTCCCCCGAACTGCACGTCCCCGTTCGCGCCCGTCTGGATCACCGAGATCGTGCGCCGCCAGGCCGTCAAGGACGCGGGTGGTCGCCGCCCTTGAGCTGGTCTACGGCGTGGGTCAGGACGCGGCCCAGGACGGTCATGCCGTCGCGGACGCCGCCGGTGGAGCCCGGCAGGTTGACGATGAGGGTGCCGCCCGCCACGCCGGCGAGGCCGCGGGACAGGATCGCGGCGGGGACCTTGTCGCGGCCCTCCAGCCGGATCGCCTCGGCGATGCCCGGGATCTCCCATTCGAGGACCCGGCGCGTCATCTCCGGGGTCTCGTCGGTCGGGGTGAGACCGGTCCCGCCGGACGTGACGACGACGTCGTAGCCCTGCGCGACGGCGTCCCGCAGGACCTCGGCGACCGGTTCGCCGTCCGGGACGACGACCGGGCCGTCCACCTGGCAGCCGAGGTCCTCCAGCATCTCGACCAGCACGGGCCCCGATTTGTCGGCGTAGACGCCGGCCGCGGCCCGGTTCGACACGGTGACCGCCATCGCCCTGATCATCGGCGCGCCCCGGTCATCGGCGCCACACCCCGGTCTTGCCGCCGGTCTTCTCCTCGACCCGGACGTCGGTGATCACGGCGGCGGGGTCGACGGCCTTCACCATGTCGACCAGCGCGAGCGCGGCGACACTGACGGAGGTGAGCGCCTCCATCTCCACGCCGGTGCGGTCGGCGGTGCGGGTGACGGCCGTGATCGCGACGCCGTCGTCCCGGATGCCGAGGTCGATGTCGACGCCGTGCAGCGCGATCGGGTGGCACAGCGGGACGAGGTCGGGGACGCGCTTGGCCCCCATGATCCCGGCGATGCGCGCCACGGACAGGGCGTCGCCCTTGGGGATGTCACCGGCGCGCAGCAGGGCGACGCAGTCCGCCGACAGCCGGACGAACCCGGTCGCCGTCGCGGTCCTGGCCGAGACGTCCTTCGACGACACGTCGACCATGCGGGCCGACCCCTTGTCGTCAAGGTGAGTGAATTCGGAACCCATGGCACTCACGACGGCAACCTCATGACCTTGACGTGGGAACCGGCCGGCATGGCCTCGACGTCCTCCGGAAGCTCGATGAGCGCGTTCGCGGAGGACAGCGACCCGAGCTGGTGCGAGCCCTGCACGTCGGCCGCCGTGACGGTGTAGCCCTGGTTGAACGACAGTCTGCCGCGCAGGAAGTGGCGGAGCCCCGCAGGCGACTTGACGTCTTCGGCGAGAACGGCGCTCACCATCGGGAGCGGTTCGGGAGCAAGCCCCTGCATCGCCATTAGGGCCGGACGGACGAACACCTGGAACGACACGTACGCGCTAACCGGGTTCCCAGGGAGCGTGAAGATGGGCGTGCCTTCGAGGAGACCGAACCCTTGGGGCTTACCCGGGCGCATGCCCACCTTGTGGAATCCCACCGTGCCGGTGCCGGTGAGCACTTCCTTGACGACGTCCCTGGTGCCCATGGAGACGCCGCCAGTGGTGACAATGGCGTCGGCCCGTACGAGCTGGTCTTGGAGCATTTCCAGGACCTTGGCGGGCTCGTCCTGCACCGTGGCCTGCCGGTAGCCCACTCCCCCTGCCTCGACCACGGCGGCGGTGAGCATGAAGCTGTTCGACTCCCAGATCTCGCCGGGTGCCAGGGGCGAGCCGGGCTCGCGCAGTTCGTCGCCCGTGGAGACGACCACGATGCGCGGCTTCGGACGCACGCTCACCCGGGACCGTCCCACGGCCGCGATCATGCCGATCTGCGGGGCGTTGAGCCGCATGCCCGCGTCGGCGACGACCTGGCCTTCGCGGACGTCCTCCCCGGAGCGGCGGATGTAGTTGCCCGGCGGCGCCGGGCGCGTGATCCGGACGGTGGCGTTGCCGCCGTCGGTCCACTCGACGGGGATGACGGCGTCGGCGCCGGCCGGCAGCGGCGCGCCCGTCATGATCCGGGCGGTCAGGCCCGGCCGGATCGCCGCCACGCCCGAGTCGCCCGCGACGATGTCGCCGACGACGGGCAGCCTGACCGGGTCCAGCTCCGTGGCCGCCGCGATGTCGGCCGCGACGACGGCGTAGCCGTCCATCGCGGAGTTGTCGAACGGCGGCAGCGGCACGGGCGCGGACACGGGCTCGGCGAGCACCGTGCCCTGCGCCTCCAGCAGCGCCAGGTCGAGCGGCGGCAGCGCCGTGACGCTGCCGAGGATCTCCGTCAGGTGCTGGTCGACCGATCTCATGCCCACGGCCCCAGTGTGACGCGTCGTCACGAGTCCGCGGCGTCACCCACGCCGTCGTGCTGCCGGACGAACTCGCGCAGCCACGGAACGAACTCCGCCGCGAGATCGGGACGTTCCGCAGCGAACTGGACGACCGTCCGCAGGTACTCCAGCTTGTTGCCGGTGTCGTAGCGGCGGCCGCGGAACTTGACGCCGTAGACGCCGCCGCCCTGGCCGGCGGGCATGTCGGCGAGGGTGCGCAGCGCGTCGGTGAGCTGGATCTCGCCGCCGCGTCCCGGCGGGGTCTTCTCCAGGACGTCGAACACCGCGGGGTCGCACACGTACCGGCCGATGATGATCCAGTTGCTCGGCGCCTCCTCGGCGGCGGGCTTCTCGACGAGGTCGGAGATGCGGACGACGTCCTCCTCGTCCGTCGCCTCGATGGCCGCGCACCCGTACGCCGACACCTGGTCGGGCTCGACCTCCATCAGCGCGATGACGCTGCCGCCGTGCTGGCCGCGCACCTCGATCATGCGCTGGAGCAGCTTGTCGCGGGCGTCGATCATGTCGTCGCCGAGCAGCACCGCGAACGGCTCGCGGCCGACGTGCTGGCGGGCGCAGTGCACCGCGTGCCCGAGGCCCTTCGGCTCGCCCTGCCGGACGTAGTGCATGATCGCCAGGTCGCTGGACTCGTGCACGGCCTCGAGCCGCTCGTCGTCGCCCTTCGCGCGCAGCGCCTCCTCCAGCTCGTACGCCCGGTCGAAGTGGTCCTCGATGGAGCGTTTGCTGCGTCCGGTGACCATCAGGACGTCGGAGAGACCCGCGTCGACCGCCTCTTCGACGACATACTGGATCGCCGGTTTGTCGACGATGGGCAGCATTTCCTTGGGAGTCGCCTTGGTGGCGGGCAAGAATCGGGTACCGAGGCCGGCCGCGGGGACGACCGCCTTGAGCACAGGTGCAATGTCGGCCATGTACTGACCCTAGTCATCCGCGAGGACAACAGCGTGCACGACATCGTTTCGAAGACCGACCTCCGGGCCGAACTGCTCGGCCGGCGTGCGGCGATGCCGCCCGAGACCCGCGCGGAGGCGGCGCGGCCGATCCGGGATGCGCTGCTGTCGGTCCCGGAGGTGGAGATGGCCGGGACCATCGCGGCGTACGCCTCGATCGCCGACGAGCCGGACACGCGCAGCCTGCTGTTCGCGCTGTGGAAGCGCGGGACGTACGTGCTGCTCCCCCGCCTGCTGCCGGACGGCGATCTCGACTGGGCGTCCTACGAGGGGCCCGACTCGCTCGTCCCGGGGGCCGGCGGCTGCCCGGAGCCGTCCGAGCCTCCGCGCGGTACCGGCGCCGTGGCCAGCGCGGACGTCGTCCTGGTCCCCGCGGTGGCCGTCGACCGGACGGGCATGCGGCTCGGGCGCGGCGGCGGCTCCTACGACCGGGCGCTCGCGCGTGTCGGCCCGGCGATCCTGACCGTGGCGCTGCTGTACGACGGCGAGCTGGTGCGGAACCTGCCGGCCGAGCCGCACGACCGGCGGGTCCGGGCCGCGGTGACGCCGTCCCAGGGGCTGCTCCGCCTCACCTGACCCGCTCGTACAGTGGGAGGACCCAAGATCGCGGACGGGGACGCGGTCGGAGCCGGCCCGACGGGAGGTACGAGATGACGGCGCCGTGGCGGATCCTTTCCCTGCCCCCGATCGGCGAAGAGATCATGCGGGGGCTGTTCGCGCCGCTGGGCGAGACCGCCGAGGTGGTGTTCCCGCAGGCCAGGGACCGCAGCTGCCTGCTCGCCGAGCTGCCCGGGGCGGACATCGTGATCGGCGACTTCACCGGGCGGCTGGCCCTGGACGCCGAGGCCGTGGCCGCCGCGCGGCGCGTGTCGTTCGTCCAGATGCCGGCGGTCGGCACCGACAGCATCGACGTCGCCGCGCTGACGGCCCGCAACGTGCCGCTGGCGAACGCGGCGGGCTTCAACGCGCGCGGGGTCGCCGAGTGGACGGTCGGCGCGGCGTTCGCGCTCTGCCGCAACCTCGCCTGGGGCGACCGGGCCGTCCGCGCGGGCGAGTGGCCGCAGATGGAGATGGCGGGACGGTTCCCGCGCGAGATCCACACGCAGCGCGTCGGCATCGTCGGGTTCGGCGCGATCGGCTCCGAGGCGGCGCGGTTGTTCGCGGCGCTGGGCTGCGCGGTCTCGTACTGGACGAGGCGGAGGCGGCCCGGCGCGGCGGCCACGTATCGCGAGCTGGACGACCTCGTCTCGACGTCGGACATCCTCGTCCTGGCCTTGCCGCTGACCGACGAGACCCGCGGGCTGATCGGTCCGGAACGCCTCGCCCTGCTGCCGGACAAAGCGCTGCTGGTGAACGTGGCACGTGGAGGCATCGCGCCTGACGACGCCGTCCTCGCCGCCCTGGACTCCGGGCGGCTGGCCAGCGCCGCCCTGGACGTCTACGACGAGGAACCCCTTCCGGCCGGGCACCCCTTGCGTGCCCGTGAGGACGTCCTGCTCTCGCCGCACACGGCCGGAGCGTCCGCCCAGTCGCAGGTGAACCTCATCTCGATGGTGCGCGACAACGTCACCGCGGCCGTTCTGGGACGGGACGTGCAGAACGTCGTCAACGGGGTAAATCCGCAGGTCAAACGCCGAAGGTGACGATCTTGGACACGCCGTCCCTCAAACTTAAGTATGCGATCGACGCGTGAATCTGTAGGATTCCTAAACGATCAACTTTGACGACCCCGAAGGGTGGGATGTGCACCTCGACATCTGGCTACTCCTCGGGGCCGTGCTCGTTCTCAGCGCCATCGTCGCGGTCAGGTTCTCCCACCAGGCGGGGCTGCCGACCCTGCTCGCGTACATGGCACTCGGCCTCTTCATCGGCGAGTCCGGCCCTCTCCACATCCACTTCGACAACGCCGAACTGGCCGAGACGCTCGGCCTGGCCGCCCTCGTCCTGATCCTCGCCGAAGGCGGCATCACCACCAGCTGGCGGCATGTGCGGCCCTCCGTGCCGGCCGCTGTCAGCGTCTCCACGATCGGCACCCTGATCAGCATCGCCGTCGTCGCGCTCGCCACGATGTGGCTCGTCGGCATGGACTGGCGGCCCGCGTTCCTGCTCGCCGCGGTGCTCGCCCCGACCGACGCCGCCGCCGTGTTCTCGGTGCTGCGGCGGCTGCCCCTGCCGTCCCGGCTTTCCGGCCTGCTGGAGGCCGAGTCCGGCTTCAACGACGCCCCCGTCGTGATCATCGTGGTCACGCTCAGCGCGCACACCGGCGCCCCCAACCTCGCCGAGCTGCTCGGCGTCATGGTCTACGAACTGGTCGCCGGCGGAATCATCGGCGTCGCCATCGGCTGGCTGGGCGCCCTGGCGCTGCGCCGCATCGCGTTGCCCGCATCCGGCCTCTACCCCATCGCCGTCCTGTCGCTGTCCATCGGCTCCTACGGAGCGGCCTCGCTGCTGCACTCCAGCGGGTTTCTCGCCGTCTACGTGAGCGCGCTCGTGCTCGGGAACGCGCGGCTGCCGCACCGTCCCGCGACACGGGGTTTCGCAGAGGGCGTCGGATGGCTCGCCCAGATCGGGCTGTTCGTGATGCTGGGTCTGCTCGCCGACCCTGGGGACCTCCCAGGGCAGATCGTGCCCGCGCTCGTCGTCGGGTTCGTGCTGCTGCTCATCGCCCGTCCCGTCTCGGTCGTGCTGTCCACGATCGGGTTCAAGCTGACGTGGGGCGAGAAGGTGTTCGCGTCCTGGGCCGGGCTACGGGGCGCGGTGCCGATCGTGCTCGCCACCATCCCGATGGTGGCGGACGTCGAGCACGCCGACCGGATCTTCGCGATCGTCTTCAACATCGTCGTCGTGTTCACCCTCCTGCAGGGCCCCACGCTGCCGCTGGTGTCGCGCTGGTGCCGGCTGAAGAGCGACGAGCAGACCCGCGAACTGGACGTCGAGGCGGCGCCGCTGGAGGAACTGCACGCCGACCTGCTGGAGGTGCGGATCCCGGTCGACTCGATGATGAGCGGCGTGGAGATCTTCGAGCTGCGGCTGCCGCCGGGCGCGTCCGTCACCCTCGTCGTGCGGGACGGGACGAGCTTCGTCCCCGAACCCGCCACGCCCCTGCAAACGGGCGACACGCTCCTGGTCGTGACCACCGACGCCGTGCGCGAGACCACCGAGCGGCGGCTGCGCGCGGTCAGCCGCAAGGGCCGGCTGGCGGGCTGGTTCGGCGAGACCGGCATCTGACCTTCCGCCCGGCGCGGGCGGGCTCGGGCGCGGCTCGGAACATACCGGGGGCGAATCTTGTTCCACGCATGGGTACCATTAGCAGTCGTTCAAAGTGAGTGCCAGTCCTGGCTCCGCCGGGCTGAGTCAGCGAGGAGGAACCGTGCCGACGTATCAGTACGTTTGCACCGAGTGCGGCGAGCCTCTGGAGGTCGTCCAGAAGTTCAGCGACGACGCGCTGACCGAGTGCCCGGCATGCAGCGGCAGGCTGCGCAAGGTCTTCTCCGCGGCGGGCATCATCTTCAAGGGGTCGGGCTTCTACCGCACCGACAGCCGTAGCTCCGGCAAGTCGCCTGCCACCGCGGGGGCCTCGTCCAACGGCTCGTCCAACGGCTCGTCCGACGGGTCCTCGGGCGGCGACTCCGCCAAGTCGGAGTCGTCCTCGTCGTCCTCTGACTCCTCGTCGTCTTCGTCTGGGGGCGACTCGTCGTCGTCCAGCAAGTCGTCGCCGAGCAAGTCTTCCTCCTCGTCTTCAGAGAAGGTCGCCTAACCGTCTAGGCCCGCACGGCGCACCGGGGGATCCGTGATGGATCCTCCGGTCCTTCCCATGCCCGCACACCACCGCCTACATCTCGCGGGGTAGTCGCGGGCTTTTTTGTGCGTCGGAGGAGGTAGCGCGGCTCACTCCCTGCGCGGGACGCGCGGGCTCGTCCGCCTCGCGACGATTGAGGGGATGGAAGACGACCCCGGGTTCGGCCGGTTTCGCGATAGTACTTGACATGTCTCGGTAGGCGAGAGATTCTAGGGCGAACGCGACATATCTCGATAACACCCGGTGCACAGGAGAGGAACATGAGCGCACCTAGCCCGGCTCCCCCCAGGCCGCGAACACACCGCCTGGCCGGACTGATCGCCGGACGGCGCACCAAATGGGCCGTCCTGGCCCTGTGGATCGTCCTGCTGATGGCCCTCGGCCCCCTCGCCGGCAAGCTCGGCGACGTCGAGGAGAACGACGCGGCCGCCTGGCTCCCCGCGGGAGCCGAATCCACCCAGGTCGTCGACCTGGAAGAGCGGTTCCGCAAGGACGAGACGATGCTCGCCGTCATCGTCTACGAGCGGACCGGCGGAATCACCGCGGCCGACAAGGCCAAGGCCACGTCGGACGTCGCCGCGTTCCAGAACCTGCCCGGGGCCCAGAAGGCGCAGGGCCCGTTCCCGTCCAAGGACGGCAAGGCCTTGCAGACCCTCGTGCCGCTGACGGACGAGGACGTCACCGGCGCCGTCGACCAGGCACGTGAGGTCAGCGAGCGCGGGCCCCCCGGGTTGACCGCACACGTCACCGGACCCGCCGGCAGCGGCGCCGACCAGTTCGAGGTCTTCCAGAGCCTGGACGGCTTCCTGCTCATGGCCGCCGGACTCGTCGTCATCGTCCTGCTGCTCTTCATCTACCGCAGCCCCATCCTGTGGTTCGTCCCGGTGCTCAGCGCCGTATTCGCCCTGGGGCTGGCCCAGTCGAGCGTGTATCTGCTCGCCAAGTACGCGGACCTCACCGTCAACGGCCAGAGCGGCGGCATCCTGACCGTCCTCGTCTTCGGCGTCGCCACCGACTACGCACTGCTGCTCGTCGCCCGCTATAGGGAGGAACTCCACCGGCACGAGGACCGGCACGAGGCCATGGCGTACGCGCTGCACCGCGCCGCGCCCGCCGTCATCGCCTCCGCCGCCACCGTCGCGGTCGGGCTGCTGTGCCTGCTGCTCGCCGACATGAACTCCACCGCGGGCATGGGCCCCGTGGCCGCCGCGGGCGTCCTCACCGCGCTCGCCGCGATGACGACCCTCCTGCCGGCCCTCCTCGTCATCTTCGGCCGGTGGCTGTTCTGGCCGCTGATCCCCCGCTACGACGAGAAGTACCTGAAGCCCGAGGCGTACGAGGCCGAGCATGGCGTCTGGAGCCGTGTGGCCGGTCTCGTCGGGAAGCGCCCGCGCGCGCTCTGGGCCGTGACCATGCTCGGTCTGATCGTGCTCACGCTGGGGCTGAGCACGCTCAAGGCGGACGGCCTGTCGGACGCCGGGCAGTTCACCACCACCCCCGACTCCGTGAAGGGCTCCGCGGTCGTCGCGCGGCACTACGCCGCCGGCTCGGGCTCACCGGCCGTCGTCATCGGTTCCGCTTCGGCGTCCGACCCGATCGCGCGGACCGTCCGCGGGACGCCCGGGGTCGCCGCGCTCAGCCCGCCCGCCACCGCGGACGGCCTGGTCAAGTACGAGGCGACGCTGAAGGACCCGGCCGACAGCGCGGCCGCGCGGGCGACCATCGACCGGCTGCGGGCCGCGGTGCACGACGTCCCGTCCGCGGACGCGAAGGTCGGCGGCATGACCGCGACGTCCCTGGACATCAAGCGCGCCTCCGCCCGCGACAACAAGGTGATCATCCCGATCGTGCTGGGCGTGGTGTTCCTGATCCTCATCGCGCTGCTGCGCGCCGTCGTCGCGCCGCTGCTGATGATGGGCACGGTCGTGCTGTCGTTCCTCGCCTCGCTCGGCGCCTGCGCGGTGATCTTCGAGCACGTCTTCGGGTTCGAGGGCACCGACGCCGGCTTCCCGCTGCTGGCCTTCATCTTCCTGGTCGCGCTGGGGGTCGACTACAACATCTTCCTGATGCACCGGGTCCGGGAGGAGTCGCAGGCGCTCGGCACGCGGCGCGGCATCCAGCGCGGCCTCACCGTCACCGGCGGTGTGATCACCTCGGCCGGGCTGGTCCTCGCGGCCACGTTCGCGTCCATGGTCACGCTGCCGCTGGTGTTCATGGTCGAGATGGGCTTCGCGGTCGCGTTCGGCGTGCTGCTCGACACGCTGATCGTCCGGTCCCTGCTGCTGCCCGCCCTGTCCTACGACATCGGACGGCGGATCTGGACGCCGGGACGGCTCGCCAAGGAGTCGTCCGCGGCCGAGCCGAAGGTGCGCGAGCCCGTCGGCTGACGACGCCCGGCTCCGGCCGGGACGGGGAAGGGAGGGGTCCGGCTCCGGCCGGGCCCCTTCGCGGCGGAGTTATCCACAATCGGCGGACGGTCTGCCGGGAGTCGAGCGCGGATGGCTAGTGTCGGCGCCATGTCCACTCAGCCATCCGCGTCCCAGCCCACCGCCGAGATCGGGGTCATCGGCGGCTCCGGGTTCTACTCGTTCCTCGACGACATCGAGGAAGTGCGGGTCGACACCCCGTACGGCCCGCCCAGCGACCCCATCGCGATCGGCGAGCTGGGCGGCCGCCGCGTCGCTTTCGTGCCGCGACACGGCCGCGACCACCGGTTCCCCCCGCACCGGATCCCGTACCGGGCCAACCTGTGGGCGCTGCGCTCCCTCGGCGTCCGGCAGGTGCTCGGCCCCTGCGCCGTCGGCTCCCTCACCCCCGACTACGGCCCCGGCACCCTCGCGGTGCCCGACCAGCTCGCCGACCGGACGTCCGGCCGCGAGCAGACGTACTACGACGAGGGCGCCGCCGTCCACGTCTCGTTCTCCGACCCGTACTGCCCGTCGGGCCGCCACGCCGCGGTCGAGTCCGCCCGGGCGGCGGGCTGGGAGCCGGTCGACCGCGGCACGCTCGTCGTCATCGAGGGCCCCCGCTTCTCGACCCGCGCGGAGTCGCAGTGGTTCGCCTCCCAGGGCTGGACGCTGATCGGCATGACCGGCCACCCGGAGGCCGTCCTCGCCCGCGAACTGGCGCTCTGCTACACCTCCCTCTGCCTCGTCACCGACCTCGACGCGGGCATCGAAGAGGGCGAGGGCGTCACGATGGACGAGGTCCTCCGCGTCTTCGGCCAGAACATCGACCGGCTCCGCACCCTCGTCACCGACGTGGTCACGGCGCTGCCGGCCGAGCGCACCTGCCCCTGCCCGAACGTCCTGGACGGGATCAAGCTCCCGCTGGAACTGCCGTGAACGCCCGCTTAACCCGCCTGCGGCGGCCGCTGTCGGCGTTGTTCGCCGCGGCCGCCGCGGGCCTCGCCCTGCTGTCGCTCCGCCCCGGGCCCCCGGCGTCCGTCCGCGTCCTCGCCGCCGCCCGCGACCTTCCCGCCGGGACGGCCCTCACCCCGTCCGACCTGCGGCACGTGAACCTGCCGCCCGCCGCCGTCCCGTCCGGCGCCCTCCACGCGAACACCACCGGCCGCGTCCTGGCGGGCCCCATGCGCCAGGGCGAGCCCCTCACCGACGCCCGCATCATCGGCGACACGCTCCTGCGCGGCTACGGCCCCGGCACGGTGGCCACCCCGGTCCGCATGGCCGACGCCGACGCCGCCCGCCTCCTCCACCCAGGCGACCGCATAGACGTCC
>NZ_SMKY01000093.1 GCF_004349235.1 Actinomadura darangshiensis | reverse complement strand
GTGCCGTTCGGGGTGGGGCGGTCGTTCTTTCTGCTGTCGCGGCCCGAGCATGCCGAGCGGGTGCTCGTGGCCAACCAGGACAACTATGTGAAGGCGTTCACGTATCGGCCGCTGCGGGCGGTTCTCGGGGACGGGCTGCTGACGAGCGAGGGCGAGACGTGGCGGCGGCATCGGCGGGTGGTGCAGCCGGTGTTCTCGCAGCGGCATGTCACCGGGTTCGCGCCGCAGATGGTGGAGACGGCCGAGCAGGTCGTGCGGCGGTGGCCGGACGGGGTGGCGCTCGACGCGGCGGGTGAGCTGCGAAAACTGACGTTGGGCATTGTGGGGCGGGCCCTGTTCGGAAGTGAGCTCGCCGCAGAAGCCGGACGGACCGGACGAGCGCTTGAGGCACTGCAAAGAAATGCCGTCATCGGCACCTTCCTGCCCGGAGTGTTCGCCAAGCGAGGGTTCTACCAGCGGGTGCCGGGGCTTGCCGGGGGCCTCGACCATCTTGAGGGGATGGTCCAAAGGGTCGTCCGGGGGTCGTCCGGTGGGGAACTGCTGAATCTGCTCAAGGAGAGCGGGGAGTTCGACGAGGCGGAACTGCGGGACGAGGTCCTGACCCTGCTGCTTGCCGGGCACGAGACCACCGCGGCGTCGCTGGCCTGGACGTTCATTCTGCTGTCCAGGTATCCGGCGGCCAGAGAGCGGCTGGAAAGCGAGGTCGACGAGGTTCTCGGCGGCAGGGAGCCGAAGGCCGAGGACGTCGACCAGCTGCCCTGGACCAAGGCCGTCCTTCAGGAGGCCATGCGGCTTTATCCGCCCGCATGGACGATCGAGCGCGATGCCATTGCCGATGATGAGGTGGACGGAGTGGCGGTGCCGGCCGGGTCCACCCTGGCCGTCCCGCCCTATCTGATTCACCGGAACGCGGATGTCTGGCCCAATCCCGAAGGGTTCCAGCCGGAACGGTTCATCGGGGAGCATCAGCGGTCCCGGTATGCGTATCTGCCGTTCGGAGGCGGACGCCGTATCTGCGTGGGCGCCGGATTCGCGATGCTGGAGGCGGCCCTGGTGCTCGCCACGATCAGCCGGACGCACCGGCTCGACCTGATTCCGGGCATTGACGTGCCCGGACGGGCGGAGATCACGTTCCGCCCGGCCGGGCCGGTTCCCATGCGGGTCATTCGGAGGCAGGCCGCCTAGGCAGCAGGAGCGCCGGGACGATCGCCAGGGCCCCGACGGCCAGCGCGATCCAGAAGGCGTGCCCGAAGGCCGTCGCGAGCAGCGGGGCCACGGCGACGCGGGACGAGTCGGGCAGCGGCGCCAGTGCGGCGCCCGCCAGGCCGGGCGACTGGGCGGTGATCTCGTGCTGCAGGATCACCGCGAGGGCCGTGGTCCCGACGGACGCGCCCATCCGCTGCAGCGTGTTGATCGCGCTGGTCGCCCGGGGGATCAGCGCGGGCGGCAGGGCCTGGTAGGCGGCCGCCATCGACGGCATGATCGTCGCGCCCAGCCCGAGGCCGATCACGAACAGCGCGGCGGCCAGCAGGATCGGGGACGTGTCCGCGTGGATCTGGGTGTAGGCCGCCGTCCCCAGCAGGCCGAGGACGATCCCCGCGGGGACGACCAGGCCGGCGCCGAGCCGGTCGGTCACGCGTCCGGCCAGCGGCATGGCGACCGCCGCGCCCAGTGCCTGGGGCGCGAGGAGGAGGCCGGTGGCCAGCGGTCCGTGGCCGCGGACGATCTGCCAGTAGAGCGGCAGCAGGACGAGGACGCCGAACAGCGCGACGGCGACGACGACGTTGGTGACGGCGGCCGCGGCGAAGCCCCGGTGCCGGAACAGCGAGATGTCGATCAGCGCCGAGCGGCCGCGTGCGTGCATGACGTAGGCGATGATGAGCGCCAGCCCGCCCGCCAGGATGGTCCAGGGCCGGATCGCGTCCAGCGCGCCCGGGCGTCCCGCCTCGGTGGTGCCGTAGACGAACGCCGTCACCCCGCCGCACAGGAGCAGCAGCCCGCGGACGTCCAGCGAGGTCGGACGCGGTGGCGAGGAGGGCAGCAGCCGGAACGCGGCCACGACGGCGACGACCCCCAGCGGAAGGTTGACGAAGAAGATCCAGCGCCAGCCGGCCGTCGAGATGATCAGCCCGCCGACGATCGGCCCGGCGACGGAGCCGAGCAGCATCGGCAGCCCGATGAAGCCCATGACGCGTCCCATCCGGGACGGGCCCGCGGCCTGCGCGAGGATCGTCTGCGCGACGGGGATGATCATCCCGCCGCCGGCGCCCTGCAGCACCCGGAACGCGATCAGGGCGGGCATCGACCAGGCGAGCCCGGCCAGCGCGGACCCGGCCAGGAACAGCAGCAGCGCGGTGATCCAGACGCGGCGGGCCCCGAACCGCTCGGTGGCCCAGCCGGTGACCGGGATGACGGCGGCGAGCCCCAGCATGTAGCCGGTCAGCACCCACTGGACGGACGTGATCGAGGCGCCGAAGTCCTCGGCGAGGGTGCGGGTGGCGACGTTGACGGCGGTCGCGTCGATGATCGACATGATCGCGCCGAGCACCACCACCACGCCGATGGTGACGAGCCGGTGGTCGAGCTTCGCGGACGGGGCGGACGCGGAAGTGAGCGTGGTCATGACGGTTACCTCGCATTTCAGGCGGGCTGGATGTTGTGGTTGCGGTGGAACACGTTCTGCGGGTCGTAGGCGCGCTTGACCTCGCGCAGCCGCCGCCAGTTCGCCGGGGTGTAGGCGGTGGCCGTCCGGGACGTGTCGTGCAGGAAGTTCAGGAACGAGCCGCCGGTCGCGTACCGGGCGAGCGCGCCGGACGGGCCGTCGATGGTGAGCGAGAAGGGGACGTCCCGGTGCCCGACGGGCCCGGCGCCCGGTGCGGGGCGGGCCATCGCGCCGCCCCAGTGCTTGACCTCGATGCCGGCCGCGTCGCTGGAGACGACCGCGGCGATCAGCTCGTCCGGGAGGTCGGCGTACAAGTGGAAGTGCTGCGGCGGGGTGCCGCCCAGCGACTCGGTCTCGGCGTACGGCATCGTCCGGAAGCCGGATTGGAGGGGCCGGCCGTCCCAGAGTGAGCGCATCGCCCGCTCGCCTTCCGCCGCGGGACCCGCGTAGACGCCGCGGACGGCGACGACCCGGCCGTACGAGGCGTGGTCGGCCAGCGCCACCGAGACGCTCAGCGCGTCGGGTCGCGTGGCCGACCCGTCCCGGAACCGGGTGAGGATGCCGGCGGCCCGCGAGGCCGGGAACAGCGCGACCCCGGCGTAGACGGTCGAGACGGGGTGCAGCCGGAACTCCAGCGACGTCACGACGCCGAAGTTGCCGCTGCCGCCGCGCAGCGCCCAGAACAGGTCCGGGTGCCGGCCGGCGTCGGCGGTCAGGTGCCGGCCGTCGGCGGTGACGATCTCGGCGCGCAGCAGGTGGTCGGCGGCGAAGCCGAAGCGGCGGGACAGCCAGCCGACGCCGCCGCCGAGGGTGAAGCCGGTGACGCCGACGGACGCGTGCGAGCCCGACAGCGGCGACAGCCCGAGCGGCGCGGCGGCGGCGATCACGTCGCTCCAGCGGGCGCCGGCCTCGGCGCGGGCGACGCGGCGGGACGGGTCGACCAGCACGCGCGACATGCGGGACGTCTTCAGCAGCATCCCCTCGTCGGGCGCGACGACCGTGCCGTGCCCGGTGGCCTGGACGGTCAGCGGCAGCCCCAGCTCGCGGGACGCGAGGATCGCGGCGCGGACGTCGGCGGGCCCGGTGGCGTCGACGGTCACGAGGTCTGTCCGGGCGGCGGTGGCGGTGGCGATGCTCATGTCTCTTCCTTCCGGAGGTTTTCTCTCCACTTACAAGCACCGTAACACCGTCCGGAGGATTTGTCTCCACTTAGTTGCTAGGCTGTCCCCATGGCAAGCAAGGAGCGCCCGCTGCGGGCCGACGCGCGCGACAACCGCGACCGGATCCTCGCCGCCGCGCGGGAGGTGTTCGTCGAACAGGGGCCGGGGGCGCCCCTCGAAGACGTCTCGCGGCGCGCCGGCACCGGCATCGCCACGCTCTACCGGCGGTTCCCCGACCGGAACGCGCTGATCAGAGCCGTCGCGCTGGACGCCCTGCAGCGCACGACCGAGGAGGTCATCCGAGCCCGGGACCACGAGCCGAGCGCGTTCGCCGCCCTCGTCCGCTACATGCACCGCGTCCTGGACATCCGCATCGGCGCCGTGTTCCCCGTCCTGCTGGAGGAGATCCCGTTCGACGACGAGGAGATCGCGTCCGTCCGCGACGAGGGCGTCGCCATCATGCAGAAGCTCGTGGCCTCCGCCCAGGAGGACGGCGATCTGCGCCCGGACGTCACCCACGCCGACGTCGGGATGCTGCTCGTCCGGCTGTCCCGTCCGATGCCCGGCCCCATGCCGCGGACGCTCGCTGAGGAACTGGCGCACCGCCATCTCGACCTCATCGTCGACGGGCTGCGGGCCGGACGTCCTGGGGACCTCGGCGGCCCGGCGCTGACCTTCGACGACCTGCGGTCCATGGGCGGCGATCCGCCCAAGTGACGAGCCCGCTGGATTGGGCACAGGCAGGGCATGAACATCACAGGGATCATCACCGCGATCGTCATCGGGGCGATCATCGGCGCGCTCGGCCGAGTGCTGCTGCCCGGCCGCCAGCCCATCGGCGTCATCATGACCGTGATCGTCGGCATCATCGCCGCGCTCATCGGGACGGCGATCGCGCAGAAGGTCGGCGTCGCCACCACCAACGGGATCGACTGGATCGAGCTGGTCTTCCAGATCGGCCTGGCGATGATCGGCGTGGCGGCCGTCGCGGCCCTGCGGGCCCGCCGCAAGCACCGCCACGTCGAACGCTGACCGCCGCGCCGGGGCGCGGCTAGACCGGTTCCCCTCCGGTCCCGCTTGATCATCTTGGCAAAGCGGGGTCGGCGGCCGGGAAAGTTTGATCTCATAGGGCGATCGAAAGGAAGCGGAGAGTCACGTCCGGTCAGGGGGAGGCCAGATGGTGGGGGGACTCGCGCCTGTTGCGGGGTACGAGAGGTTTCTGCTGCTCAGGCGGCGGTTTCGGCGGGCGGCGGCAATGCTCGTCGCCGGGTTTCTGGGGTGGTATTTCGTCTATGTCGGGCTGTCCGCGTTCGCCCGGGGCTTCATGGCGCGGACCGTCGTCGGGCACGTCAACGTCGCGCTGCTGCTCGGGTTACTGCAGTTCGTCTCGACGTTCGCGCTGACGGCGGCGTACCTGGCGTACGCGCGGCGGCGGCTCGATCCGCTGGCCGGTGAGCTGCGGTGACCGGGCGGGCGCTCACGTTCGGGCTGTTCCTCGCGTTCATCCTGATCACGCTGGGCATCACGATCTGGGCGCGGGTGAACACGCGCGGCGCCGACGACTTCTACGCGGGCGGCCGGACGTTCTCCGGCCCGCAGAACGGCGTCGCGCTCGCCGGCGACTACATGTCGGCCGCGTCCTTCCTCGGCATCGCCGGGATCATCGCGCTGAACGGCTACGACGGGTTCCTGTACTCGATCGGGTTCCTGGTGGCGTGGCTGCTCGCGCTGCTGCTGGTCGAGCTGGTCCGCAACGCCGGCCGGTTCACGCTCGGGGACGTGCTGGCGCGGCGGGTGCGGCGGCAGGCGCCGGTACGCCGGGCCGCGGTCGTCTCGACGGTGACCGTGTCGGTGTTCTACCTGCTCGCGCAGATGGTCGGGGCCGGGGCACTGGTGTCGCTGCTGCTGGGCATCCACCGCGGGGAGCGGTTCCTCGGGATGGACGCGGCCACCGCCAAGACCGTCACCATCGTGGTGGTGGGCGCGCTGATGATCTTCTATGTGGCGTTCGGCGGGATGAAGGCCACGACCTGGGTGCAGATCATCAAGTCGGCGCTGCTGATGGCCGGGGCGGTGGTGCTGACGGCGCTGGTGCTCGGCCGGTTCGGGTTCGACGTCAGCGCGATGCTCGGGTCGGCCGCCGACGCGAGCGGGAAGGGCGAGGCGTTCCTGCGACCCGGCCTCCGGTACGGGCAGGACGTCCCGGGCGACACGTATCGGACGATCGTCAACAAGCTCGACTTCATCAGCCTCGCGCTCGCCCTGGTGCTCGGCACGGCCGGGCTGCCGCACATCGTCGCGCGGTTCTTCGCCGTCCCGGACGGGCGGGCCGCGCGGACGTCGGTGTCGTGGGCCATCGGCCTCGTCGGCGCCTTCTACCTGATGACGCTGGCGCTCGGGTTCGGCGCGGCCGCCCTGGTGGGACGGCAGGCGATCGTCGCGCAGGACCCGTCCGGCAACACGGCGGCGCCGCAGCTCGCGCAGGCCGTGGGGGAGCACGTCGGCGGACGGGTCGGCGGCGACGTCCTGCTGGCGTTCATCGGCGCGGTGGCGTTCGCGACGATCCTCGCGGTCGTGTCCGGGCTGGTGCTGGCGTCGTCGACGTCGCTGGCGCACGACTTCTTCGGCCAGGTGCTGATGCTCGGCCGTCCGCGCGAGTCGCAGGAGGTGGCGGTGGCGCGGTTCGCCTCGTTCCTCGTCGGCTCGCTGGCGATCGTCCTCGCGGTGGTCGCCCGCAATCTGAACGTCGCGTTCCTCGTCGCGCTGGCGTTCGCGATGGCGGCTTCGGCGAACCTCCCGGCGATCGTGCTGTCGCTGTTCTGGCGCCGGTTCAACTCCGCCGGGGTCGTGGCGGGCATCTACGGCGGGCTGATCGCCGCGCTCGTGCTGGTGTTCTTCTCGCCCGTGGTGTCCGGCAAGGTCGACCCGGTGACGGGCGAGAGCCTGTCGCTGTTCCCGGCGGGCGTCGACTTCCACCTGTTCCCGCTGGAGAACCCCGGCCTCGTGTCGATCCCGATCGGGTTCGCGTGCGCGGTCGCGGGGACCTTCGCCGGACGGGAGAAGGCCGACGCGGAACGCTACGACGACCTGTCGGTCAGGGCGCTCACCGGGGCCGGCTCGCACTGAGCCGGATGTGTGCGGACTAACATTCCGGACCGGGCCCGGTTACCGATCAGTACGGGACGCCAGGCGGGACGGGCCCGGCAGGAAGATCCGCGCTGTCCGGGACCGTGCCCTAATGTGCCGAGTGCCCGGGCAGGACCCGGTTCGCGTGGCAGAATGTCACCCGCCGTGGAGCGCGGCGGGTCGGCCGGAGGGAGGTGCGGCGGCGTGTCCGATGCCGGTCGACGCCGTCCGGCGCGTGCCCGACCGGCCCTGGCGCCGCACCGGCTAGGCGCCAGGACGACCGCGGTCCTCGCCGTCCTCACCCTCGGCGCCGCCGTGGCCGTCCCGGCGGCGATGATCTCCGGCGGGCCGCGGCAGCTCACGGTGCGCGGCGCCGCGGCCGGGTCGCTGCGGGGCGCGCCGACCGACCAGATCCGCTCCCGCGAGTGGCACCTGGACGTCCTGCGCGCCCAGAAGGCGTGGCGGTACTCGCGGGGGCGCGGCGTCACCGTCGCGGTCCTCGACACCGGCGTCGACAAGCGGCACCCCGACCTCACCGGACGCGTGATCACCGGGCCCGACCTGACCGGCGGGCTGCGCCGCCCCGGCAGCCGCTACTGGGGCCTGCACGGGACGTCGATGGCCAGCATCATCGCCGGTCACGGCCATGGTCCCGGGCTCACGCAGGGGATGATGGGCGTCGCGCCGCTCAGCAACGTCCTGTCCGTCCGCGTCACGCTGGAGAACGACGACCCGCTGCGGCGCGACAACGGGCAGCAGGCCGGCGCCGGCGACCGCGACGCCGTCGCGCAGGGCATCCGGTACGCCGTCGACCACGGCGCAGGCATCATCAACATGTCCCTCGGCGGCGGGCGGCAGTCCTACAACGGCACCCCGTCCCAGGAGAAGGCGATCAGGTACGCGCTCGGCAAGGGCGTCGTGCTGATCGCCTCGGCGGGCAACGACGGCTCCGGCGCCAACCGCAAGAACTTCCCCGCCGCCTACCCGGGCGTGATCGCCGTCGGGGCGCTCGACCGCAGGCTGCGGCTCTGGAAGGACAGCAACCGGCGCTCGGGCGCCGCCGTGTGCGCGCCCGGCGTCGAGGTCGTCAGCGCCGACGCCAGCAACGGCTACGTCGTCGGGACGGGCACGAGCGCCTCGTCCGCGATGGTCGCCGGGGTCGCCGCGCTCGTCCGCTCCCGCTACCCGAGGCTCAGCCCGGAGGAGGTCAGGCGGGCGCTCGTCCAGGGCTCGCCGGCCCGCGCCGGCCACCCGACCGGCTCCACCGAGTGCCGCGGGACGGTGGACGCGGTGCGCACCCTCGTCGCCGCCAACAAGATCAACAAGACGTCCAGCGGGCCGGTGGAGACACCGCCGCCGCCGTCCGCGACGCCGGAGCCCGTCGCGCAGTCGCCCGTCCGCGACTCCGGCTTCCTGCTCCCGCTCGTCCTCGGCGGCGGCGGGCTGCTGGTCCTGGTCGGGCTGATCCTCGGCTGGCGGCAGCGGCGCCGCCCCGAGGAGGAACCCGGCGACACCGACGCCGTCTCCGACTACGGGCTGCCGTCCCCGTCGCCCGCGCCGCGCGAGCCCGCGCCCGCCATCCCGACCGGGACGTACACGCCGGTCGCCGCACCGGTGTCCGCACCGGTCAACGCGCCGCTCTTCCAGAACAACGAGGTGTACCAGGGGCCGCCCTTCGGCGAGGACGTCCCGGCGCAGGACGAGCCGCTCTGGCCGCAGCCCGATTCCGGGTGGGAGCAGCAGCCGCCCGTCCCCATCGAGCCCAAGCCGCAGCTGATGGCGAGCGAGCTGCGCCCGTTCGTGCCCGGCGAGTTCACCGCCAACGGCACGGCGAACGGCCACGGGAACGGGACGCGGAACGGACACGACGCCCTCAACGGCAACGACCCCCTGAACGGCAACGACCCCCTCAAGGGGAACGACGCCCTCAACGGCAACAACGGCCACGACGGCAATGGCAACGGCAGCGGTCACAACGGGAACGCGCGGGCCGAGCCGCCCGCGTTGGACGACGCCGACTGGGAGTCGTTCCGCCGCGACGCCCTCGACCTGCCGGACGTCGATGACGGCGGCACCGCGCCCTTCTCCGCGGTGTCCCCGGAACCGCCGGACGAGCCGGCGCCCCCGCCCGTACCTCCCCTGGAGGAGCCGCCGGCCGGCGTGTTCCCCCCACCGGAACCCGCCGACCCGGCGCCGCCGGACGGGCCCCTCCCGCCGCTGTACCAGGACGACGAGCCGCGCGGACGCCACTCCCGTCCCGCCGACGACGAGGACTACCGGCCGCCCTGGTGGTGAGCGCGCGGTGGTGAGCGCGCGGTGGTGAGCGCGCGGTGGTGAGCGCGCGGTGATGGCGGTACTCCGGCGGGCGTAGCGCGGGTGTCTCCGCCGGGCCGATGCAGGGCCCCGTACCGGTCGCCGAGCATCGACTTATCCGAACCACAGGAAGGTCGATGAACCATGTTGACGACGTTGGCGACGCAGGTGACGGCACTGGGCCCCGGCCACTGGCACGACGGGGACGCCCCCGCGTTCTGGCCGGTCTTCCCCATCACGTTCGGCCTGTTCTGGCTGGCCGTGCTGGCCACCGCGTTCTACTTCATCCGCCGCCGGATGAACTCGGGCGCCGCGGCGGCCGCGGCGGCGGCCGACCCGATGGCCAAGGCGCGGTCGGTCCTCGCCGAGCGGTTCGCCCGCGGCGAGATCGACGAGGACGAGTACCTGATGCGCATGTCCGCCCTCCGCAACGGAGGCTGACCCGCGGAGGCCCCGCGAAGAACGGCGGAACGCGCCGGCCGGATGCCCTTGCCGAGACACGGCGAGGGCATCCGGCCGGCGCTTCCGATCTCGGCGGCGGGCCGCCGTCAGTCGGCGGCGGCCTCCTCGAAGATGCGGCCGATGCCGTCCGGGTACATGGGCGCCCGGACGGCGGCGTCGGCGAAGCGGGTGAGGAGCCGGGCGAAGTCGGCCCGCTCCCGCGCCGACCAGCCGGTCATCAGCTCGTCGAGGTAGGCGCGGCGGAACCGGTCGGAGACCTGCTTGACGCGCCGTCCGGCGTCGGTCAACCCGAGGTTGGCGCGGCGCGCGTCCACGGGGGACGGGCGCCTGGTCACCAGCCCCGCGTCGATGGCGTGCCCGACGAGCCGGCTCGCGGTGGACGGGTCGATCTCCAGGCGCTCCGCGACCGCGCCCACGGTGACCTCGTCCGCGCTCTCGGCGGCGGTGAGGGCGGCGACCGCGTTCACCACCATGAGGTTCGACAGTTGCAGGGGGCGCCCGTCCGCGCAGGTGGACGTCTGGGCGCGTACCCGCTTCACGAGATCCGGCTTGGCCCAGACGCGGCGCAGGTGGAACAGCGCGGTCGCGATCTCGGACAGGTCGGGATCGGGTTCGGGAAGGCTCCCGTCCCGGGGCGCGTCCGGCTCGGCTGGCCGTCCCGTGGCGGAGGTCTCCGTCGCCATGCAAGGTCTCCGTTCCGTGCTCGCCGTTCCGGACGGCCGGATGTCGCGAATCTCTCACTCTAACGCATGTAGCGTGCATATTTTGAGGCACCACCGGGACGGTCGTTCTCACTGAGACACACGGCGCGAAAGAGCCCCAGGTGAACGGGGATGTGATGCACTGAACCACCGGCGTCCGTTCACCGGGAACCGCCGGAACTTGTCGGCCCGGACGCGTAGCATGGCACCCGCCCGAACCCGGACGACCCGGGATCAGTAACCACAGAGGGGACCTGATGCGAGCGGCGAACGCCCCCGGTGATCCCCGCGGCGACGTCCCCCGGCAGGACAGAGCCATGGACGACGAACCCCCACGACCCCCGGCCGAGCCGGCCGACCAAGACGACGAGGGAGGGGCCGACGACGTCGCCTTCCGCGCCGGCCGGCTCTCCGAGCGCGACCGCGAGATCCTCGCCTTCGAACGGCAGTGGTGGAAGTACGCCGGTGCCAAGGAGCAGGCGATCCGCGAGCTGTTCGACATGTCGGCGACGCGGTACTACCAGCTGCTCAACATCCTGATCGACCGGCCCGAGTCGCTGGAGTGCGACCCCATGCTGGTCAAGCGCCTGCGCCGGATGCGGTCACAGCGGCAACGCAGCCGCGCCGCGCGCCGCCTCGGCATCCGGCCCTGACCTGGCCAACACTGGTCGGGTGAACTCTCCCCACGTTGCGACGGCCGCCGGCTCCGGCGGCCTGGACGCCATCCGCGAGAACCCGGCCGGGGCCGTGCTCGGCTTCGACTTCGACGGCACGCTGGCGCCGATCGTCGCCGACCCCGCCTCGGCGCGGGCCCATCCGGGCGCCGCCCCGGCGCTGGCCCGGCTGGCGCCGCTGGTCGGCGCGCTGCTGATCGTCACCGGCCGGCCCGCCGCCGTGGCCGTCGAGTACGGCGGCTTCGACGGGATCGACGGGCTGGTCGTCCTCGGCCAGTACGGGCTGGAGCGCTGGGAGTCCGGCGTGCTGACCGAGCCGGAGCCGCTGCCGGGCGTCGCCGAGGCCCGCGCGAAGCTGCCCGGCGTCCTCGCCGCGGCGGGCGCCCCGCCGGAGACGTTCGTCGAGGACAAGGGGCAGGCGCTCGCCGTCCACACCCGGCGGTGCGCCGAACCCGAGGTCGCGCTCGAACGGCTGCGCAGCCTCATCGCCGCGCTCGCCGAACGCACCGGCCTCGCCGTGGAGCCCGGGCGGCTCGTCCTCGAACTGCGTCCGCCCGGCATGGACAAGGGCAAGGCGCTGCGCTCGTTCATCGACGACCGCGGCGCGCTTCCGTCGGCCGTGCTGTTCGCGGGGGACGACCTGGGCGACCTGGCCGCGTTCGACGCAGTCGAGTCGCTGCGCGCGCGGGGCGTGCCCGGCGTGCTGGTGTGCAGCGGATCGGCGGAGGTGACCGCGCTCGCCGAGCGGGCGGACGTGGTGGTCGACGGCCCCGCCGGGGTGGTCTCCCTTCTCGACGCTCTCGCGGAGTCCCTTTCCTGACCGTTCCCTTGTGACCGACCGGTCGTTTTAGCGTCGGAGTGATAAGAGTCGCAGTCGGCCTTATCGTATTCCGCGAGACTCCGGGGGTGCGTGTGGACCCCGAGTCCAATTGCGCCAAAATATGGTGGATTGCGGTAAGTGTGGCTTCACGGGGGAGTCACACGAACGACATGGGGAGGCTAGACGGTGGACACGGAACCGGGACTTCCGCGCCGTCCAGGCGAGATCAGGCACACGCCTTCCCAAGGCATCCCACGGGCGACACCCAGGGAGGGGACGCCCGTCCAGCCCTCGGGCGCCCCCATCCCGCCGGGCGCCCCGACCAACCCCATCGTCCACGCACCTCCGGCCCCACAAGCGCCGGACGGCCAGGGGACGCCGGTGGGCCAGGGGACGCCGGTGGGCCAGGGGATGCCGGAGGGCCAGCGGGCGCCGGAGGGGCAGCGGGCGCCAGAAGGGCAGCGGACGAGCACGCAGACGAACGGCCCACAGGCGGGTGCCCAAGGGGCGGAGCTCCCGCGCCGCCGCGCACCGGGCGAATACGCGTCGAGCGCGTCGGGGGCGGCCGGCAACGGGCCGCCGCGCGTCTGGGGGACGCCGCCCGCGTCGCCTGTCGGGGGCGCGGAGTGGACCGCCGTCCCCGAGGCGCAGGACGCCTACTCCGAGCCGGAGGAGCGTTCGGCCACGACGGGGCCGATGGGCGTCCGGGAGACCAGCGGCGTGCGGGTGCGGCTCGGGCCGCGGGAGCACGAGCGGGAGCACCCGGTCGTGCGCCGGCGCGCGGGGCGCCGCAGCGGGCTCGTCGCAGCGGGCGTCCTCGTGCTGGCCGGGCTGGTCACGATCGGGCTCGTGCTGACGCCCGGTTCCGGGGACGAGGGCGGGGCGGACGCGTCGCCCGCCGCCGGGGAGCAGCGGCCGCAGGCGGCCACCGGCCTGCCGTCCGCGGGCTCGCCCATCACGGTCGGCACCGCCGACGGCTCCAAGTACCGCATCGCCGCGGTGACGTCCGGGATCAGTGACGGCGTGGTGACGACGTCCCAGTCGCCGCCGTCCGGGACGTCGTTCCCCTACATCGAGTACATCCTCAGCAACCCGACGAGCAAGAAGGTCCTGCTCGACTTCCCCGGCGACGTGTTCGTGAGGCGCGCACTCATCACGCCGGACGCGCAGGGACGCTGCATGCCGCAGGCAGGCGTCCCCGAGGAGATGTGCACGCCGCCGACCAAGAGCCAGGTCGTGCGGCGCCTCGCGGGCGCGGCGCTGGTCCCGGGGGAAGGCGGCGACAAGTACCTTCCGCCGGGCGGCGCGTTCCTGGTCCGGGCCACGGTCGACGTCCCCGTCGACCGGAACGTCAAGCGGTCCGACGTGGGCCTGTACGTGTGGAAGCAGCTCTACATGGCCGACCAGCTCGCCAAGCAGGCGCCCTTCCCCAACGGAAAGTGAAACCGCCGTGGCCTGAATCGGCCACGGCGGTCCCGGTCGTCCCGTCCGCGGTTCACTCTGCTTCGGGGTCGTCGGCGAGGATTCCGTAGAGGCGGCGGCGGGCGTCGTTGACGACGTCCAGGGCGCGCGCCTTCTGCGTCTCGCTGCCGACGGCCATCACCTGCTGGAGGGCGCCCATCAGCTGGCCGATGGCCTCCCGTCCGCGCAGGACGTTCTCGCCGGCGGCCTCGGTGACCTCGTCCCAGGGGGCGGTGGTCTGCGCCGACGCCTCCTCGCGGCCCGCGTCGGTGAGGGAGAAGAGCCGCTTGCCGCCCTCCTCCTCGCTGCTGACCAGGCCCTCGTCCTCCAGCATCTGGAGGGTCGGGTAGACCGAGCCGGGGCTCGGCCGCCAGACGCCGCCGGTGCGGCCGTCCAGCTCCTGGATCATCTCGTAGCCGTGCATCGGCCGCTCGGCGAGCAGGGCGAGCAGGGCGGCGCGGACGTTGCCGCGCCGGGTCCGCCGCCCGCGTCCACCGCGTCCGCGATGGCCGGGGCCGGGACCGAACCCGGGTCCCCATGGTCCGCCGAACGGGTCGCCGCGGCGCTCGCGGTCCTGGGGTCCCCGGAGGTCCTGGGGCCCTCGGAAGCCGCCGCGCCTTCTCATCGTGTGCTCGTGCATCGCAGTCTCCTTTACTAGTGATCGGTTGCGATGCATTAACGATATATCGGAAACATGTCGCGTTGCAACCCCTCCTCTACGGACGGCGCAGCCGGGGGATCAGCGGGGCGACGCGTTCCAGCTGGTCACGCAGTGAGGGAAGGCCCGTGGCACCCAGCCGCAGGACGAGATGCCGGGCACCGGCGGAGGTGTACTCGGCCAGCCGGGCGGCCACCTGCTCCGCCGTCCCCGTGGCGATGGCCTGGATCTTCGCCACCTCGTCCAGCGGAAGCCCGTAGTTGGACAGGCAGAACTCCTCCAGCGTGCGGCGTCCGGCCTCTGGGTCGTCCGCTATGAGGACGGACGCGAACATGGCCGGCGTCACCGCATCGTGCGAACGCCCCGCCTCCTTGGTCGCGCGATGGAGATCGGCCAGGCAGGTTCCGTAGTCCGCCGGGTCGGGCGGATAGGGGAGCCATCCGTCGTACATACGCCCTGCACGGGCCAGAGCGGCCGGCGTGATACCGGCCAGCCAGATGGGAGGCCCACCGGCGCGGAATGGTGCCGTGCTACGCGGTAGGCCGTCGAATCGCAGAATCTCCCCGTGGAACGACGTCTTCCCAGGGTCGTTCCAGAGTTGACGCCAGAGGGAGACGGTCTCGTCCAGGCGTGCGAAGCGCCGCGGCCACGGAACCTCGGACAGCTCGTACAGCGGTCGGCCGAAATGTCCCGGGAAGCCCGCGCCGACCGTCACCGTCAGACGTCCGCCGGAGAGGAGGTCGAGTGAGGCGAGCGCCTGGGCCGCCTGCACAGGACGGCGTAGGACGGCCATGAGCGCGGCCGTCCCGAGCGTGACGCGCTCGGTCACGGGAGCGGCGGCGGCCAGCATGGTCAGCGCCTCGATGCGCGGTTCGGCGATCCCGTCGTTGACCCAGACGGAGTCGAACCCGAGGCGCTCGGCCTGGACGGCGAAGCCGGCGAGCTCCCGCGGATCGGCATCGCCCCACTGGGCCTTGCCGATCGGCAGGAGCACGCCGACGCTGATGTCATCGGTCATGCGCCGCATCGTGCGCGGCGGCCCCGGAGCGCGGCAATTCCCTCCGGGGAGTGGCCGCGACTACGGGCCGGTGACCTTCAGGTTGTCGAGGATGTCCTTGGTGGCGTTCCGGTTGTCGGTCTCCTTGACCCGGATCCACAGGCCGAACTTGCCGGCCTTGTCCTTCAGCCCGACCTCGGTGACCGACGGCGTGCCGACCTTGCAGGCGGTGAAGCGGGTGATCGTCCCGCTGAGGGCGCCGTCCGGCGTGGTGTAGTTCTCCGGCGCCGCCTTCGTGCACCGCGAGTGGACGGACGCGGTCGGCGGCGGCAGCTTGCCCGGACGCACGTCCGTGGTCACGCCGATGAACACCCCCGGCCCCTTGCCGTCGCCCAGGAACGCGGCCTTGTCGGGCGTCGCGCGCAGCACCGGCCGGGGCTGCGGGTCACTGAGGTTGACGCTGGACGGCGGCCACGTTTGCTCCTGCTGCTTCGGCCAGGCCTTCGGCGCCGCCGCCTTGATCTTGCCGGCGTCGTCGGAGATCGCCGCGAAGTCCGCCGGGATCGCCGGCTTCTTCTTCTTGTCGTCCTTCTTGTCGCCGCCGGAGAACAGGAACCCGAGCGTCAGCCCGCCGATCAGCGCGACGACCAGCACGACCACCGTGATGATCAGCGGCGTGACGAACTTCTTGGACGCCCTGCCCTGGCGGCTCCCCGGGGCCTGGCCGGGCCCCGGAGGCTGGCCGGGGCCGGGGGGCTGGAACCCGGTGGGCGGCGGCGCGTAAGGCTGCTGCCCGCCCTGCCCCATCGGCGGAGCGCCGTTCTGCGGGGGCGGCTGCGTCGGGAACACGGCCGTCTTGTTGTCGCCCGGCGCCTGCGGCGGCGGGCCCTGGTAGGCGATCGTCCGGTCGTTGTCGTTGTCGTTGTCCGGCGCGGTGGGACCCTCGGTCTGCCCGAACGGTTTCGGCGGGTCCACGACCGTGGACTCGGCGTTGTCCGCGGGCCCCGGCGGAAGCCGCATCTCGGACGTGTGGACGTCGTCCCCCAGAGGCTGGTCGAGCCGCGTCCGCATCTCCGGCGGGACGCCCTGAGCCGGTGCGGGGCCCTGGGCCGGGCCGGGCTGCGGCGGCGCCTGCGTGCCGTCGCGGTAGAAGTCCTGGACGGTCGCGTCCGCGTCGATCTGCGGGGCCGCCGGCGCGTACGCGGGGACGTCCGGCACGGACGTCGGACGCAGCGTGGACAGCGCCTCGGCGAACGCCTCCGCGGTCGGCCACCGGTTCTCCCGCTCGACCTCCAGCGCCCGCATGATCACCTGGTCGTGCGCCGGGGACACGCCCTCGCGCAGCTCGCTCGGCGGCTTCTTCACCGGCGCCGGCCCGGGGGCGCGTCCGGCGAGCATGTGGTAGGTCAGCGCGCCGAGGCCGTACACGTCCGCGCGGACGTCCAGCCCGCCGCCGAAACGCGCCTGCTCAGGCGACATGTACCCGGGCGTGCCGACCGGCAGCGTGAACGCCCCGGAGGCGTGCGCGAGGGCCTTGGCGAGGCCGAGGTCGGCGATGAGGAGCTTCTCGCCGCCGTCCGCCGTCGACTGGAACAGCACGTTGGACGGCTTGAGGTCGCGGTGGATCACGCCCAGCGTGTTGATCACCTCGACGCCATAGGCGATCTGCTCGGCGAGCGCCACCGCCTCGGTGACCGGAAGTGGCCGTTCGCGCATCCGGTCGCCGAGGGTTCCGAGGTCGGCGTACGGCATGACGAAGTAGGGACGGCCGTCGGGCAGCTCACCGATGTCGTGGACGCGCACCAGCCGCTCGGAGTCGGCGCGGCGTAGAATCCGGGCCTCCTCCAGGAACCGGTTGCGCACGTCCAGATCGTCGATCAGGCTGCCGTTCAGCACCTTTATGGCCACCTGGGACTCCAGGGCGTCGTCGTGACCCAGCCATACAGAGGCGAACGCCCCCGAACCCAGGACGCGATCGATCCGGTAACGGCCTACTGAAGGTGGGAAAGACACTCCCGTATCATCCCAACAACGGGGTGAGCGCGCGAACGAGCATTGAGGCGGCATGGCATTCGACGAGAGGACCGAGGAGCTGGCGGTCAAGGCCGCGCAGGGCGACCAGGGCGCCCTGAACGAGCTTCTCCGCAGGATCGAGCCGGACGTGCTGCGGCACGCTTCCCGGTTCCTGCCCTGCCGGCAGGACGCAGAGGAGGCCTGCCAGGACGCGCTGCTCCAGGTGGCGCGCAACATCCACCGGTTCGAGGGCCGGTCGCGGTTCAGCACCTGGCTGCACGTCGTCGTCGCGAACTCGGCCCGCTCCACCTACCGGTCGCTGAAGCGGCGCTCGGTCGAGCAGGCCGGCGAGCTCCCGCAGCAGCGCCCCGACCCGCGCCGCACCAGCGTCATCGCCGGGTCCCGCGTCGACATCCTCGACGCCATGGAGGACCTGGAGTCCCGCAAGCCCGACCTCATCCAGGCCCTCGTCCTGCGGGACGTCTCCCAGCTGGAGTACGCGGAGATCGCCGAGCAGCTCAAGCTCCCGCTCGGCACCGTCAAGTCCCGCATCCACGAGGCGCGCAAGCAAGTCAGGCAGACGCTCGGCGAGTCCTACACCTGACGCCGGGCCCCCCGCCCGTCAAAGGTCGGTCATCGGGCGGCAACGGTGCGTCCAGAACCGGGGCCGTGAGCTGGGCGTCTGCAGCACCATGCGTGCATGTCGACTGCACCGGCCGCCCGCCACGACCGTCCGATCTTCGTCCTCGGCTGCCCCCGCTCGGGGACGACGCTGCTGCGGCTGATGCTCCACTCGCACCCCCGCGTCGCGATCCCGGCGGAGACGAGGTTCGTCCTGCCCGCGTATACGGCACGGTGCGACTTCGGTGACCTGCGGGAGAGTAAGAACAGGCGGGCGCTCGCCGAGTGGATCACGGGCGACCGGTCCACCAAGGTCCAGGCGCTCGGCATGGACGCCGCCGAGCTCGTCGAGGAGATCGTCGACGGGCCGCCCACACTCGGGTCGGCGCTCGGCATCGTGTTCCGCGCCTACGCCCGCTCGCACGGCAAGGAGCGCTGGGGGGACAAGCGCCCGAGCTACTCCCAGCACGTCGGGACGCTGCTGCGGATGTTCCCCGACGCCCAGTTCGTCCACCTCGTCCGGGACGGCCGGGACTGCGTCGCGTCGCTGCTGGAGATGCCCTGGTTCGACGGCGACGTCCACCACGCCGTCTCCGCCTGGCGGGAGACGATCGACCGCGGCCGCCGGCTCGCCGAGCGACTCGGCCCCGACACCTATTACGAGCTGCAGTACGAGCGCCTCGTCGCCGACGCCACCGACGAGCTGACCCGGCTGTGCGGGTTCCTCGGCGAGGACTTCGACCCGGCGATGACGCACCCGGAGGGGCTGGCGAAGCAGACCGTCCCGTCCCGGAAGAAGTGGCACGGACGGACCCACGAGGCCGTCACCACGAACCGCGTCGGGTCCTGGGCGGAACGGCTCGACCCCTGGGAGATCAGCCTGGCCGAGGCCGCGTTCGGCGAGCGCCTCGCCGAGTACGGCTACGAGCCGAGCGGCCTCCCGAAGCCGCCCGCGGCCCAGCTCGCCCGCTTCACCCGGACCGCCGCGCACCGCCGCATGGCGCAGAGCAAGGCCGCCCTGCGCGAGCGCTGGAAGCACCACCACGAACCGAACCCGGTGGAGTGCCTGCTGACCGCCGAGCACTCCGCCACCGCGGCCGGCTAGTCGAGCGCCGCGAGCTGGTCGGCGAACCACCGTTGCGGGGGGAGCGCCGTCGCGGCGGCGGCGAGGCGGGCGCAGCTCTCGGCGCGCCTGGCGCGGGGCATGAGCAGGGCCTGGTGCAGGGTCTCCGCGGTCTGCGACACGTCGTAGGGGTTGACCATCAGCGCGTCCTCGGACAGCTCGGCCGCCGCGCCCGCCTCCCTCGACAGCACCAGCGCGCAGCCCTGCCGCGACAGGACGGGCCCCTCCTTCGCGACGAGGTTCATCCCGTCGCGGATCGGGTTGACGAGCAGGACGTCCGCCAGGCCGTAGGCGGCGAGGGAACGCGGATAGTCGTCGTTCACCTGCAGGATCAGCGGATCCCAGTCGGCCGTGCCGAACTCGTCGGAGATCTGCTTGGCCATCCGCTGGACGGCCGCCGTGTACTCCCGGTACTCGGGCAGGTCGTAGCGGGACGGGTAGGCGAACGCCAGGTGCACCACACGTCCGCGCCACTCGGGATGGTTGACGAGCATCTCCCGGTAGGCGGCGAGGCCGCGCACGATGTTCTTCGACAGTTCCGTACGGTCGACCCGGACGATGAGCTGACGGTCGCCCACCTGCTCGCGCAGCGCGCGCGCCCGCTCGGCGACGTCCAGCTCGGCGGCACGCTGGCGCAACGCCGTCCCGTCGACACCGAGGCCATGCACGCCCACGTGTGTGGTGTGCCCCGAACACGTGACGGTACGGGTGGTGCGGTCGACGCGTGCGCCCGGTAGGAGTTCGCAGCAGTCGAGGAACGCCGACGCCCATCGCTCTGTGAGGAACCCAGCGTGGTCTGCGCCGAGGATGCCGAGGAGGATCTGCGTACCGATGTCGTCTGGGAGCAGCCTGAAGTACTCGGGCGGCGCCCAAGGCGTGTGCGAGAAATGGACGATTCTCAGGTCGGGACGACGGTCGCGCAGCATCCGCGGAGCCAGCGACAGGTGGTAGTCCTGGATCGCCGCCTTCGCGCCCTGCGCGGCGTCTCGTGCCAGGGCGTCCGCGAAGGCCGCGTTGTACGCCTCGTAGGACTGCCAGTCGCGGCGGGCGCGGGCATCGAAATGCGGGCTGCGCGGGGTGTCGTACAAGAGATGGTGGACGAACCACAGCGTCGAGTTCGCGACCGCGTTGTACGCACGGTGGAACGTGGCCGCCGGGATGTCGAGCATCCGCACCGCCGCACCACCGGTCTCGTAGCCCGCGAGGTCTATGCGGCCGTCGGGTGAGCGGCGAGCGGCCGTGCGGTCGGCCTCACCCAGGCTCGCGCACACCCACAGCACGCCCGGGGCTTCGCCGGACGGCTCCGAACCCCTCGTGGCCAGACGCGGCGGACCGGGGTCGCGCGGGGCGCCGGTGACGGCGGCGAGGCCCGACACCAGCCCGCCGCCCCCGCGCCGCATGGCGAGCTCCCCGTCCTCCGACAGCGAGAACGAGACCGGGCCCCGGTTCGATGCCACCAGCACTTGGCTCATACCGGCAGGGTCTCAGTTGTGGCCGAGGCGCTTCAAAGTGACTCGCGTGGTCGGTGTCACCGCGATTCCCATCCGGTTAGCCGCGGGCGTGTCGGGTAACCGGTCGGAATGAGCAGGTCCGAGACAACGAAGACCGTGCTCGTCGCCGGTGCCGCTAACTTCATCCTTGCCATCGCGAAGCTGATCGCCGGCCTGCTGGCCGGGTCCAGCGCGATGCTCGCGGAGAGCGCGCATTCCGTGGCGGACACCATCAACCAAGGCTTCCTCTTCACCTCGCTGGGACGCAGCGAACGGCCCCCCGACCGGCGCCACCCCTTCGGCTACGGCAACGAGCGGTACGTCTGGTCGCTGCTCGCCGCGTTCGGGATCTTCGTGGCCGGCGCCGGATTCTCGATCTTCGAGGGCCTCCTGACCATGACCGGCCACGGCGGCGGCGGTTCCACGGTGTGGCTCGCCTACGCCGTCCTCGGCCTCGGCGCGCTGCTGGAGGGGACGTCCTGGATCCGCGCCTACTACCAGGCCCGCAAGGAGACCCGCGACAACGGCCGCGACATCGTCGACCACGTTCGCACGTCACCCGACCTGACCTTCAAGACCGCCCTGTTCGAGGACACCGCCGCGATGATCGGGCTCGCGATCGCCGCCGGCGGGCTGGTCATGCGGCAGATCACCGGGTCGGAGTTCTGGGACGGGCTCGCGTCCGTCCTCATCGGCCTGCTGCTCGTCTTCCTCGCGGGCTGGATCGGCAAGGAGAGCATGGGGCTGCTCATCGGCCGGGCCGCCGACCCGGCCGCGCAGCGGACGATCCGCGCGGAGATCCTCGCCTCGCCCGGCGTGACCGGCGTCGACGAGCTGCTCACCATGCACTTCGGCCCCGAGCAGATCCTCGTCGCCGCCAAGGTCAACTTCTCCGACGACATCAGCGCCGACCGGGCCGAGGACGTCGCCGGGGAGATCGACCGGCGGCTTCGCGAGCGGCTCCCGATCGTCCGGCACGTGTTCCTGGACCCCACCCAGCGGGCCGCCCCCGGCGTGATCAAGAACTCGTCCGGGTAACGTCTCAATCGATGGACCCGGCTGTCTCGCATCCGGTCAGTTCATGTAAAGTCACGCATACGAGCTCAAACCGCTCGTGGTTCTCACAACTTAATACTGCTCATCCAGAGGGGTGGAGGGACCGGCCCTGCGAAGCCCCGGCAACCACCCGGCTATGGTGCGCTCGCGATCCTGCGAGGCCGGCCGGGAGATGGTGCCAACTCCGGCCTGCGACCAAGGTGGCGCAGGGAAGATGGGGAGAAAGGCCTCGCCCACATGGCACTCACGCCTGCCACAGACCTCGGACCCGCTACCGCCCTCGTCTGCCGCGAATGCGGATCGTCCCGCGACCTCGGGCCGTTCTACGCCTGCGAGGAGTGTTTCGGCCCCCTGGAGATCGCCTACGACTTCACGGGCGTCACCCGGGACTCCATCGAGGCCGGGCCGCGCAACATCTGGCGGTACCGCGGGCTGCTGCCCGTCCCGTCCAGCGTGGCGGACACGCCCAACACCGAGCCCGGCCTGACCCGCCTCGTCCGCGCCGACAACCTCGCCGAGAGCCTCGGCCTGCAGAGCCTGTGGGTGAAGGACGACAGCGGCAACCCGACCCACTCGTTCAAGGACCGCGTCGTCGCCGTCGCGCTCGCCGCCGCCCGCGAACTCGGCTTCAAGGTGCTGGCCTGCCCGTCCACCGGGAACCTCGCCAACGCCGTCGCCGCCGCGGCGGCCCGCGCGGGCATCCGCAGCGCGGTGTTCGTCCCGTCCGACCTGGAGTCGCAGAAGATCATCACGACGGCCGTCTACGGCGGGACGTTCGTGACGGTCGACGGCAACTACGACGACGTCAACCGGCTCGCCTCGGAGATCGCCGGCGAGCAGGAGGACTGGGCGTTCGTCAACGTCAACGTCCGGCCCTACTACGCCGAGGGCTCCAAGACGCTCGGCTACGAGATCGCCGAGCAGCTCGGCTGGCGGCTGCCGGACCAGATCGTCGTCCCGGTCGCGTCCGGCTCCCAGCTCACCAAGATCGACAAGGCGTTCCAGGAGCTGATCAAGCTCGGCCTGGTCGGCGACAAGCCCTACCGCGTCTTCGGCGCCCAGGCCGCCGGCTGCGACCCCGTCGCCGCCGCGTACAAGGCCGGGCACGACGTCATCCGCCCGGTGAAGCCCGACACGATCGCCAAGTCCCTCGCGATCGGCAACCCCGCCGACGGCCCCTACGTCCTGGACGTCGCCCGCCGCACGAACGGCGCCGTCGAGGACGTCACCGACACCGAGGTGGTCGAGGGCATCCGCCTCCTCGCCCGCACCGAGGGCATCTTCGGCGAGACCGCCGGCGGCGTCACCGTCGCGACCCTCCGCAAGCTCATCGAGGGCGGCACCCTCGACCCGTCCGCCGAAACCGTGATCATCAACTCGGGGGACGGGCTGAAGACCCTGGACGCCGTCGCGCCCGTCGTCGCGCCGTCCGCGAACATCGCCCCGTCCCTGGAAGCGTTCCGCGCCGCGGGCCTCGCCTGAAAAGGAGCACCATGAGCAGCGTGTCCGTCCGTATCCCGACGATCCTGCGGACCTACACCGGCGGCGAGTCAGAGGTGAAGGCCGAGGGCGCCACCCTGCGCGCCGTCGTCGCCGACCTGGAGGCCAGCTACGCCGGCATCTCCGCCCGCATCCTGGACGACGCGGGCAAGATCCGCCGGTTCGTCAACGTCTACGTCGGCGACGAGGACGTCCGCTTCGCCGAGGGCCTCGACACCGCGACCCCGGCAGGCGCCCAGATCTCCATCATCCCCGCCGTGGCCGGCGGCTGACGCGCAGGGCCCGGCTCCGGCCGGGCCCTGCCCACCCTTCCCCGGTGTCTGTTTCGCCCGGCTCATCCGTCGACGGCGCGCAGCGCCCTATGATCATCAAGATGACGAATCGGGCGTTGTGGCGTTGGCTCGGAGCCCTGGCGCCCGCCCTCACCGGTTTGTACATCCTCGGCTTCTGGGGCATGTCCGCCCTGGAGGCCCGCGCCGACCGCGCCCGCGAGTACGACTGCCTCCACGACCGTGCCGCCGCGCACTGGAGCCACGGCTACGGCGCCTGGCTCCCCATCAGCGTCCTGGCGGCCGCCGTCCTGGCCCTGGTCCTCGCCATCGCCGTCCTGGCGGGAGGCTCACGCTCCCCCCTCTGGGCGCGCCTCCTCTGCGCCTTCGCAGCCCTGTTCGCCGTCCCCGGACTCCTCCTGGCCACCCTGCTCACCCACGACTACTACGCCTTCCCAGGCGGCGACATCTCCACCGTCAGCGGCGCCCCCTGCGGCGTCGGCTGACCGCCACCGCCGTTGACACATGCCGAAGTTCGTCGTCTCCCGGCACGTTGGAAGAAGGTCGCCTGTTCGCGGTGAACGTGGCGGTCGCCCGTTCGAAGGTCCCGCTACTGGTCAGGGCGGGACGGATGGGCGGGGGAGACATCGGGCCCGGGGATGTTCGGCGCTTGCACTCGACGGGGTAGAGTGCTAAACAAACGGTTGGCACTCTGCTGTGGAGAGTGACAACTTCACACAGTCTGGGATCGGGGCGATGAGGCTTCAGTCCGGCGGCGGAATGGCAGTCGTCGGCGGGGGCCGTCCGTCGCGGGCGTCGGCTCGATCCGTCTAAGCCACCTTGTTCCGGGAGGACTGGAGCCTATGGCTGCAAAGATGATCGCGTTCGACGAGGAGGCCCGCCGCGGTCTCGAGCGCGGCATGAACCAGCTCGCCGACGCCGTGAAGGTGACCCTTGGTCCCAAGGGCCGCAACGTCGTGCTGGAGAAGAAGTGGGGCGCTCCCACGATCACCAACGACGGTGTGTCGATCGCCAAGGAGATCGAGCTCGAGGACCCGTGGGAGAAGATCGGCGCGGAGCTCGTCAAGGAAGTAGCCAAGAAGACCGACGACGTCGCGGGTGACGGTACGACCACCGCCACCGTGCTGGCCCAGGCGCTGGTGCGCGAGGGTCTGCGCAACGTGGCGGCCGGTGCGAACCCGATGTCGCTGAAGCGCGGCATCGAGTCCGCGGTCGAGCGGGTCAGCGAGGAGCTGTCCAAGCTCGCCAAGGACGTGGAGACCAAGGAGCAGATCGCCTCCACGGCGTCCATCTCCGCCGGCGACCCGCAGATCGGCGAGATGATCGCCGAGGCGATGGACAAGGTCGGCAAGGAAGGCGTCATCACGGTCGAGGAGAGCCAGACCTTCGGTCTGGAGCTCGAGCTGACCGAGGGGATGCGCTTCGACAAGGGCTACATCTCGCACTACTTCGTGACCGACCCCGAGCGGATGGAAGCGGTCCTCGAGGACCCGTACATCCTGATCGTTCAGGGCAAGGCGTCGGCCAACAAGGACCTGCTGCCCGTCCTTGAGGGCGTCATGCAGTCCGGCAAGCCGCTGCTGATCATCGCGGAGGACGTCGAGGGCGAGGCCCTGGCCACCCTGGTCGTCAACAAGATCCGCGGGATCTTCAAGTCCGTCGCCGTGAAGGCGCCGGGCTTCGGCGACCGCCGCAAGGCCATGCTGGGCGACATCGCCACGCTGACCGGCGGCCAGGTCATCAGCGAGGACGTGGGTCTCAAGCTGGAGAACACCACGTCCGACATGCTGGGCCGCGCCCGCAAGGTCGTCATCACCAAGGACGAGACCACCATCGTGGACGGCGCCGGTGACGCCAACGAGATCGCGGGCCGGGTCAACCAGATCCGCACCGAGATCGACAACACCGACTCCGACTACGACCGCGAGAAGCTCCAGGAGCGCCTGGCCAAGCTCGCGGGCGGTGTCGCGGTCATCAAGGCCGGCGCCGCGACGGAGGTCGAGCTCAAGGAGCGCAAGCACCGCATCGAGGACGCCGTCCGCAACGCCAAGGCGGCCGTCGAGGAGGGCATCGTCCCCGGCGGTGGCGTGGCGCTGCTGCAGGCCGGCACCAAGGCGTTCGACAAGCTGGAGCTCGCGGGCGACGAGGCCACCGGTGCCAACATCGTCAAGCGCGCTCTGGAGGAGCCGCTGAAGCAGATCGCCGTCAACGCCGGCCTTGAGGGCGGCGTCGTGGTGGAGCGGGTCCGCAACCTCACCCCGGGTGAGGGACTGAACGCCGCCACCGGCGAGTACACCAACATGTTCGAGTCGGGGATCCTCGACCCGGCCAAGGTGACCCGGTCCGCGCTGCAGAACGCCTCGTCGATCGCCGCGCTGTTCCTGACCACCGAGGCCGTCATCGCCGAGAAGCCGGAGAAGAACCCGGCCCCGGCCGGTGACCCGTCCGGCGGCATGGGCGGCATGGACTTCTGAGCAGGTCCGTAATCCGCGGTTCCACCAGCGGATGAGAGGGGCGGTTCCTTCGGGGGCCGCCCCTTTCGCCGTCCGCGGTCAGAGCGCCGCCCGGCCGGGATCGGTGCGGGGGGATGGCCTCTCCGGCAGAAGAGTGTTTCCCGGACGGCCGCGTTGGCCCGCGCGAGTGCAGGTCAACCGGCTGAGGATGGGTGCCCGAGGGATGCGGTGAGGGTGGCCGAACGCGGAAAGTGCTTCCCCTGCGGGCCTGTGGCTTGGCAGGATCGCGGGGTTGGACGGAGCGCCTTAGCCGTTGCGGGCGTCGTACAGGTGAACAGTGAAGCGGTCCGCGGATGCGGCCGATGAGGCAGGAGACCACGTGAGCGAAGTGTTCAGCTCCCCGGTGCTCAGGGTCGAACAGCCGCGCAGGGGACCGTTCGCCAAGTCGCGGTACAAGGTGCTGGACGGTGACGGAGTCGTCCTCGCCATCGCGGCCCCGACGGACGAGCAGGGGGAAGCCCTGGCCATGCGGGGCCTGTTCCCCGGCAAGTCGAACCTCGATGCGCGGGCCGTCCTGCTGACGACGCCGGACGGCGAGCCGCTGCTCATCGTCGACAAGCAGAGCGGATGGGAGTACACCGAGGTATTCCAGCCCGACGGTGAACGCGTCGGCTCGTTCGTGACGGAGCGGGCCGGCCGCCGCTACGTGATCTACGACGATGACGGCACGCTGATCGGCGCGGTCGAGGTGGACGTGCCGCGCAACAACTTCGAGGTGACGGACGCCGACGGCGTGAAGGTGGCGCACGTCCGGAAGAAGTGGGCGGGACTCGCCACGCACCTGCTGACGACGGCCGACAAGTACGCCGTCGACATCTCCGACCCCGTCCGGGAACCGCTGCGCACGATGGTGGTCATGACGGCGATCGCCATGGACATGAGCCTCCACGAGGCCAAGGAGATCACCTGACCGTGCCGGGCCCCGGAAAGGGGACTTCCCGAGGCCCGCGAGGCGAGGTACGGTCCGTTCGTGCAGGCCATGTCCGGGCGTTCGAGCAGCTGGTGGATATCGCCGGCCATCCCGACGATCGCGAACTGCGCGCTGGCCGCCCTCTGGTTCTTCTCCGCCTTCGGCGGCTGGGGCGACACCGCCTTCTGCGGTGAGGCCGACCGGTACGACCCGGGATGCGGCGCGGGCTTCGACGACGCCGTGCGGTTCTCCGTGCCGGTGGCCGTGATCGCCGCGGCCGTAGCCGTGGCCGCGTGGGCGATGCCCGGAGTCAGGCGCAGGCCCGACCGGCTGGACGCGCTCCTTACCGCGGCGGCCTTCGCCTGGGTCCTGGCCGAAGGAGTTCTCTTCGTCGGCGGGTATCTGGCCAAGCCGTGAGCGCCGCCGCCGGCCCGCGTTGCCAAAAAGAGACATTGGCGGCCTGGAATGCGTTGTTCGAGTGGTTCGGGTGGGACGTATCCGGGCAAAACCCAAGGTCGGACGGGTGTCGAAGCCGCCTCCGGCCGACTGCGACACCGATCCGGCGACATTGATGTGTGCGAGCCGGTTTGACGTTCCCTCTCCTTGGGCATACTGTTCACTTCGCCCCACGGGAGTGCGGGACGCCTAACGGCGGCCGGCCCAGGGGAACCATCTACGATCCAGCTGACGCGACATCGTCGCGCCCGTTGCGTTGTGGTGGGTCGGGAAAGGTTCGAGTTTGACAATCGGGCCGGATCTGATGAAATAGCTCCACCGCCCGGAAGGTGCCGCGAAAGCGACACTGAAAAGGCGTATCGGAGAAGCCCGGAAATTGACAAGCCGGGCGGAACCGATAAAGTAAAGCGAGTCGCCCCGGAGCGGGAAACGCGAAAGCGAATCCAGCGCGGTGGGTGTCCGTTTCTTGAGAACTCAACAGCGTGTTAAAAGCCAGTGCCTTTATCGGCTCGGCCTCTTTTGGGCCGGGTCGCCCCGTGCCGCCCCTGTTGGGGGTGGTGGGGATTTCTTTGAGGCAACACGACCCCTCGTTGTGGGGGGTTGTTTGTCAGGATTGTTTCCGAGGTTTGGTCGGCTGGGGTTCGCCCCCTGGTTGGTCGTTTGGCCTTAATGGAGAGTTTGATCCTGGCTCAGGACGAACGCTGGCGGCGTGCTTAACACATGCAAGTCGAGCGGAAAGGCCCCTTCGGGGGTACTCGAGCGGCGAACGGGTGAGTAACACGTGAGCAACCTGCCCCTGACTTTGGGATAAGCCTGGGAAACTGGGTCTAATACCGGATATGACGCGCTCTCGCATGGGGGTGTGTGGAAAGTTTTTCGGTCAGGGTTGGGCTCGCGGCCTATCAGCTTGTTGGTGGGGTGATGGCCTACCAAGGCGACGACGGGTAACCGGCCTGAGAGGGCGACCGGTCACACTGGGACTGAGACACGGCCCAGACTCCTACGGGAGGCAGCAGTGGGGAATATTGCGCAATGGGCGGAAGCCTGACGCAGCGACGCCGCGTGGGGGATGACGGCCTTCGGGTTGTAAACCTCTTTCAGCAGGGACGAAGCTAACGTGACGGTACCTGCAGAAGAAGCGCCGGCTAACTACGTGCCAGCAGCCGCGGTAATACGTAGGGCGCAAGCGTTGTCCGGAATTATTGGGCGTAAAGAGCTCGTAGGCGGTTTGTTGCGTCTGTCGTGAAAGCCCACGGCTTAACCGTGGGTCTGCGGTGGATACGGGCAGACTAGAGGCAGGTAGGGGAGAATGGAATTCCCGGTGTAGCGGTGAAATGCGCAGATATCGGGAGGAACACCGGTGGCGAAGGCGGTTCTCTGGGCCTGTACTGACGCTGAGGAGCGAAAGCGTGGGGAGCGAACAGGATTAGATACCCTGGTAGTCCACGCCGTAAACGTTGGGCGCTAGGTGTGGGGTTCTTCCACGGATTCCGCGCCGTAGCTAACGCATTAAGCGCCCCGCCTGGGGAGTACGGCCGCAAGGCTAAAACTCAAAGGAATTGACGGGGGCCCGCACAAGCGGCGGAGCATGTTGCTTAATTCGACGCAACGCGAAGAACCTTACCAAGGCTTGACATTGCCGGAAAACTCGCAGAGATGCGGGGTCCTTTTTGGGCCGGTGACAGGTGGTGCATGGCTGTCGTCAGCTCGTGTCGTGAGATGTTGGGTTAAGTCCCGCAACGAGCGCAACCCTCGTTCCATGTTGCCAGCACATTGTGGTGGGGACTCATGGGAGACCGCCGGGGTCAACTCGGAGGAAGGTGGGGATGACGTCAAGTCATCATGCCCCTTATGTCTTGGGCTGCAAACATGCTACAATGGCCGGTACAGAGGGCTGCGATACCGTGAGGTGGAGCGAATCCCTTAAAGCCGGTCTCAGTTCGGATCGAAGTCTGCAACTCGACTTCGTGAAGTCGGAGTCGCTAGTAATCGCAGATCAGCAACGCTGCGGTGAATACGTTCCCGGGCCTTGTACACACCGCCCGTCACGTCACGAAAGTCGGCAACACCCGAAGCCCGTGGCCCAACCCTTGTGGGGGGAGCGGTCGAAGGTGGGGCCGGCGATTGGGACGAAGTCGTAACAAGGTAGCCGTACCGGAAGGTGCGGCTGGATCACCTCCTTTCTAAGGAGCAAACAACTGGCCGGGGCTGCTTCCACGGAAGAGCCCAGGTCGGTGGCCACCAGTGACGGCGCATGTTCGTCAGGTGGCTGCTCATGGATGTGGAGCACTGGCTACTCAGCTCACCGCTCGTGTGAGCCGGCAAGTACCGCCCCAGGGCAACCTGGGGTGGGGAACGGCGGCGTCGGGTGGGTGGCGGGTTGGACACGCTGTTGGGTCCTGAGGAAACGGGCGGTTTGCCTGGTGGCCTCGGACTGCGGGACCTGGACCGCATCTCCTGACGGGGGTGCGGTTCTGGTGGGCCCGGTTGTTTTTTGAGAACTGCACAGTGGACGCGAGCATCTCTGGCGAGGATGCGGTCTTTGGATCGTGTTCTTGTCTGCGATTTGTTTTGATCGTTTTGTGTGTTCAAGTTTTTTAGGGCATACGGTGGATGCCTTGGCATCAGGAGCCGATGAAGGACGTGGGAGCCTGCGATATGCCTCGGGGAGTCGGCAACCAG
>NZ_SMKY01000092.1 GCF_004349235.1 Actinomadura darangshiensis | reverse complement strand
CCCCCGCTCACGGCGATGGGCTGGCCGATCGTCCCGGACGGCCTGGGCGACCTGCTGGTCCGGCTCAGCCGCGACTACCCGGGCACGCCCCTCGTGGTCACCGAGAACGGCGCCGCGTTCCACGACGTCCCCGACGCGGACGGACGAGTACGCGACGACGCCCGCATCCGGTACATCGACGGGCATCTGCGCGCCGCGCACGCCGCCCTCACCGCCGGTGCGGACCTGCGGGGGTATCTCGTATGGTCGCTGCTGGACAATTTCGAGTGGGCCGAGGGGTACGGCAAGAGGTTCGGGATCGTCTACGTCGACTACGCCGACCAGCGCCGCCTTCCCAAGGACAGCGCGGGGTGGTTCCGTGACGTCATCGCCCGCAACGGACTCGGGGGAGAACCGGAATGAAACGTCCCACGCTGGAGGCCGTGGCGGCCAGGGCCGGAGTCTCCCGCGCCACGGTGTCCCGCGTGGTCAACGGGGCGGACACCGTGAACGCGGAGATCCGCACGGCCGTACTGCGCGCCGTGGAGGAACTCGGCTACGTCCCGAACTCGGCGGCCCGCAGCCTGGTCACCCAGCGCACGGGATCGATCGGGCTGGTGGTCTCCGAGCCGCCCGCCCGCGTCTTCTCCGACGACCCCTTCTTCTCCCAGGTCATCCGCACGGTGAGCCAGGAGCTGGAGGCGGCCGACAAGCAGGTCGTGCTCATGATGCCGTCCTCGCCGGGAGGGCAGGCCAGGGTCGAGCGGTACGTCGCGGGCGGCCACGTGGACGGCGTCATCCTGCTGTCCCTGCACGGCTCGGACCCCCTGCCCGCGGCGCTGATGCGGACGGGCGTGCCCGTGGTGTCGCACGGCCGGCCGGTGTCCACGGCCAGGCCCCCGTACTGCGACGCCGACAACTTCGGGGGTGCGCGGGCCGCCGTCCAGCACCTCCTGTCGAGGGGCCGGCGGCGGATCGCCACGATCAGCGGCCCGCTCGACATGTCCGCGGGGCTGGACCGGCTGGCCGGCTACCGCGAGACCCTCTCCGGCACCGGCCGCCGGTCGCTCGCCGCCATCGGCGACTTCACCCGCGAGTCGGGGGCGGCCGCGATGGGCCAGCTCCTGGAGGACGACCCCGGCCTCGACGCGGTGTTCGCCGCGAGCGACCTGATGGCGAGCGGGGCCCTGCACGCCCTGCGGAAGGCGGGCCGCCGCGTCCCGGGCGACGTCGCCGTCGTCGGCTTCGACGACATCGACGCGGCCCGCTACACCGATCCGCCGCTGACGACCGTCCGCCAGCCGATCGACGAGGTCGCCCAGAGCATCGTCCGGATGATCCTCACCGGAGTGGACGTCCAGGCCGAGCCGCTGATCCTCCCCACCGAGCTCATCGTTCGCGACTCCACCTGAGCCCGGCCTGCCCCGAGGGCGTGGCTGGGCTGCGGCATGCCCGGAAAAAGCTAGTATCGATCTATTGAATATATTCAATGTGGCCCTTAGGTTGGTGCGCCATGAGGACGCCTTACCGCCGAAGGGGCCAGAGCCGTGGCTGACCGGACGATCGAGACCGCCGTCGCCGAACTGCTGCGCCGCGAGCGCGACCGCGAGGACGGGGGCAAGGTCACCGAGCGGTGGCCGGACCTCGATCTCGGCACCGCCTACCGGATCCAGGACGCCGTGCTGGACCGCAAGGTGCGCGACGGCGAGACCGTCGTCGGGGTCAAGCTCGGCCTGACGTCGCGCGCCAAGCAGCGGCGCATGGGCGTCGACGTCCCGCTGACCGGCTGGCTCACCGACGCGATGACCATGGCGCCCGGCGAGCTCGCGCCGGTGGGGCGGCTCATCCACCCGCGCGCCGAACCGGAGATCGCCTTCATCATGGGCGAGCGGCTGAGCGGCCCCGGCGTGACGGCGGAGCGGGCGATGCGGGCGGTCGCGAGCGTGCACGCCGCGTTCGAGGTCATCGACAGCCGCTTCCGCGACTTCGACTTCACCCTGCCGGACGTGGTCGCCGACAACGCGTCCTCCAGCCGGTTCGTCATCTCCGCCCGCGCCGTCCCACCGGACGGCCTCGACCTGGCGGCCGAGGAATGCCGGCTCGACGTCGACGGACGCACCGTCGACACCGCGACGGGCGCGGCCGTCCTCGGGCATCCCGCGAACGCCCTCGCCCTCGCCGCGAACGAGCTGGCCGGGCGCGGGAAGGCCATCGAGCCCGGCTGGATCGTCCTGACCGGCGGCCTCACCGACGCCCACCCCCTGCGAGCCGGCGGCACCCTCTGCGCCGAGTTCGCCTCACTCGGAGCCCTTTCCCTCACCGGAACCACCTGACGACCTCGCCGCACCTGGCGCGCCTCCTCCCGGGAGTACCGACATGTCCCTTCTTCATCGCGACCACTCCAGACGCCCCTTCGTCGCGTGCGCGGCCGCCGCCGCGCTGGCCCTGACCGCCCTGACCGGCTGCGGCGCCGGCGGCGGTGCCGGCGAGGTCTCCGCCGACGGCACGGCGGAGGTGAAGCTCGGCGTCATCCCGATCATCGACATCGCGCCGGTGAAGCTCGGGGTCACCAAGGGCGTGTTCGCCCGCCACAAGCTGAAGGTCACCACCCAGGACGCGCAGGGCGGCGCCGCCATCGTGCCCGCCGTGGTCAGCGGCGACTTCCAGTTCGGCTACTCCAACATCGTCAGCCTGCTCGTCGCGCGGGAGAAGGGCGTCCCGGTGACGATGGTGTCGGTCGGCGCCCGCGCGTCCGGCGACCCCATGGACGACGGGTCCGGGCAGCTGATGACCCGCGACTCCACGATCGCGAAGGTCGCCGATCTGAAGGGCAGGAAGATCGCGGTCAACACGCTGAAGGGCATCAACGAGGTCGCGGTCGCCTCCGTCCTCAAGAAGAACGGGCTGCGGCGCGGCGACGCCGAACTGGTCGAGGTGCCCATCCCCAACATGCCCGCGGCCCTGAAGAACGGCCAGGTGGACGCCGCGATGCTGAGCGAGCCGTTCATCACGGTCGCCGAGGGGCAGGGCGCCAAGCGGCTGCCGGTCAGCTACGCCGGCATGGGCGCGCACCTGCCGTTCGCCGGCTGGTTCACCTCCAAGCAGTACGCGGGGAAGAACCCCGACGTCGTGAAGAGGTTCACCGCCGCGCTGAAGGAGTCCATGAGCTACGCCGAGAGTCACCCGGACGAGGCCAGGGGGGCGCTGAACGGCTACCTGAAGCTGGAGCCGGGCCTGAGTGACAAGGTGACCCTGCCGGGCTGGAACCCGGAGGCCGGCAAGGCGGAGATCGCGCCGCTCGCGCGGCTCACCGTCGACACCGGCCTCATCGGCAGCACCCGCCCGCTCGACGACCTGTTCGACCAGTGACATGGCGAGGACCGTTCCGATGACCACGACGGCCCGGCCGCGCCGCCGGAGCCGCGCCGGGTTCGTGCCCGACCGGCTCCTCGGCCCGATCGGGATCGCCGCCTTCGCCCTCCTCCTCGAAGTGCTGCCGCGCAGCGGCGCGGTCTCGCCGGACGACCTGCCCCCGTTCAGCGCCATCGTCCGCGCCCTCGCCGACGAGGCCGGCGGCGGCGCGTTCTGGGGCGCGCTGCTCGACACGCTCCGCGGCTGGGGGTACGGGCTGGCCATCGCGCTCGCCGCCGGCCTGGGCCTCGGGCTGCTGATCGGCAGCGTGCCCTTCCTGCGCGAGGCCACCGCCTCGACCATCGAGTTCCTGCGCCCGATCCCGTCGGTCGCCCTCGTCCCGCTGGCCGTGCTGCTCTACGGGACGCGGCTCGGCTCGACGCTGATGCTGGTGGTGTACGCGGCGACGTGGCCGATCCTGCTGCAGGCCGTCCACGGGGTGCAGGACGTCGACCCGGTGGCGCGGGAGACCGCGGCGAGCTTCCGGTTCTCCCGGTGGGCGCGGCTGCGGCACGTGGTCTGGCCGACCGCGCTGCCGTACCTGCTGACGGGCGTGCGGCTCGCCGCGTCGGTGGCGCTGATCCTGGCCGTCGCCGGCGAGCTCATCATCGGCGCGCCGGGGCTCGGCAGCGAGATCGCGCTGGCCCAGGCCAGCAACGCCGTCGCCGACATGTACGCGCTGATCCTCGTGACGGGCGCGCTCGGGGTCGGCGTGAACCTCCTGACCCGGGCGCTGGAGCGGCGGGTGCTGGCCTGGCACACCTCCATCCGGACGGAGGTGCCCGCGTGAGGACCGCACCGCACGTGAGGACCGCACTGCACGGCGCCGGCCGTCTCGCCTACCTGCTCGCCCTGCCCGCGATCCTGCTGGTGCTCTGGTGGGTGCTGACCGCGCAGAGCACCAGCTTCTACTTCCCGCCGCTGCGCACCATCCTGAGCGCCTTCGGCAAGACGTGGTTCTCGGACCGCCTCATGGACGACGTGCTGCCGAGCGTCCTGCGCCTGGCGGCCGGATACGTCGGCGCGGTCGTGCTGGGCGTTGCCATCGGCGTGCTCATCGGGTCCAACCGCCGGATCAGGCTGCTGGCCGAGCCGGTGCTGGAGTTCCTCCGCGCCGTCCCGCCGCCGGTGCTGATCCCGGTGCTGATGCTGTTCACCGGAATCGGCGACACCATGAAGATCACCGTCATCGTGGCCGGCTCGCTGTGGCCGGTGCTGCTCAACACCGCCGAGGGCGTCCGCGCGATCGACGACGTGCTGGCCGACACCGCCCGCTCCTACGGGCTGACCGGCGCCGCCCGGCTGCGCCGCCTCGTCCTGCCGTCGGCGTCCCCGCAGATCGTCACCGGCATGCGGCAGGCGCTGTCGATCTCGATCATCCTCATGGTGATCAGCGAGATGTTCGCCAGCTCCAGCGGCCTCGGCTACACGATCGTCCAGTTCCAGCGGGGGTTCGCCGTCCCCGAGATGTGGAGCGGGATCCTGCTGCTCGGCCTGCTCGGATTCCTGCTGTCGCTGCTGTTCGGGCGGTTCGAGGCCCGCGTGCTCCGCTGGCACCGCGGGTGGCGCCAGGCCCAGAAGGGAGAATCATGACCGCTCTGCTAGACGTGTGCGGGCTCAGGAAGACCTATCAGGCCGCCGACCGGACGGTGGAGGCGGTGCGCGACCTCACCTTCGGGATCGGCGACGGCGAGCTGGCCTGCATCGTCGGCCCGTCGGGCGCCGGGAAGACCACCCTGCTGAAGTGCGTCGCGGGGCTGCTCGCGCCGAGCGGCGGCGAGGTGGTGCTGGAGGGCCGCCCGGTGCACGGGCCGCCCGAGAACATGGCGGTCGTCTTCCAGGAGTACGGGCGCAGCCTGTTCCCGTGGATGACCGTCGAGCAGAACATCGAGCTGCCGCTCAAGCAGAAGAAGGTGGCCAAGCGGCGCCGCGGCGAGCTCGTCGCCGAGGCGCTGGAGTCGGTCGGCCTCGCCGACGCCGGGGGCGCCTACCCCTGGCAGCTGTCCGGCGGGATGCAGCAGCGGGTCGCGATCGCCCGCGCCGTCGCCTACGAGCCTTCCGTGCTGCTCATGGACGAGCCGTTCGCCGCCGTGGACGCGCAGACCCGCGCCGAGCTGGAGGACCTCACCCGCGAGCTGTGGCAGCGGCTCGGCATGACGGTCCTGTTCGTCACCCACGACATCGAGGAGGCGGTTTACCTCGGGCAGCGGGTACTGGTGCTGTCCGCCGCCCCCACGGTGATCATGGAGGACGCCGTGATCGACCTGCCCGCCGAACGCGAGCAGCTCGCGACGCGGTCGGACCCCCGGTTCGCCGAGCTGCGCGCGCACATCTACTCGCTCGTCCAGCAGGCGAAGACCTACCACGACGGCGCGGAGCCGCGGTCATGAGTCGTGACGAGACCCGTGACGTCTTCGCCGGCACGCTCGCGGAGCTGACCTGGCACGAGGTCGACCAGGCCGCCCGGTCCGGAGCGGTGCTGCTCTGGGCGTTCGGCGTGATCGAGCAGCACGGCCCGCACCTGCCCACCGGGACGGACGTCTACCTGCCCGTCGCGCGGCTGCGCGGCGTCCAGGAACTGCTGGCCGAGCGCGGCCTGCGGGCGCTGATCGTGCCGCCCTACTACTGGGGCATCAACGTCGTCTCGGGCGCCTTCCCCGCGTCCTACGGCGTGCGGCCCGAACTGATGCGGGAGGTCATGGCCGACCTGCTCACCGGGATGGCGCGCGACGGCTTCCGGCACGTGTTCTGCTTCTCCGGCCACGGCGACGCCCTGCACAACCGCACGATCCACGACGGTGTGCGGACGGCGTCGGAGCGCGCGGACGTGGACGCGAGCTTCGTGACCGAGCCCGCGCTGGCCCGCCGCATCGGCCTCGACCCCGACGACCCGCGCCTCACGCTCTGCGGGCCGGACGAGCCGCCGCCCGAAGGCCCGCCCGACGTCCACGCCGGGCGATGGGAGACGTCCCTGATGATGCACCTGCACCCCGGGCTCGTGCGCGAGGAGGTCCGCGCCCGGCTCGAACCGAGCGGTCTCGGGCCGAGCGAGCTGGCGACCTGGCGGAAGGGGTACGAGCACGCCCGCCGCGTCACGCCCGACGGCTACTTCGGCGACCCGGCCGCGGCGAGTGCCGGCGAAGGACACCGCATCCAGGCGGCCGCCGCCGAGCAGGCCGCCGACGCCATCGCGCTCCGCCTGCGGCGCACGGCGTCGTCCAACCCCCACGAAGGACGGAGGAACCATGGCTGAGATCAGTGTCGCCATCGCCGCGAGCCACGCTCCCGGCCTCACCGGCTGGTTCGACAAGGCGCCCGAGGCCGACCGGAAGACGGTGCTCGCCGCCTACGCCGAGATCCACGAGGCCATCGTGCGATCCCGCACCGACGTGCTCCTGGTCATCGCCAACGACCACATCGCGAACGGGTTCGTCAGCGACTACAACGACTTCACCTTCGGGCTGGCCGACCGCCACACCGGCCCCGACGAGTGGTTCAAGCCCTGGCTGCGCGTCCCCGACTACGAGCTCCCCGGAAGCCCCGACGTGGGCGAGGTCCTGTACGAGAGCGTCAAGGACTGCGCCCCGCGCGTGCGCGCCACCCGCGAGAACCTGCGCTACGACGACAACCTCTCCGTCCCGACGACCATGGCCGGCCTCGTCTCGACGGGTGTGGCGGTCGTCCCCGTCCTGCAGAACTGCACGGTCCCGCCCGTCCCGGACGAGAAGGTCTGCTACCGGCTCGGCGAGACGCTCGGCGAGGCGATCCGCACCCGGCTGCCCGCCGGGCTGCGGGTCGGACTGTTCGGCTCCGGGGGCCTGTCCCACGAGCCGGGCGGGCCCCGCTACCTGGAGATCGACGAGAAGTTCGACCGCTGGTGGATGGACCTGCTGGTCGAAGGCGATCATGAAAAGATCCGCACCGACGTCACCTTCGAGCGCATGGAGGAGGCCGGCTCGGGCGGCACCTCCGAGCTGCTCTCCTGGCTGGTCGTCATGGGCGCGATCGGCCCGCGCCCGTGCAAGGCCCTCGGCTACGCCGCCGTCGACCAGTGGCGCTGCGGCTTCGGCGCCGTCCGCTGGGACCTGTCATGACCCCGCCGACCGGACGAACGGACACCCCAGAGATGGCACTCGAACACTTCGATCCGCGGCTGCGGGCCAACGACCTCGTGCAGGAGCTGAAATGGGACCGCGAACTGCGGGCCCGCTTCGAGACGTCCGAGAAGGAGGTGCTGGACGCCTACCCGCTCACCCCCGCCGAGCGCACCGCGATCCTGGACCGCGACTTCCGGGCGCTGTTCGAGCTCGGCCTGCACCCCTACCTGCTCGGCCAGCTCGCCCGGCTGATCTACGGCACGGGCGAGAAGGCCGGCACCTCCGGCGCCGCGACCGCGCTGATCAGGTCGCTGCTGGGGGACCAGTACGAGGCCTACATGGCGGAGCGCGGTGAGTAGCACCGTGCCGGTGAGCAAATCAGTGCCGGTGATCGACGTCCACACGCACGCGATGCCGATGCCGCTGCTGCGGCGGCTGGAGCGCGCGGGGCTGGCCGACCTGTCCCGCAGCGCGGAGCGGGTGCTGAACCTCGACCCGGCGATCTGCGGGCTCGCGCCCGGCTCCCCGATCCCGCTCGCACCCGAGCAGCACGACATGGAGCTGCGGCTCGCGTCCCTGACCGCGATGGGGGTGGACCACCAGGTCGTCGCCGCGCCGCCGTTCGTGTTCGCCTCCGAGTCCGGCGACGACCGGCTGGTCATGGAGGTCACCCGCCTGTCCAACGACGCGCTCGCGGAGTTCGTCGCCGAGTCCGGCGGCCGCCTCTCCGGCCTCGGGACGGTACCGGTCGGGCACCCCGGCGCGGTGGCGGAGCTGACCCGCTGCCTGGACGAGCTCGGGCTCGCCGGCGCCACCATGGGCACCTTCGGGGGCGGCCGGGAACTCGACGACCCGGTCAACGAGGCCCTGTGGGAGGCGCTCGACGCGCGGCGCTGCTTCACGCTGCTGCACCCGAGCCGCGTCTCCTCCAAGGACCGGCTGTCCGCCTACCACCTGGTGCAGCTGCTCGGCTATCCCGTGGAGACCGCGCTGGCGACCGCCCGGCTCATCTTCGGCGGCGTCCTCGACCGGTACGACCCCGTCCTCTGCCTGGCGCACGGCGGCGGGTGCGCCCCCGCCGTCGGCGGGCGCCTGGACCTCGGCTGGCGGAGCAAGCCCGTCGCGCAGGTGACGCGCCGCACGCCGAGCGAGTACCTGCCCCGCCTCCTGTACGACACGGCGGTGTTCGACACGCGGGCCCTCGGCCGGCTCGTCGAGGACATGACGGCCGAGCACGTCCTGCTGGGCACCGACGCGCCGTTCGACCTCGTCGACCACGACCCGCTGAGCACCGTGCGGGCACTGGACGTCGACGCCCGGCAGGAGGCCGCCATCCTCGGGGGCAACGCCGCGCGGTTGCTCGGGATGCCCGCGGACCCCGACGATCGACGCGCACCACCCCTCCACACCGCAGCCGAAGGGCGTACACCATGAGCACCGGCAATCCGGCGACCGACCTGCCCCGGCTGTCCCTGGCCGAGACCGTCGCCAAGCGGATCGAGGCGCGCATCGCCGAGGACACGCTGCCGAACGGCCACCGCCTCGGCACCAGGGACAGCCTGCGCCGCGAGTTCGACGTGGCCGCCGCGACGCTCAACGAGGCGGTCCGGCTGCTGACGGCGCGCGGCACGGTGTCGGTCCGCCCCGGCGTCAAGGGCGGGATCTTCGTCGCGACCCCGCCGCCGCTGGTGCGGCTCGGCCGCAAGATGCTCGAACTCAGCGGCGACTCCGTGCCCGTCTCCGACTGCCTGGTGATGCGGGACGCGCTGGAGCCGCTGCTGGCGCGCGAGGCCATGCGGCACCGCACCGAGGCCGACATCGCCGACCTGCGCCGGCTCGCCGCCGAGATGGCCGAGCAGGCGGAGAGCGGCGTCGGCTACCTCGCCGCGAACTGGGCGCTACACCGCCGCATCGCCGAGATCACGCCGAACAAGGTCCTGCAGCACACCTACACCTCGCTGCTGGAGTTCGTGGAGAACCGGCTGCGCGGCGTCACCCCCGACGAGCCGGCCACCCGCTACGTGGAGGGCCCGGCCGTCCACCGCGAACTGGTGGAGGCGATCGCCGGCGACGACCCGGAGCGGCTGGACGCGGCCGTCGAGGCGCACGGCGCCCTGACCGCGGCCCGCGGGGGCGGCACATGACCGCGCTGCTCGTCATCGACATGCAGAACGACTACTGCCATCCCGACGGCGTCTTCGCGCAGGCGGGGCTCCGCGTCACCGGGCTGGACGACCTCGTCCGGAACGTCAACACCCTCGCCGCCGCGGCCCGCTCCGCCGGCCGCCCCGTCATCTGGGTGCGGATGGAATGGGCGGACGACGCCGACGTCGGGCTCCTCGCCGAACGGAGCCCGTTCCTGCGCGAGCGGGGCCTGCGGCGCGGGACGTGGGGCGGCGAACTGGTCGCCGGCCTCGACCGCGCGCCCGGCGACCACGAGATCGTCAAACCGCGCTTCGACGCCTTCCACCGCACCGGCCTGGACGACCTGCTGCGCGGCCTCGGCGCCGGGACGCTCGTCGTGGCCGGCGTGCGCACCGACTTCTGCGTCGAGTCGACCGTCCGCGCCGCCTTCTTCCGCGACCTGAAGGCGGTCGTGCCGCGGGAGGCCGTCGCCGGATACGTCGAGGACCTGCACCGCAACAGCCTGCGCCTGATGGGCACCGTCTTCGCCGACGTCGTCTCCGTGGACGACGCGGCGAAGACGCTCGCCGCACCGGGAGGCGGCCGATGCCCCTGATCGACGTGACCCTCGTCGCCGGACGGACGCCCGAAGAGCTCCGTACCCTCATCAGCCGGCTGACCGACGCCGCCGAGGAGGCCATCGGCGCGCCCCGCCCGAGCATCCGCGTCATCCTCCGCGAGGTGCCCGCCGCGCACTGGGCCGCCGGCGACGTGACCATCGAAGAACGCAACCAGGAGTAGCCATGGAACTGATCCCCCACGTGATCGACGGGCGGGAGACCGAGTCCCGCGACGGCGTCCGGTTCCCCACCGTCGACCCCTTCACCGGGCGGACCTGGGCGGAGGCCGCGCTCGGCGGCCGGGACGAGGCCGCGCTCGCGGTCACGGCCGCCCGCCGCGCGTTCGACGAGGGCCCCTGGCCGCGCATGGGGTACGCCGAGCGCGGCGCGATCCTGCACCGGCTCGCGGACCTGATGGAGGCCAACCTGGACGAGCTGGCCCTCGCCGACACCACCGACATGGGCAAGCCCATCGCCGACACGCGCGGCAAGGACGTCCCGCGGTCGGCGTCCAACTTCCGGTTCTTCGCCGACCATGCGCGGCTGTCGGCCGCCGAGGCGTTCCCGATGGACAGCGGACACCACGCCTACACCCGCTTCGAACCGGCGGGCGTCGTCGCCGCCATCGCCCCGTGGAACTTCCCGCTGATGCTGGAGACCTGGAAGGTCGCCCCCGCGCTGGCCTGGGGCAACACGGTGGTGCTGAAGCCGGCCGAGCAGACCCCGGCGTCGGCGTCCCTGCTGGCGAAGCTGGCGCTGGAGGCGGGGATGCCGCCCGGCGTGCTGAACGTCGTCCACGGCAACGGCCCCGGCTCCGCCGGCGAGGCCCTCACCACGGACCCCCGCGTGGACCGCATCACTTTCACCGGCGAGTCCGCCACCGGCCGCGCCATCGCCGCCGCGGCCGCCGCGAACCTCACCCCGGTCAGCTTCGAGCTCGGCGGCAAGGGCGCCAACCTCGTGTTCGCCGACGCCGACCTGGACCTCGCCGTCTCCTGGTCGATCAAGGCCATCTTCAGCAACGCCGGGCAGGTGTGCCTGGCCGGCAGCCGCCTCTACGTCCAGCGCGACGTCTACCAGGACTTCCTGGACCGCTTCACCGCCGCCGCGGAGGCCCTGCACATCGGCGACCCCAAGGACCCCGCGACCCAGCTGGGCCCGCTCGCCTCCGCGGAGCACTACGCGAAAGTGACGTCCTACCTCGACACCGTCCCCGCCGACGGCGGCAAGATCGCCACCGGCGGCGCGGGCCCCGAGGGACTGTTCGTGCGGCCGACCGTCGTCCTGGACGCGCCCCCCACCGCCCGCGTGTGCCGCGAGGAGATCTTCGGCCCGGTGGCCGTGGTCGCGCCCTTCGACACCGAGGCCGACGCCGTGGCCGCCGCCAATGACACCCCGTACGGCCTGAACGCCATGGTGTTCACCGAGAACCTGTCCCGCGCCCACCGCGTCTCCGCGGCCCTGAAGGCCGGCACGGTCTGGACGAACTGCTTCTTCGTCCGCGACCTGCGCGCCCCCTTCGGCGGCGCCGGCGACTCCGGCATCGGCCGCGAAGGCGGCACCTACAGCCGCGAATTCTTCACCGACCCCAAGGCCGTCGTGATGGCCACCTGACCAGGCCCGGCGTCGCGGGCGGTGCGGCGGCCGGACTCACGCCTTGCGGGCCACCGCGCACCAGGCCGATACCGGCCCGAGAGGCGGGCTGCCCGGGGCGGGGCGCCACTGCGAGTACTGGACGATGCCCGGCTCCACCAGCTCGACATCGTCCAGGAACCGCGCCACCTGGTCATGGGTGCGGAACGTCACCGGCTCGCTGAGCTTGTCGTTGAGCCCGGACGTCGCCGACGCCGTGGCGTCGACCTCGATGTCGCTGGCGGGGTGGCCGAGGACCAGGTAGCTGCCGGACGGCACGGCCGCCAGCAGGCGCCTGACGATGTCGAGCGGGCCGCTCTCGTCCGGGACGCAGTGCAGGACGCCGACCAGCATGACCGCGACCGGCCGGCTGAAGTCCAAAGTCTCGCGCGCGGTGTCGAGGACCTGGTCGATGTCGCGCAGGTCGGCGTCGATGTAGGCGGTCTCGCCCGCTTTGCTGCTGGTGAGCAGGGCGCGGGCGTGGACGAGCACCATCGGGTCATTGTCGACGTACACCACCCGGGAGTCGGGCGCGGTCCGCTGCGCGACCTCGTGGATGTTGTCGGCGGTCGGGAGCCCGGTCCCGATGTCCAGGAACTGGCGTATGCCGCAATCGGCGGTCAGGTACTCCACCGCGCGGGCCAGGAACTTACGGCATTCACGGACACCGAGCAGGATGCTCGGCATCGTCCTGGCGAACTCGTCGCCCGCTTCCCGGTCGACGGCGAAATTGTCCTTGCCGCCGAGCAGGTAGTCGTACACGCGGGCGATGTGGGGCACACCCGTGTCCAGCTCCGCGACCGCGGATTCCGCAGCGCTCCGCCGGTGCCGGTCCTCGGTCATCGCATCGTTCCAATCTCCGGCCCGGAGCCGATCGTTGAAGATCGACTTGGCTTGGAACGAGTGTATAAGGCACACGCTGCTCAGTGATCACAACCGGCGAGCAGTCAGGGAGGAACATCCGCTCCCTTCCACTTCCAAGCTATAGCGCAAGGGGGGTCTTGCCACAAGGCCCTGGTCGTGGCGCACAATCGCCCCTCGACACCGGAACGTGAAGATCGGGGAACCGCGGAATGCGCTTTGTGCTGGCGACCTACGGGTCGCGGGGGGACGTCGAGCCGATGGCGGGGCTGGCGGTGCGGCTGCGGGCGCTCGGCGCCCGGGTGCGGGTGTGCGCGCCGCCGGACTTCGCGGAGCTGCTGGACGACTCTGGCGTGCCCCTGAGTCCCGTCGGCTGGCCGATCCACGCGCTGGCGACGGGGGCGGTCCCCGGCAAGGCGGGCCTGTCCGACATCGCTGCCGAGCTGACCGCCATGGCCTACGAGGCGGTCACCGGAGCGGCCGAGGGCCCTGCCGCGGTGGTGGCCACCGGCTCGTTCCCGGCCGTCGCCGGTGCGCGGGCGGCGGCCGAGAAGCTGGGCGTGCCCTATGTGTACACGTCCTTGTCCCCGTGCTACCTGCCGTCGTCGCATCACCCGCCGCTGCGCCGACCGGGCCAGGTGATCCCCCCTGAGGTGACCGGCAACCGGGAGCTGTGGGACCTGCACGCCGAGAACACCGAAGCCCTGTTCGGCGAGACGATCAACACCCACCGGGCCTCGGTCGGCCTGCCGCCGGTGAGCGGCGTCCGCGACCACGTCTTCACCGGACACCCGCTCCTGGCGGCCGACCCGGTCCTGGGCCCGTGGCAAGAGACGCCGGAGCTGGACGTGACGCAGACCGGCGCATGGATCCGGCCGGACGAGCGCCCGCTCCCGGCCGGCCTGGAGACGTTCCTGGCCGCCGGCCCCAAGCCGGTATACGTGGGCTTCGGCAGCATGCTCATCCGGGATGCGAACGCGCAGGAGGCCTCCCGTGCCGTCATCGAAGCGGTCCGGACGCAGGGTCGCCGCGTCCTGCTCGGGAGCGGCTGGGCCGACCTGACCGCGATCGACGACCGGGACGACTGCTTCGTCGTCGGCGAGGTCAACCAGCAGGCGCTGTTCCCCCGGGTGGCCGCGGTCGTGCACCACGGCGGCGCGGGCACCACGGCGACGGCGGCCCGCGCCGGGGCGCCGCAGGTGATCGTGCCCCAGGTCGCGGACCAGCCGTACTGGGCGGGCCGGGTCACCGACCTGGGCATAGGCACGGAACACACCGGCCCGACGCCGACCACCGACTCCCTGTCGGCCGCACTCAAGATCGTCCTGGCCCCCGAGACCGCTGCCCGCGCGACCGACGTGGCCGGGACGATCCGCACCGACGGCGCCGACCAGGCCGCGAAACTCCTCCTCGACATGATCGGCCGAAGCGAGTCCGCGCCATCCGCGGACTGACCCCGGGCGGGCCGCGAGCGCATGGCCGCCGTGCCCGAGTCCATGTTCACGCGAAGTAATGGCCCTCTTTGAGGTCGGCGATCAGTCCCGGACGGGTCGGCCGCCAACCGAGGAGGTCGTGGGTGGCCTCTGCCGAGGCGGGGCCGTCGAACCCCCAGAAGCGGGCGAGGTAGCCGACGTACTCTCCGGCCTGGTCGGGGGCGATGGAGACGGCCGGAACATCGAGCTGTGCGGCGAAGATCTCGGCGACCTCGCGGATCGGCACGCCCTCGTCGCCGACCGCGTGCAGCACCGACCCGGGCGGCGCGGACTCCAGCGCGAGGCGGAACAGGCGTGCTGCGTCGTCGCGGTGGACCGCCGGCCAGCGGTTGGAGCCGTCGCCGATGTAGGCCGCGGCGCCCTTCTCGCGTGCGAAGCCGATCGCGGTCGAGGTGAACCCGTTGTCGCCGTTGCCGTGGGTGGCCGGTGGAAGCCGCACGACCGAGGAGCGGACCCCGTGGCCGGCGAGCGCGAGCGTGTGCTGAGCGTTGGCCGATCGCCCGTTGCCGCTCGTCGAAACCGTCCGATCCGCGGTCGGCCCGTCCCGCTCGGTGGCGACCTGCCCGGGTGGGAGCCCGAGCACGCCGAGGATGCCGGAGGCGACGACGAACGGTCTGCCGGTGCCGGCGAGGGCTTCGCCGAAGATCTCGATCGCGGCGCGATCGGTGGCGGTGGCGCCCGCATAGTCGCCGGCGAAGGCAATGTCGTGCTTGAACGCGAGGTGGACGACGCCGTCGGAGGAGGCGGCGGCCTCGCGCAGAATATCGAGGTCGTCGAGCGAGCCCTGGCGGACCTCGGCGCCCGCGGATCGCAGGGCATGGGCCGCGGCGTCGGAGCGGGCGAGTCCGGTGACCGTGTGGCCGGCGGCGATCAGTTCCGGGACGAGCCCGCGGCCGATCCAGCCCGACGCTCCGGTAACGAGAACACGCATGGAGACCTCCAGAACGTGGGTGCCCGCCGTGCGGCGGGCCTTGCTGTCCGCCTCCATTCTTTGTACGGTCGTACTAGAAATGTCAAGCCGGGGCGAACACGGGGAGGACGGGCATGGCGGGACGGCCGGTCGACCATCAGCGGCGGGCCGAGCTGCTCGACGCAGTTGTCGACTACACGGTGGAGCACGGGTTCTCCGAGCTGTCGTGGCGGCCCGTCGCAGCCGCCTTGGGGGTGTCGCCCACGACGCTGGTGCACCGCTTCGGCACCAAGGAGCAGATGCTCGTGGCCGTCCTCGGGCGCTTGCGCGAGCGCATCTTCGCGGCCACCAGCGACGCGATCGGCGAACGTCCCGACCTGCCGGCGGCGGCCCGCGCGGTCTGGACGCGGACCTCCGACCCGCAGCGGGGTGCGGAGTTCAGGTTGTTCTTCGCGGTCTACGGAAACGCACTCCAGGCACCGCGGCAGTTCGCGGGATTCCTCGACCGGGTCGTGGCCGACTGGATGGCCGCCCTGTGCGACGCGCAAGGACCCGGCACCGACCCGGCAACGGCGGCGCGCACCGCCACCCTGGTGATCGCGACGATCCGCGGGCTGCTGCTCGACCTCCTCGCCACCGGCGACCGAGACCGTGTCCAGGACGCGGCCGAGAGCTTCCTCGCAACCCTCAACGCCACCGAGAACGCACCGCACTGACCTCTCAGCTGCAGGGCCATCGCCCTCTATCTATCAGGGTCATTTCCGCTTCCGGAGAGAAATACGCGCGACCGCTAGACGAACGCGAGTGTCGCCGGACGGTCGGGTCCCGTCACGTCAGAGTCGGCCGCTCTGAGGCTCGGTGCAGTTGAGGTCGTGGCGGGATGGACGTGTGAGGGGACGTCCGGGGCTCTCGAGCCGGCCGTTCCGGATTGGACGACGGCTGGGCGACCGGTAAGGGTGCGGGTGCGGTGTCGGACGACTTGATTGTTCCCGAGGCGATACCGGCTCCGCCCGTCCATCTGGGCGATCTGGAGATCGCGGGGCAGGCGTTGAAAAAAGGGGGCCGCCGAGTCGGGCGGTTGGGTCACGATGTGGACGCGGCGTGGCAGGGGCTGGCCGGGTGCTATAGGGCACCCGAAACCAGGTTGCTTCTGCGGGCGACAAGGCAGGTGGCGTCGCATGGCCGGGCGATCGAGAACGAGCTGGCGGCAGTGGGGGACGCGCTCCTGGCCTTTGTGGACGAGGTCCGCCCGATCGTGGCGCGGCTGCATGGTCTGAGAGCGGCGGCCCGTGATTTCCGTGCGGAGATCGACAGTGACTGGGACGGTGACTTCGGCGGCTGGCGCAGCGACGGTGAGAACGTCGATAAGAACAACAAGTTCAACAACGATGTCCTTTCGGCGCTGGCGCAGTACCAGGAGGCCGAACGGGCTTGCGCCAACCGGATCACCGCGCTCTTCGGAGGTACCCGCTTCGTCCCCTCCGGCCCGTTCATACGGCGTGGGCAGGAAGGCTATGGGCTGGGTGGCGCACTCAAGGATGTGAAAACCCCGTGGGGGACGCCGCAGCAGCGTGACAAACCGTGGTATGAGGACGTGCATGACGGCATCACTGGGTTCGGCGCGGAAATGGGCACCTTTTTCGGTGACCTGGCCGGGCTGCACGGCGAGGACGGCTGGTACTGGCACACCGGCGTCGGCCGGTGGTGGGGCAATATCAAGGGCAATTACCCCCGTATCCTGAAGGATCTGGGCTACCAGGAACGTTCACTGACAACGCGTCGTGGCTGGGTGGAGTTGGCACACTCCTTCGTCCCGTGGCGGGAGTGGGATGACCGTCCCGGCTACGTGATCACCTACGGCGGATTGCACACCCTGTCGTTACTGGCCGGCATGTCCCTGATCAAAATCAAACGTGGACCCAAGGGAATCGATCTATTTCCGGACAAGGGTCTGGGGGGTAAGATCGACCGTCCCGCCGACCTGGGCGACCTCAACTCCGCGACCCCGCGAACCCTTGACCACATCAACGTCGGCGACCTGGCCGAAGAGCTGGCCAAAGGTCCGGCCGCATCCCCCTTGATCGCCGCCGGAAGCACTCTGGACTCCGCCCGGCCACCACCGCACTCGCTGCACGATCCGACTTCTCCGCACAACACCGATCGGTGGTCCGATTCTCGCCAGGATCCGAATCCCGAGCCCACGGTCGGGGCGCGGGAACATCCCGCCGGCCCCGCCGAGCCGCCTGAGCCGTCGCCGGCAGGGTCCAGCCCTTCACCTGGGCCGGTCACCAGAGAGCAACATGGCGAGCCATTCGGCGATCCTTCCGACCACGACGGCCGACCAGGCGGCGCCACAAGGGACGAAGCCAGCCCGGCCCTCGCGGCCGCGGACACTTATGAGCAGCCGCCGCTTGCGGAGGGCCACTCCGGGCCAGAGCATCCGGGCCGAGGAACGCCGCACGGTGCTGGTGACTCGCGGCCGTCCGCCGATCACCGGCTCCTGGACCACCAGACCCCGCCGGCGCACCCCGAACGAGGCCTGTCGGCCCGCCACGAACACGGGCCGATCGATCCGCAGCGGCGCGCGAAGGTTCCGCTCGCGGACCTGCGGCCGGCGCGTACGCAGATGTTCGAGAATTTCGTTGAGATGCCGAACGAAGATGCTGCTCTGATGGGAGTTGCGCACCATCGCGTGACCAGGATGCTCGCACAACTGGGGGAGGGCAGACCGACCACGGCACAGGATGTTCTCAGGATTATCAAGGAGGTCAATCCCACGGGGCACCGGCGCAATTGCCCTGAATCGGCGATGGCCGTTGACGACGTGCTGGGCGGAAAGCCCGCAGTGGCCGGGCGACTCAACGGTGCTGCGGTGCCCGTCGCGCGTGCGGCGTACAAACTACGCGCGATCCAATCATGGCCTGGATTGGACGGCGTTAGGCAGATTGAAAGCATCATGCGGCAGGCCGGCTCCGGCTCGCGCGCTATCATCATCGGTTACGGAGGCAAGTACACGCCGCATTGCTACAACGTCATCAACGTACGTGGAACACTGTATTACCTGGATGGGCAGGAGAGGCGGGGTTGGGTCGGAACTCATCCCGTCCATGATGGAAGATTCACAAAGTTTGACCTGTATCGAACCGGCTGAGTAGGTGGTCACGACTAATGGTCACAGCGAGGGAAGCCAGACAAATCGCCCTGGACTTCCTTTTGGAGGAATTTTCTGAAACTGAAGCAAATAGGTTGGTCATCGACGAGTCCGCGACAGTGGAGAGGTCGTACGGATGGATATTCGTGCCGACCGCAAAGCGCTATCTACAGACTGGTAGACTCGACGACCAGTTCATCGGCGCCGGTCCGCTGCTGGTGCTTCGAATGAGTGGCGAATTGATTGAGTACTCTTCGATGTACTCCCCGCAGATGGCAGCGGCGGAATATGAGTCGAGTGCGGAATAGGAATAGGATCAGGTCGACGCCGGTGAACGGGGGGCTGCCCCCGGCCGGTCGGCCGGGTGACCGTCCGGCCCGGTCCCGCTCGTACGGACCCGGTGCCAGATGATCGCCAGCGGCGCCCCCGTGGCCAGCGCCGCGGCGCCCGTGAGCGCGATCGTGGCCGCGGCGCCGATGCGATCGGCGAGAACGCCGCCGATCAGGACGCCGACGCCTTGGACGGCGGTGATCGCCGGCGCCGCCAGGCCGAGAGCCCGGCCGCGCCGGTCGGCGGGCACGGCATGGACGAACTCCGCCTGCGCGATCACCTGGTAGGCCGCGCCGACACCGGTGAGGGCGAAGAGGCTCAGGGAGGCGATGGCGCCCGGGTGCAGAGCGCACGCGGTCAGCGGCAGCCCGGCCAGTGCCGCGGACAGCCCCATGATCTTGACCTGTGCCCCGTGCCGCAACATCCGGCCGATCACGACCATGCCGACCACGTTTCCGGCCGGGACGGCGGCGAGCAGCATGCCGGTGAGCCGGGTCGGCAGGTGGATCTGGGCCGCGTACGGAACGGCGAGGCCCACCGGGACCACGAAGTACCCGGCCAGCAGGGAGAGCGCAAGGATCGAGCGCAGTCGCGGGGAGCCGGCTATCAGCCGGAGTGTTCCGGCGACCTCTGATCGCCGGCGCGTCGGCGACCGTCCGGCCGCGGCCGGACGCCGTCGAAGACAGGTCCGAAGTATCAGCGCACAACAGGCGAACGTCGCGGCGTTGACCGCCAGGGCCGGATATGGGCCGATCGAGGCCACGACCATGGCACCGGTGCCGAACCCCGCCAGCAGGGTCACTTGGTACGTGAGCTGGTTGGTCGCCACCCCGAGGGTGTACACGTCCCCGGAGAGCAGGTCCCGGACGAGTGCGGTGCGTGCGGCCCGCTCCGGCGCGTCCAGGAGAGCCAACGCGAACACCAGTGCATACACCGCGGCCAAGGGCACCATGGGCAGCGCCATCGCCGCGGCCACGGCGGTGCGGACCAGATTGCACGCGATGAGCAGGTCGCGCCGGGGATATCGGTCGGCCAGCCCGCCCAGCAGCGGCCCGCCCACCAAAGCCGGAAGCAAGGTCAGCGCGTACGTCAGCGCGGTGAGGAACGGTGAACCGCTCCTTTGGAAGACCAGAAGCGCGAGAGCCACCCGGGCGAGCTGGTCTCCCGTATTGGAGATAAGACCGGCGATCCACAGCGCCCGGTATTCACCGACCCGGAAGAGTTCAGCGAACGTGGCCGTCCGATCTGGGGGCACGATCTCATGTCCTTTGCTGCCAGGAGAGCGCGTGGATTCCAGCTGAACCAGGGATCCACGCGCTCCGGCATTCATCGAGGCCTCCTTCTTCTTCGGGGTCGGGTTCAGCCCTTTATAACCCGCCGCCGCGTAATGAAGGATTGGCCTTCCTTGGGGACGGCCGATCAGCCCCAACCGGTGTCGCGCATGACTGCCTCCAATCTAAATCTGAGCGTTACGAAGGCAACGCGCCTGCACCTACCACAGATAGACCGTCCGCAAAGCGGGCGTCTTGGCAAGCGACCGGTTCGAGATCGGCCCGCACGCTGCATCGCTGGACGCGGCCGGTATTGGGACTTGCCGTTCCGAGCAGCCCGCGGACGGTGAGTGCCGGGAATCCGGAGCTTCCAGCATTCCGTTCGCGCAGGTGGAAGGGCTGGAGACCGGCAGTGGAGAACCAAGGGATCGGGGACGTTCGGTACCGAGGGAGGCTGGGCGGGATCATGACGGTGCAAGGCGAGGTCGAAACGACGAGTGAGGTCCGGAGGGCACTGCACGCGCTGGAGGAACAGGTGCAGGCGGTGTGGTCGGCGGTGATCGAAAGCGAGGACGGGCAGGAACTGGCCGGGGCCGGTATGACCGTGGAGAAGGTCACAGATCTGCTTGATCTGATCTGGAGCATCGTGAAGACGGTGATGGAACGGAGCGAGCAGATCCTGGAACGGGATGTGACCGAGCGGATCCCGGGGTCGAGCTCCGAGGTGCTGGAAACGGCGTTGGTGCACTTGGCGTACGGGCACGAGGGGCTTGGGGTCGCCCGTCACCTGCTCGGAGTCGCGCGGGGTGACCTGTCTCGGCTGGAGCGGGAGAAGTCCGGCTAGATCGGGATCGACGGGACGGGCAAAGCGGGATGGAGGGCCCGCCGGAGGACGTCCTCCCCGCCTGGTGGCGGCGTCACCCGCTCCCTCGGACCCGTTTGGGTTCGGGCTCTGCCGCACCACCGGAGGACCCGCTGTCCGGCCCCCCTGTCCGCAGACCTGGGCCGCCCGAAGCCGCGCTCGCGTCAGCGGGGCGTTTCGTCGCATCCGGCGGTTCGTCCACGGGACGCCGTGGACGTCGGCGAGTTCCTGTGTCGTCAGCGCTTAGCCGTCGGTCAGGGAAGCCGTCGCTCACCTCTTTGATTGCCGCCTCGTGGTCCTCGCCCCATGCGCGATGGCACGCGTAACCGAAGACATCACCTGTCGCGGCGTGAGCCTGGAGGATTTCAAGGTGTGTGGCGACCTGGCGTGCCCTGTCGTAATCCGGCAACGGAATTCCGGTATTGACGGCCTCGACCACATCAGACTCCGGGATGTGCTTTCCGCGGGCCTCGGTGTAACCGGCGGCGTGCTCACCCCAGAAGGTGAGCCACAGTAGCCGCCGTAGCGTGATTCCAGACTTCCGGGCCGCAGCCAGATGAGCGAACATCACTTCCCTGCCTGCTCGGGGACTCGTACTCGGCAGGTACCGTCCGGGGACAGGTGAAGTCGGCAACCTGGCGTTTTGCCGCACCGGGGGATTCGACCCGGCGAGTCTGTTGCGGTCCGGACCGGTTACAGGACGGTCGGTCTTCGGGAGCGAATGACGCGAGAGGCGGGACGGGACGTGGATATGACCGTCGCCGACGGCCCGCTGGCCGAACTATGGGCGGTCTTCCGCGATCTGACCGCTGAAGTCGAGGCCGAAACGATCGACTTGGACGACGTTCTGCGCGAACTGCAGAGGCACGAGGTCGTCGACCCGTTCGGCCGAACCTGGCGAATCGACCCGATGACCCAGGCGTTCATCCGGCGAGGCACGGAGGCCGGCGCGCCATGGCAGCCTGCCGACCCTGCCGAGTTCACCGAAGCGCCGGTCCTGGACGTGGCCGGGCAAGGGCTGCGGGACTCCGGCGCCGGCAATGTGCGCAGGCAGCCGCACAAGACGGCAAAGAGACCCCGTTTCGCGCTCTACCCCATGGTCGGCGGGGCAGCGCTGCTGATACTTCTGCTCATTGTCGCGACGACGCAGTTGTCCGGCCACAGAACAGAGCCACAGTCGCAGGACGAGCCCATTCCCACGCTCCAGCCCTCGCATGCCCCCGCCGCGCCGCAGCCGTCCACGTCACCGAGCGAGCACCGGCCGGCGAAACCGAACTCGGTGCCGCCGCCGGAGAGGTGCGTCGCAGTGCTCACCGAAGTCAGCTCCGGCGACATGAGCCGCATCAACCGCGTGTCGGAACGGAGCCAGTACACCTATGGCAACCAGCGCCTGCATGCGGCCATTTACTCCGGCTGGGCCGACGCCGGCCTCACGGTCGATCCGAAGACTCCCGTCGGAGATCCGTCCGGCACATCGGCGACCCAGCGGTGGGAACTGCATGACGGGACGACGGTGATAGCCGTCGCCACTGTCACCTGGCATCGCCTCGGGTCGGCCGCTCCCTGGCTGCTGGCCGAGTGGCCGGAGTTCCAGCCCACCGGCTAACCGCCCAGGGAGGCCTCGGCGCGTATCATCTCGTCGAGCAGATCATTCGCCGTCCTCCCCTCGACCAGCACTGCCCGGCCGTAACGTGTGACGGCCCAGTAGTGGCCGGTCGTGTTCCCGTACCAGCAGAGCCACCGTCCGCTGTATCGCTGGAGTCGGCCGACCAAGTCCCGTGGATCTTCGCTCGGGGCGTATTTCACCGAACTTCACCTCCCCTTCGCTGCCACGGTCGTTACATGGCGATCAGGGCTTGGTGAAGACGATCTCGACCCGCCGGTTCTGGGCTCGGCCTTCAGGGTTGTCCTTGCCGCCCCGCTGATTGGGGGCAACGGGCTTGGTCTCGCCAAACCCCTGGGCCCTTATCTGCTTGCCGCCCCCCAGGGCGCGCGTGATTTCGGCCTTGACCGCCTCAGCGCGCTGTTGGGAAAGCTTCTGGTTGTAGCTCGGGTCGCCGATGGAATCGGAATGGCCCGACACCTCGATGGCGCCGACGGCACTCTTGAACTGCGGTGCCAGTTGCGAGATCCGCTTGCGGGCGGCGGCCGTGAGCGCGGCCTTGTCGAAGGCGAACAGCACATCGGCGGATATGGTCACGGTGACACGTTTGCCCTCCGTCTTCTTCGTTTCCAGGGACTGGACGGAGGGACCGATTTCGATCGTGCTGATGGATTCCTGGAGGTTCTCGTCGCTGATGACCGGGTCGGCTCCCGCGATCCCCGGGATGCCGACGAGCACGGCGACGACACCCGCGGCCACTCCAACTCGCCTCATGGCCGGCACCTTCATCGCTGAACCGGGACGTTCGAGAAGGGCTGCCAGGCTCCGTAGTGCACGTCCACCGACTTCACATTGGCCGGGAGCCCGGCAAAGGTGTAGGTCGCCAGCCCAGGCGTCTCATTGTGAATGGGGGTCTGGACATCATCGGAACCGACCTCCCTGTGGCTGCTGTCCCTGACGACCCTGTAGCTCTTCAGGTTGACGGTGTCGATCAGCTCGCTGAAGAGCGGAACTTTGCCGTTGAGTTCGTAGGGGTTGGTCTTCTCGTCTGTGCCCTGGGGCAGGTGTGGCGTGAGCCGAACCGTCAGGATCGTCAGCTTTCCCCGCACCTGCAGGCCCATGATGGCGATATCGACCTTGCCGTTGGCGATTTGCGGTGTGTTGAACGTGGCGCTGGCCAGGGGCGTGCCGCCCCCGGCGGGCGTGCCGCCGCCGGCTCCACCACCGCCCGAGATGCCGTCCGGGCTGGTAGTGCCGTTGGGCGTCGCCTGGCCCTCTGAGCCCGCCTTCTGCCCGTGCTTCTCCGAGTCACCGGACGACGAGCACCCGGCCAGCAAACAGCTCAACGCCACGAGCACCACCGCCTCCCGTCGGATATTGGGTCGCATGGTCTTCCTCCACTTCAGCGCTCCGGCCCGTACCCGAGCCTTCACGTCTCTGTCGTCACTGGGACAGCCGTCACTTGCTCGACGGACTTCACCTACGAACCGTCCGGCGGCCGTGACGACACGCAAGCGGGCGTGGTTTCGCGTCCCGGCCGCCGATCATGTCGTGCTGGGGGAGGTCCTCGTGGTCGAGTGGCTCCAGCGCTTGTTGGTGTCGTTGACGCTGGTTTCGACGGAGGTGAGCTCCACCTTGAACGGGATGCCGGGGCGGCCGCCGACTTTGACGAGGAACTTACCGCGTCCTGGGGGTTCGTTGTCCTGGTTGAGGGTGGGATCCCAGGAGGCGGGCGTCGACCAGTCGACGATCATCCGCTGTTCGGCGGACGACATCCGTACCACTTCGTTCATCATGGACATCTCCGCCTGCGGCAGTCCGCCGCAGATCACCATGCCCGCGCGTTCGGCGAAGCCCTTGGCCTTGAGCTGGTCGGCGGGGTCGGCCAGCGCCAGCATGTCGGCCATGGTGTGCGTGATCATCGCCTGGCCCAGGCCGCGCTGCCGGTTGAGGCGGGTGAGGGCGTCGACACGGTCCACCAGGCCGCGTCCGGACCGCAGCACCCGCCACAGTTCGTCGAGGACGACGAAGAAGTGCCGCTGGGGCGCCATGCCTTCGTCGGCCAGCGCGTGCGCGGCCTCCACCGCGCCGAACCCGTCCGACCAGCAGGCCAGCAGCACGGCGGCCTGGAGTTCGGCGTCGGCGTCGTCGATCCCGCTGATGTCGATGCAGACCCCGCCCGGGTTGTCCAGCTCGATCGCGGTGGTGGTCTGGTGCGCGAACGTCTCTCCCATCGGGCCGTCCAGGATCCCGAGGAGCGAGGCGTGCAGCGGGTCGACGGCCGTGCGGTAGCGGTCCTCGTTCCCGCGGGACAGGGTCACCGCGCGGAGCCGCTCCGGCCCCTCGTCGATCACCTTGATCAGGTCGGGCAGGACGGGCACGCCCGGGTGGCGTTCGTCCAGCACCCGCAGGGCGGCGTTGAGGATGGTGCGCTCGGTGTCGGCGATCGGGCCCCCGCGCAGGATGGTGACCAGCGCGGCGACCATGTTCAGCCGCCGGCCGTGCGCCTCGGCGGCCAGCTTGGTCCGGGCCCGCTCGGGAAGCCTGGCGGCAACGGAGGCGGTCGCGCCGGGGTCGAGCACGTTGAGCGAGCCCAGCCCGCGGCCGAGCTTGATGACCTGCCCGCCCATCGTCCGGATCAGATCGACGTAGTCGGGTTTGAGGTCGCCGAGCACCATCGGGAACACCCCGTACCCGGTCAGCCCCACCACCATCCGGCGGATCAGGGTCGACTTGCCCAGCCCGGGCTTGCCCAGCACCAGAACGGACGGGTTGTGGATCAGATTGCCGCGCTGGAACCACGAGATCGGATCGCAGCACATGGCGGCACCGGTGGTCAGTTCACGGCCGAGCGGGACGCCCACCATCGGAGTCCCGGACCCCGCGCCGAACGGCCATAGCCCGCACACCTGGACGGTGGTCCCGCGCCACTCCGGAGGCGTCTCCACGAAGGAGGCCCGGCCGCCGCCGCGGCCACCGAAACCCCGGTACCCGGGCTTGCGCACGGTTTCGGCGGTCTTTCGCTCCTTCTTGCGCCGCTTCTTGCCCTTGCCGCCGTCGTCCGCGGGACGTTCCTTCTGGTCCGCGGCGTCGAGGGGTGATTCCTGCGGACTGCTCACATGGCCTCCCTTACCACCGCAGGTACCTGAAGGTGATCGGGAAGAACGACGCCCAGCGGCAGGGCCGCCGCGAACGCGGATGCCTGGGACCCGTACATCCGGCGCAGCTGCACGCGCGCAGAGGGCGCGAGGGTGTCGACGGCGGCCGCCGCGAGCGGAAGCTCTTCGGCCGAGCGGACGGTGGCGGTGACGAGCATGGCGAACCGGGTCAGCCCCGCACCCCTGGCCTCCTCGAGAGCCGACTGGTCGCTGCTGGCGACGGCGACCTCGTCCCTGGCGGCGGTGGCGGCGCCGTTGAGACGGAATCGCGTGTCCTTGCGGTCCCGTTCCACGATGTGGGCGGCGGACGCCGGTGTGTAGGGCCGGTAGAGGAAGGTGACGCGTTTGCGAGCGATGTCGTGGTGCGGAGACACCATCCCCGTCATCACGTTGGACAGCACCTCGCCGCGCGGCGCCTCCGACATGCCCCAGGTGATGGATTGGCCGCCGTCGTGGACGTAGTGATCCCAGAATTCCTGCGCCGCGACCGGTCCGGCATCCTCCCAACGCGTCTCTTGGCCCTCGGTAGCCTCCAGATCGGACTGCGAGTCCGGGTTGTAGGCAGTCCGGACGGCTCGGGCCAACTGGTCGGCGGTCATCGGGCGAGCGGCTCCGGCGCCGGTCATCCCCAGCCCGGAGGTCAGCCCTGGGAGGCGGGTTCCGATCTCCCGCGCCATCTCGTCCTGGCTGCGGCGCTTGCCCCCGTGACGTGACGCAGCCGAATAGGTGACCGCGATCCGGGTGGAGACCCGTGCGCTGCCCCTCGGGTAGCTCCAGACGATCTCTTCAAGGGCCGCCCGGGCCAAGTCCGGGGCGTTCGGATCAATGTTGGCGTCGACCTCCTCCTGGAGGCGGTGCCCGAGGTCCGGGGCCGTCTCGATGGTCACGCTCGCGGCGGCCATGCCCGGTTCGGAGCCCAGCGAGGCCAGCCAATGCCCCCAATAGGCGACCCACGTGTCGATCTGCTCCTGATCGACCAGCGCCGCGCCGTCGGCGTTGCATTCGAACACCGCGGTGTAGTGCCCAGTGGACGGGACCACGACCAGGGCGAACGGGCGCCCGTAGGAGTCGCGAGCCTCCACCAGCCGGGACGCCGCGAGCAGCCCTGGAAGCCGGTACGAGCCGAAAGCGGTGACGCCCAGTGGCCCGGAACGGTAGAGGTGCCAGCCCTGGGAGCGCCCTGACCACCAGGCCACCCGGGCCGTGATCGCCTGGAGCGCGCTCCGGCCATGCCGGTCCTGGATCGCCAGCGGCAGCATGATCAGCCCCAGCCCCGCGGCGCCGATGAGGCCGGGGAGCAGCGACACCATCGCGACGATCGTGACGATGACCAACCCGCCCATGAGGATCATGGTGCCGATCAGCCCGAGCCGGCCGATCCCCGGCGAGATCGGCTTTCGCCAGTTTCCGTACGTGGGTTCACGGTAGTCGGATGCCATTCAGCACACCTCATTCCCTCAGACGTTGCTATTGCCGCTCGGACCGGATCGGTCCGTCGAAGGCGGTGGTGGTTGGGGGGTGCCGCCTGGAGGCGATGGGGCGCCTGGAAGCGGTGAGGGTCGGGTGCCGTCGCCTGGAGGCGATGGGGCGCTTGGAAGTTGTGGACGCCCTGAGGCGGGTGAAGGGTCCAGAGCGCGTGGTCGAGGGGGTAGACGTTCCAAGTTGACGTCAACATCTTCAGGAGGCGGAGGCGGAGGCGGAGGCGGAGGCGGCGGAGTCGGAGTCTTCGGTCGGGGGGTACGGCCCATCCAGGAAATGGCCCCCTTTGCGGCGCCTATTGTGTTGAGGGTGGTGCTTCCAAAAGCGAGGGAAGTAACTTTCTCCAAGGTGTTGGAAACGCCCATGCCCACGGCGTTTGTTTCAGTCACAGCGGGTACGACTGCACGCATCGTCATGGGTAGGGCGAACACCGCGGCACAACAAAGGAACATGCCCATTATATTGTCATTATGGTCTGAGCTCCTCAGCATGAACATGGCCGCGGCATAGATCGTCGCCGCTACGGGCTTGTACAAGATATACGAAATCAGCCAGCCTATCATTTTTTTATAGGCATGATTTCCGAATGCGGTAAATCTCGCGGCGGCTGCTACTGGAAGCACCCCGGCGAGCAATATCAGGACGGCACTTCGGAAAAACATCAATCCATATTGAATGGCCGACGCTATGAACATGCCTACACCGAGGAGGGCGAGGAAGGCTATGTAAGTGTTTGTCTGGGCCAGGACTATCGGGTCAAGTCCCTTCGCCCAGGCACCGCTCCAGTTTTCGTCAGGAGGCATCGCCTTAAATAGAATCCAGAGTGAATATCTATCGCCTGCCAATATTGCAAGATTCAGTCCAGCGGTCAAAGTGAATACAATGACAACGAGTGTGAAGAGCTGGGAGAAAGCTTCTCGAAAAGGTTCCCCCTTGCGCTGGATGGCCACCCTGCCGGCAGCGAAGAGAAGTCCGGCCATCGCCATGATCACGGTGAGCCAGTCAGTGTAATCGCGCAGAAATGCGAAGACACTGCTTGGATCATCGCGAACCCCTGGGGTATCCGTGTACACCCACCACGTCATCGTGAGCTGGAACGTGACCAACGCCGATTCCACAAGGAGTCTCGCGATTGCTTCGAAAAACTCAACGATGATGTCGTTGATAGGTGACATCAAGGCGATCGGCCACATCGATTATGCCCTTCATTGCTTAAATGGGTGTGTAAAATTTGGGCTTTAGGGCAAGACGGTGCCGACGACGGCCGACACGGAGGCTGCCACGATGGTGGCGATCCCTACCCAGACCAGGCCGGTGGCGTGCGCGCCGAATTCGCCGCTCCTATGCCTGATCGCCATCCGGGTGGCCACGATGAGCACTCCCGCGACACAGACTCCGAACACGCCCCAGGTCACCCACCTGAGCAATGTCATAATCGGCTGGGAGACATCGTATTCGTTCTGATGAGGGGAAGTCTTTCTTGGTGTCGAAGGCGAGCTTACTTTCTTTTTCTTGTGATCATAGATAGGACGATCATCAGCCCCCGGGTCATCGTCGCCCGGGATACAGTCAAGGAGGGGCACTACGCCGCAAGGGTCCGGAATCGTAGCGAGCAGTCTCCCCTTGTCTTCACCCTGTCGCAGGATGTTCATCGGCTGGCGGCCATGGACCTCGTAGTGGTCCCTGGCGAGGACATTGCCAACAGCCGTCAAGGCGGAATAACTGGCAGAACCGAGCATGCCCAGGACGGCGGCCACGACAACGAATCCAGCCAGCCGGAGTACACGCCGTCGTGGGAGCGGGGAGCATCGACCACGATCTCCACTCGCACCACAGGCAGATCGTGGCGTCACTCTTCTCACCCGGAGATTTTCGAGACGAGGACCTGTGCGGACACGATGAGCATGGTGGCGAAAGTAACGATGACCACACTTGCGATGTGGCCGCCACCCTCACCCTTCTGATGCCTGATCGCCATCCGGGCTCCGATGATCACATATCCGGTCACGCATGCCGCGAGTCCCGTCCAGGCCCCCCATTTCATTATCAGCAGGATCTTGTCGGCGATCGGGAGCGGCGGAGCAGTGCCCTTGCCCGGGTCGGGGATTCCAGGGTCCTCCAGGGGAGGCCGAGGCTCGTGTACGCCAATGTCCGGCAGAGACAGATGGGCGGCCGTGCCGTAGGCCAGGTGCGCCGGGAAATGAAGGAGATCGCTCATCCAGGGGATCATCAGATCAAACATGTTCTTCCTCCGAAATCATGCGGTCCACGTCGCCTGCAAGGCGTGAAAAGGCGGACGGCAGTTTGATCTGGTCCGGGGGGTCGCCGAGGCGCAGGGCCTCCACCCACGGAAGCTCCCATAGCCTGGGCACGCCTCCGGAGATCAACCGCACGAGATCGTTCAGTGGTTTCGGGCGTTTCCCGGGGGCGTCGGCGACCACCACCAGCCCCAGCAGCCGCACGTTCGGGAGCACTCCCGCGGCCCACTGCCGGGCCGCGGCCTGAGCCGCGCAGAGTCCCGAGGCGTGGCTGCGCGCGACGAGAAGCACCCGGGATCTTGCGGGGGACGCGGGCGCGGGCCAGTACCGTCCGGCGTTCATGCCTTGCGGGATGAGGGTGGCCAGCGTGGACGTACCGGCTCCTCCGTGGCATGAGGAGAACCAGAGATCCGGGCCATCGCCGCTGTAACCTGCCAATCCCAGCGGACTCGTGGGCGGCGGCGCAAGGCGCGACGGTATGACCGCCTGCGCGTGGAAACGTCCGCCTGGAATGTCGCCCTGCCAAGGTGCCGTGGCCGCCGCGACTGACGTGTCAGGCATGACATCGGAATTGGATGCCCGGTACAGTCGAATGCCCTCTGACGACGCCTGCATGCTCATGCCCCCTCCCCGATCCCGACTCAGAGGGCTTCGCTCCGAGATGCTGGTTCAAACCCGCAGCATGCGCGTTACGGGTTGGACCGTCCGGAGGTCATCGCGATCGTCAACCCCGCGATGCAAAGAAGAGCACGGATGCTCTTATGGATGTCAAGCCGCGGGCTCAAGATCGCTTGGTGCGGTGATGATCTGGTAGAGCTCTCGGGCGATGTAGCGCTTGAGACAGCGGATGATCTCTTTCTTGGACATGCCTTCCTTGG